>JBBQXW010000391.1:0-6136 GCA_038209275.1 Chloroflexia bacterium | reverse complement strand
CCCTCCTAGCCGCACTGGAATTGAGCCTCGCCATACCCCAATCGGCGGTTGAGTCAGAAAGAAATCCTTGTAGACGGTTTTGCCCTGAGCCATCAAAAGAGCGCTGCTGGCGTGTACCCCTTCATCGAAATCGGAGCGAATTAAATCGGTTGCGCCAATATCGCGGGCATCTCCAATGCGAACACTTGCTGCCAGCAGCAGAATAACCGCCAGCCCTGCAATGCCTGCCAGTCGCCACGCCAGGTTGAACCAGCTTGTTGTTGCCGAGTTCGATTTGGCATCGGTAGTTTGCTCAAGCGACGGAACAGGCCGCACCACAAAATAAAGCGTAGCTCCCAGCGCAAAGCCAAGCCAGAGCAATTGAGGATAATCGCGAAAAAAAGCCGCTATTGGGCTGGGTTCGCGAAAAGGAATAAAAATCGAGCGGTCGCCCGAAAAGCGATAAGCTAACAACTGAAAGGTGGGAAAAGTTAGAAGCCAACCCAGCCCGGTTAGCACTATCAGGCTCAGACCTGTCCCGCTTACTATGCGGCTCACCATCGGTTTCCAGGCTAACCTGGTATCCGATGGTTTGGTTGCTACTGCCATCGTACCTCACACTGTATTAATGAAAAATAACCTGCCCAAAAATCGAGGGCGCAGCCCTCTCCTACAAAACCTGACTGCCTAAAAAATCGAGGACCCAGCCCTCTCCTACAGAAAATTAATTTGTCTGAAAATTGGGAGCGCTACTCTGCGCTGGTAAAAAGTTGGCTTTGGTTGGAAACCGAGGCATACCCATGCCTGTGAACAGATTTGACCCTGGTTAAGGCGAATTATAGCACAAGAAGTCTTTTGTGAAAAACGATACTTTCTACGTTTCTACAGATGAGGGTTAATTCCAATACCATTCAAATAACTTCTGTAGGAGGGCGCTGTGCGCTCGATTTGCGGGTAGCGTCAGGTCAAAAATCGAGGGGGGGGCAGCCCCCTCCTACAGCGATTTTGCCCTTATTTAAACGGTATTCGGGTTAATTCTTATTTTTAAAAGCAAAACTTCCCTGCTCACGGTGAACCGGGAAGTTTTATTTTTGGGAAGAAGTAATTTAGCTTCGGCGCGAACGACTACGAGTGGCAGCCTGGGCCGGGGCAGGGGCGGCTTCAATTTGCTGCATACCCATTTCTTCCTCGCGCAACCGCTCCTTCTCGATTCGGGCGGTCAGGCGACGGTCAAGGTCGGCTAATTCTTCGTCATTGAGGCGGTGCAAATCGGATTTGCCGCCGCAATAGTAGCGGGCTGCCGTAATCAAATCGGCCTGACTAAAACCGTTCTGCTCGGCTTTCAGCACTAAATCGTCGGCGGTCAGCCGGGGTCGTACCAGCGTAAGTTCGGGTGCTTCTTCCAGCAACTCTGGTTCTTCGTATACTGGTGGCGCAGCGACCTGAAGCGGACTATCGCTTGAAAGACGGGTCAGCAAATCGGCGAAGGACGGGTTGTTCAGTTCCATACCAATCGGGAAGGCTGGGCTATTGCTCTTGACCACTCGGAAGACCCGCACAGTTCGCAAATCTTCCAGCCGAACCGCCGCCTCGAATAGCACATCCACGAAATATTCCAGACCGCCACTGGTGAGCGGTAGCACCCGGCCCATCTCGTTTTCTTCGCGCTCTTCCTTGCCTCTAGCGCCAATCTGGTCGGTAATAACCACGCAAGCGCCACTATCCACGCACAGGCGACGCAACACTTCCTGGAAAACCATCTGGTCGGAAGCCAGTTCTTCGGCAGTGGGTTGGATGGTAGGGTCGCCAGTTTTATCGCGTACCGCCATCACGGTTTCGCGGTGTTTGCGACCAAAATACATGGCCCAGCTATCCAGCACATAGCAGCCGTAATTCTGTTCGCGGCCTTCGCCGTCTAATGCCCATTCGATAAATTCGGGCAATTCGTCAGGATGCTGTATTTCCAGCGCATCGAACCTTGAGCCATCGCTGCCGGGCAACAAGCGGGCTTTGCGTTCTACGTCAAAATAACATAGCCGCCCCAGTCCGGCCTCGGCCATGCTTGCGGCGAAGTAACTCTTACCTGTACCTGCCGCGCCGCGTACTGCCACCACCAGGCGCTGTCGGCGCGGGCGGCGGCTCAGAGGATTAACTCGTTTTCCTATCATTGCACTCATACTTCTAACTGCGGCGACCTCTAACGGGAGGGTTTGCGCCGCCCTCCTTTCACTTCTTGTGCGAAAATTCAGGTTTGGGCAGGTGAAAGCTACCTGCTTGTTTCATTATACCATATTTAAGTACAAATGTTCTAAAGATTGTCCCTTTTTTTGCCGGGATTTTTAAATACACTTTTCTAATACTCCTATCAGCGAATTTGATTTAAAGAGCCAGGAAGGAGGAGCAGGAGAAGGGCGATAAAATTCGTCGTGCTAATCAGGATATAGTATGATACATTCACAAAATTATCGCGGGATTTTCGTTTGCAGGCTCAATAATACCAAGTCTTGAAAGGTTGTGGTTATTCAAGCGAGTTGGGCGAATGCAATGAGCCAATACGAATGATGGCAACCCTTTAAGACCTGATATAAAGCCTGAAAAATTCCCCGCCTTTCAAATTGGGGAGAAATTTCTAAAAGTTACGAGCTTGAAACGAGGAGTAAGGAGAGGAGGAGCAAAGCTAAGTGGACATCACGAAATTACGCGGCTCGCTAGTCCCTTTGGTAACGCCTTTCAAAAATGGCAATTTTGATGAAAAAGCTTTTCTGAATCTGGTCGAATTTCAAATTGAGAACGGCACACATGGCTTGAGCGTGGCGGGAACGACTGGCGAACCGAGTTCGCTTGCGGCGGAAGAGCGCGAATATTTAATCGAAACGCTGGTGAAGGCGGTGCGGGGGCGGGTGCCGGTGGTGCCGGGGACGGGTTCGTATAATTTGCAGGAAACCTTACGCTTTACCAGATTTGCCCAAAAACTGGAAGTTGACGCGGTGCTGATAATTGTGCCGTACTACCTCAAGCCGTCGCAGGAAGGGCTATATCGCTACTTTCGCACCGTTGCCACCGAATTCCCCGATCTGCCAATGATTATCTACAATATTCCCGGTCGGGCCGGAGTTAATATGACTCCCGATACGATGGCCCGGTTGCGGCACGCTTGCAAAAATATTATCGGCGTTAAAGAATCCAACATGGATTTTCAGCAGATGAGCCATATTATCGCTCAATGCGGACGCGATTTTTTGGTTTATTGCGGTATCGAAGCGCTTTGCTTCCCCATGCTGGCACTGGGCGGGGCGGGCCATGTCAGCGCGACGGGGAATTTATTGCCGCGTGAGGTAGCCAACATCTATAACTTGTGTGCGGCGGGAAAATGGGAAGAAGCGCGAGAACTGCATTATCATCTACTTGATATAAACGAAATGATTTTCTTTGAAACCAACCCTGGCCCGCTCAAAGCGGCAATGGGACTAATGGGCCTGATAGAGCCAGAATTGCGCTTGCCCCTCGCGCCCGTCTCCGAAGCCAACCTGACCAAAGTTAAAACCGTCCTACGCAAATACAAACTGATCAACTAATTTTGAATTTTGAATTTTGAATTTTGAGTTAAAAAAGCATCTCTATCGGCAAAATTTGAATCTTGAATCTACTGTCTTTAATTCAAAATTCAAAATTCAAAATTCAAAATTCCTTAAAGGGGGTTGTTATGAGTTTAGTAATGGCGGCGAAAATATCGCATGTGCCGTCGCTGTATGTCGGGGAGCAAAAAGACGGCCCGGCTTATGGCGTGCGCGAATCGATTCGGCAGGGTTTGCGGGAACTGGGGAAGCGGGCGCGGCTGGAAATGGGTGTAGAAACCTTTGTGGTGTTGGACGTGCATTGGATTAACACGATTGGCTTTCACATTAACGCTAAAGCCCGCCACAAAGGAATTTATACTTCGCACGAACTGCCCCATTTTATCCACGATTTGGAGTACGACCTGGACGGCGACCCGGAAATCGCCCGGCTTATTGCCGACGAAGCTAACGAGGCTGGCCTGAAGACACGAGCGCACGAAATCGAAACGCTCGGCCTGGAATACGCCACGATTTTGCCGATGCGTTACATGAACCCGGACAAAAGTGTGAAGGTAGTTCCAATTGGGCAAAACATTAACACTATGCTGGATGAGAACAAGCGCTTTGGTGAAGCCTTGCGCCGGGCTTTCGAGCGCACCGAGCGCCGCATCGGGCTGCTGGCAAGCGGTTCGCTTTCGCACGCTTTCTGGACAAATGAGCTAGGGCCGCAGGGCTTGACCAGCGTTTCCTCGCCCTTTAACGAGCAGACCGACCACTATGTTTTGGGCCTGTGGAAAGACGGACGCATCAAAGAATTTCTCGATTTCCTGCCGACCTATGCCAAAGTCTGCTCCGGCGAAGTCAATATGTCGGACACTATTCAGCTTTTCGGTGCGCTGGGCTGGGAAAATTACCAGGGCAAAGGCACTCAGTACGGCAACTACGAAGGCAGTAGCGGCACGGGTCAGGCAGTAGTTGAGTTTCCAGTGAATAGTTCAACCCACAGGGCAACCTTACAGGCCGAGTTCAACCCACAGGGCAACCCTACGGGCCGAGTTCAAGGTTCAAAGTTGGAAGAGTCTACATTGTGATTATTGTACTACCCGCCAGCATAGGATATTGAGAGCAGTGCAGAGAAGCAGAGCCTATGTATCTGAACCTTGAACCTTGAACTTTGAACTTCTATAGAGGGAGTGATGACGATTATGGGAGCAAGAAGCGGAAAAGAATATATTGAAGGTTTGAAGAAACAGCCGCGAGAAATCTGGATTGGCGGGGAGAAGGTGACGGATGTGACCGCGCACCCGGCTTTCAAGCGGGCGGCTCATTCGATGGCGGAGCTTTTTGATATGCAGCACGACCCAGCGATTCAGGACGAAATGACCTATATCGAGCCGGAGACGGGCGAACGGGCCGGGCTATCGTTTCTCACGCCGCGCACCCAGGATGATTTGCTGCGTCGCCGCAAGATGATGCAGCATTGGGCTAATTTTAGCGGTGGCATGATGGGCCGCACGCCGGATTATTTGAATAGCAGCTTTATGGCGTTTGCTGCCGCCAAAGATTATTTTGCCGGAAACGACCCGCGCTTTGGCGAAAATGTACTGAATTACTACAAATTTATTCGCGACAACGATTTGGCCCTGACCCATACTTTGATTAACCCGCAATCCAATCGTTCGGTAAGTGTGGCGCAGCAGGCCGACCCGTATCTGCCCGCCGGAATTGTTGAAGAGAATAAAGAGGGCATTGTAATTCGGGGTTGCCGGATGCTGGCGACTTTTGCGCCACTGGCAGACGAAATTAACGTTTTCCCCTCGACGGTGTTGCGTACCCAAAGCAATGACGATTTGTTGAAATATTCTTACGGCTTCGCGATTTCGTGCGCTACGCCAGGGCTGAAATTTATTTGCCGCGATACTTTTGATATTGGGCGCTCCAATTTCGACCATCCGTTAGCCAGTCGCTTTGAAGAAATGGATGCAGTGGTTATTTTCGATGATGTGCTGGTTCCCTGGGAGCGGGTTTTCTTGCTCAAGGATATAGACAAGTGCAACAATGCTTACGGTGCGACTAATGCGGTGGTGCATATGGCCTATCAGGTAATTGTCAAGAATATCGCCAAAACCGAGTTTATACTGGGTATTGCCGAATTGCTGGCGGAGACGATTGCCATTACCGAGTTTCAGCATGTGCAGGAAAAAATTGCCGAGGTAATTACTTATCTGGAAACCATGCGGGCGTGTCTGCGAGCCAGCGAAGCCGATGCGAAGCTTGACCAGTACGGCGTAATGACTCCCGCTCGTCCTCCCCTGGATACCGCCCGCAACCTGTTCCCTAAGATGTACCCGCGCATGGTCGAGATTCTGCAATTGTTGGGGGCAAGCGGTTTTATGGCTATTCCAAGCGAAGCCGATTTGATGAATAGCATGCTGCGCCCCGATATTGACAAATATTATCAGGCCCGCAACGCCAGTTCTTATGACCGCATCAAGCTCTTTCGGTTGGCCTGGGACGTGGCCTGTAGCAGCTTTGGCGGGCGGCAGACCCTTTACGAGCGCTTCTTCTTTGGCGACCCCATCCGCATGATGAGCGCACTA
>JBBQXW010000390.1:0-6168 GCA_038209275.1 Chloroflexia bacterium | reverse complement strand
AGCTTTCAGGCTGGGCAGAAGCGGCGCACCATCCATCACCATGACCAGTTTATTATCGGCATAGCGAACCAACGCATCTTTGTAAGTTCCTTCCAGGGCTTCGGAAACGAAATAGCAATCCTTACGGCTATTGAAATAGTATTGCCAATAACCTAGCGCTGCCCCGATATTAAAGGCTGGCTCTTTTTTGCCATCGGCATTGAGACGATAAAGCGGCACATCTTCCATGAGGAAATCGGCTACCGGGTCGGGGTGCAGCCAGACCGCCCGCACATCCTGTGGAGTATTATCACGCATGGCAGGCAAATATTGGTCAAGCTCGTCAAAATTCTTGGGAAGTTTGGTCGGATCGAGTTTGGCGGCTTGCCAGAGCTTTTTGTTTATAATGGAAATACGTGTGCTGGCAAGCCAGGGCAGAGCATAAGTGCCGGAACTTCCGCCTTGAGCATAGCGCATCGCTTCCCAGGCGGGGATAGCATAGCGGCTCTGCACATCGCTACCCACCAGCGCGGCTAAATCTTCCAGCTTTTCAGAAGCCGCCAGTTGATAAAGGTCGCCAGGATTGAGCAGAACTAAATCGGGCAAGGCTTTTGGATTTTTAGCAGAAGCATCCGAAAGGCGGGTGGCTATATCGGTAGAAAAATCTTCCCAATCCAGCGTAAAGTTTTTGGAATATTTGGAGCGATAAGTATCCACCAGCGTATTTAGAAAATTCTCGTAATCAGCATTGCCCTTCCAACCACTCGTCCAAAGGGTAATCACCTGACGCTGGTCTGGGCCAACCACTGTCGGAGAAGGCAAAGCGGCACGAGCGCCCGACCCACTACCCAAACCCGATGAAACTGGCTGACCATTCTGACCAGAAGTAGAGGCAGCCTGGGCGGGTGATGGTGTGGTGGTAGCGGCAGAGGCAGCAGTGTTAGGAACACTTGCCCCGGCGGTGCTGCCAGTATTTGCACCGTTGCCGCTACCTGGCGCACCGACCAATGGATTAGGCCCAACCGTCGGAGTTTCCGAGCCGCAGGCGCTAAATAACAATGAACACAGCATTATAATGAATAGCAACAGGCGGTGCGGCAAAGGTCGCCTGCTGCTCGTAAGTCGGTTAGAAAAATTGGTCACGGATAATTCCTCTATATTATAAGGTAGGGGTTTGAAGGGTCAAACCCAAATTCAATCCAACGTTTCGGTAGGGGTTTGATTCATCGAACCCTTGCTGGACGCAATAAATTGCGCCCCTACTGCTAGATGTTAAAGACAAAAGGCGCGGCTAAATGCTCGCGCCTTGCCGTTGTACTACTGGGCTAGTTTACAACAATGTGGCGAAGGGGTCAAAGAGGTGGTCAACATTAGAATAAAAAATAATCTGTAGGAGGGGGCTGCGCCCTCGATATTTCCTTTGCCTCAAAAATCGAGGGCATAGCTCCCTCCTACAATGAAATGTGGGTTCTGTCAGAGGTGTTTCACGTGATACATTATTTATTCAGCCGTTTGCGTAGCTGGGCAATTTCTTTTTCCAGTTCGGTTAGAACACTTAGAACAGCCTGTTGTTCGGCAGGACTGGCTTGTTCGATTTTGCGGGCGCTGTTTTTGACCGTATCGGTCAGACGACGGAACGGTTGCACCAGCGGATAGCGAATTGCTGGTAAGGTGTCTTTTTCGCGGACACTTTGCTTACTCGGTAACAAGCTGTCTTTTTCGCGGACACTTTCCTCGTCCCCGTCTACGCCTAACCGAGAAGCCAATACCGCGCTATGCAAACCAATTTTTCCGGCGCGGACGGCGGCAATCATATCAGGGTTATCGGCTAATTTCAGGCGCATCTCGACGTAGCTTTTACTTTTGTTGACCATTCCGGCAATGTCGCGAATACTCTGCCCGAATTGTCCTTGCAAGGTTTTGAAATAAGCCGCTTCATCGCCAATATCCAAATCTTCGCGCTGAATATTCTCAATCAAGGAAATAACCTGAACTTCGTCGTCTTCTAACTCACGTACCAGCACTGGGACACGCTCCAGGCCAGCCATTTTCGCGGCCCGGTAGCGGCGCTCTCCCACCACAATCTGATATTCCTCCCCGTTCTCGCCGTTCCAGGGGCGCACGATAAGCGGTTGAAGGATGCCGCGTATCTTTATATCGTCGGCAAGTTGCTGTAAGCTAACTTCATTATATTGACGGCGGGGCTGGTTGGGGTTGGGAACGATGAGGTGTATCTCAACTTCGCGGGCTTCTTTCAGCGCCTGTTCGCCTGTATCAACGGTGCGTTGGGCCAGTCGCTGAAAGGGGCTTTCTTTTATAAGGCGGCGTTTGTTGGAACTACCGGGATTTGCGGTTGACACGTTTTTCCACCTCCTCGGCTAACTTAATGTAATCTTCGGCGGCATCGGGTGAATATTTCAAAATAGATTGCCCGGCTAAAGGCGCTTCGGCAATTTTCACGCTTTGCCGAATGGATTGCGGGAACACCTCGGTCTTGAAAAACTTTTTAACTTCTTCTTCAACTTCACGCGATAATCGGGTGCGGTTGGTAAAAGTCAATAGAACGCCGAGAATACTCAAATCCTGGTTCAAATCTTCCCGAATTACCTCAATCATGTCCATTAGTTGCGGCACACCGTAAAGAGCGTAAGCTTGCGTTTGCACCGGCAGCAGTACATAGTTACAAGCGGCAAGCGCGTTGGTCACGACTAGACCGAGGCTAGGTGGGCAATCCATTAAAACGTAATCGTATTTGTTCTCTAAAGCATCGAGCTTCTTTTTGAGCAACCATTCCCGACCATTGCGGTTCACCAAATCCATTTCTAGCGTCACCATCGAGATATGGGCGGGCGCAATTCTCATTCCTTCCGCTTCAAACGAAACGCTTTCCAGCGAAACATTTTTATCTACAAACACCTGATACATGGATTTCTCAAGTTGCGCCAAATCAATTCCAAGTCCGCTAGACAGGTTGGCCTGTGGGTCGAGGTCGAGCAGAAAAACTTTCTTACCTCTGGCGGTTAGAGCCGCGCCCAAATTCATGGTGGTAGTAGTTTTAGCCGTACCGCCCTTGTTTTGAGCGATGGCAATAATAATTGGCCTGGGGTTGGGAGCAGGTTGCCCTTTTTGGCGGGCCTTCGGTGCTTCCGGCATGATATTCAATACCCTTCGCTAGTTCTGGTTTATCAAAAATAAAAGCTTTGCAATTCTAGTTGCCGCTATTTTAACACACCTGTTTTAACTCTGCTACGATTTTAGCACTTGCTTCAAAATTGGTAGGGGCTTGATAAATCAAGCCTAAATGGGTTCGATAAATCAAACCCCTACGCGATATGAAATCGTATTTAGCTTGAATTTGCCTTCATGTCAGAACATGGGTTACAATTACTACGCTTTAAACCTGACCTCCCGACAAAAATTGAGGACTTTTATATGACTGATTGGCCTAATTATGACGGGTATAAACCCCGTGACGATGCCGAATTTCAAACGCTATTAGAAAATTATCTGGAAGATTGCCAGGACGAAGAAGCCCGCCTGTCGCACGACCCGGAATTAGACGAAGAAACGCGCACTCAGGAACTAGAACGACTACATCAAAAGCTGGATGGCTTACAGAGTTTGCTGGCCCGGTTGCGCGGACAGGAAGTAGTTGGGCCGGAAGAAGCTCGGCTACGGCGCGAAATAGAGGAAGAAGCCCGGCGCGGTCTCATCGCAATGGATACCGTTTATAGTGTGTTGCGGCCCGATATTCATCGGCTCGACCAGAACGAGGTGGGCGTAGTCGAAGGCGGCAGTTTAACTTTCCAGCGCAAACAAGGCAAATTAAATCTGCAAATTCCGCTACCGGGCTTTGATAATCTGGATGCGCCGGAGCAAGAAAAGCGTGAAATGGCATTGGTAGCCGTCACCGAAGTAGCGCGGGCAGCCCTGGGCGATTACGCAGCCCGCGTGATGCACCTGCTGTTTGAGGTTGCCAATGATTACCCGCACTGGCGCACCCCTAACGTTACCTTTTCGGTGAACGAATTTCTGGATCGGCTGGGTTATGCCCGTGACAAGCGCGGCATCCACTACAGCAAAAATCGGCGTTATTTGATGCGGACGCTGGTAGCGCTCAATAATACAATTGTAGTCGCCGAACGCCCTTACTATGATAAAGGAAAGCACTATCGGGCGGCGGTTCGCGAGGCGCTTATTACCAGTATTCGCACGATTTATTTGAACGATGAGGAAGCTAACGCCGGGCTTTCGACCTGGGAATTGTTCGAGAAAGGCACGCCCGGCGATATAATTCAGGTCTCAATTGGGCAGGCATGGTACGAAGGCGTGCGACGGCGCGACGGTACACCGGGCAATAATTATACGCTTGTACCACGCCTGGGCGACCCGCGTTCGCTGGCGAATCCCGGCCATAGTCGCACAGAAGACCGCCTGGAAAACTATCTCTACACCCGTTACAAAGAGCTAAAATATGCCAAATTAAGCATTGTCATTCAGCGCGGCACCGCCCTTGACAAGGCCGGAGTTACTACCAAAAACATCACTCGCGCCACCCAAATTTTGCAAAAAGCGCTCGATAAACTACAGGCCAAAAATGTCATTACCGAGTACAATCCACGTCCCTTACCCTTACGCCCTACCGATAGTTTTACAGTTGAGTTAAACGAACTGGCCTTCTATCAGCGCCGACGCAGCGAGGAAGGGAAAAAGTAGTTTTGAGTTTTGAATTTTGAATTTTGAATTAGGAAGGAACCCAGATTAACACCACCCTTTGGGCGTGGACACAGACTTTTAGATTTATAAATTCTCTTATGCCGGAGTGTGTAATATTTTGCCTTAAAGATGATAGCGTTCAAATAAGGGCAAAATCGGTGTAGGAGGGGACTGCGCCCTCGATTTTTGACTTGGTACTACCCTCAAATGAGCGCATAGCACCCTCCTACAGCCATTATTTGAATAGTAATGGTCTTAAAGAGTGGTAGGCATGTGTTAGCGCATTGCGTTCGCCCAAAAATCTTGCGTAATCACGATTTTTCAAGCCTGAACATAGATTGTAAATCAGGGGAGCAGTAGGTTAGCGTTAGTGCTGATTTACTGTTTTTTTGTGAGAGTGTGGTCTGCGGTAAATTTATTTGGTTGAATTTACCGCATTTTTGACTCTGGTGTGGTATGCAGTAAACAAATTGAGTCTGAATAGCGGCCCTCTAGTGTGGTCTGCGGTAAATATTGAGTAGAACTTTCATGCGTTGGTGTGGTGTGTGGTAAATTTCATGGCGTAAATTTACCACATTTACTTTCAGGTGTGGTCTGCGGTAAAGAATCATGTGGATAAGTTTACCGGCGCGTGTGGTCTGTGGTAAATCCTGAAAAATTCGATAAAGGGTTGAGCGATGAAAGGCACTATAGCGATTTGAATAGTTAACTGCTCACCACACCGAAGCGTTTTTCGGTAAATTCTTAGTTGCTTTCCGCGCTAAATCAGGCTAAAAGCCGACTTTATGCCCGCTCGACCAGAAATTGCGCGTGGCGTGCAGTAAAGAGATGTGTACCATGCAGTAAAGAGATGTGTACCATGCAGTTAATCATTTGAGCATGAAAAACGCCCTCTATAAAGTATTAATAACAGTATTGATATGTATTTTAGGGCTGGGTCTTGCCACCCGTAAAAGTCTGCTTTATCATTAAGCTGGAGTATTTCCATGCTTTACAGGCTGGCTACCGAAAAGCAATTGACCAAGACTTTCATTCCAGTAGTAGCGATTTGAATCGCTTTGGTTAAGCGTTAAGAACAAAGCGATTCAAATCGCTACTACTGGAACGTGGTAAACGAAAGTCGTGTTACGAAAGACGGCGAAAATGCAATCAGGACGAACCCAGGCGGCTTTGGCACAGAGCAAAGCCAATGACAATAGCATAGTTTCTAACAAAGAGAAGTCCGGCGCTTCGGCTAACAAGCGTGGCGACGGCTTCTATTTCGCCGGTTTCAAAAGTCCTAATTACACTCCCATCCCTGACGAGTTTTTTGATGTACTTGCCCCGCAACTATCCGAAGCTGAACTAAGAGTTCTACTTTACATAATGCGTAGAACATTTGGCTTCAAGAAACAGGCCGACGCAATTTCACTCAGTCAGTTGACTGGCGGTATTCGCAAACGCAACGGCGAAGTACAGGATAGCGGCACAGGT
>JBBQXW010000389.1:0-6260 GCA_038209275.1 Chloroflexia bacterium | reverse complement strand
CCAGTGTTTGGCTGTTGGGCGACCAGGCTATCGCCAGCACTTTACTCCCTTGAGTATAACTTTGGTCTAAAAGCTCAAAGGTTTTAGCATTAAAATAAGCGACGCTATTGTCGAACGAGCCGGTAGCCAGGGTTGTGCCGTCCGGCGAATAAGCTACACTGGAAACTTCGCCCGTGTGCCTGGAATAGCTGTGCAGCAACAATTCTATATTTGCCTCACCGTGCCACAACTTGACCGTTTTATTCTGGATGAAGTGCTTATTCATTGTGATGTAAAGGCAACTGGCCCAAACGATAACCCCAACGAGATTGTGGCGAGTCCATTTCAAATATCAGGCGACGGGAAAAAATGGAAAGGTGACGGTTTTGAAAATTCGCAGGTTAGTGTACCGCGCCAGGGCAAAAATAAAGAGCCAATGATTTTTCGTCCGGCACTGCCACCATTTTATTTGCTGGAAGAACGACGCTTGCTCTGCTTAACCTACTTTCTCAAAATAAATTATGTGCGAAATGATGCTAATGAGCAAATTCTTGATTACCTGGAATTAGTATGTGTACCAAATGGGCTTCTTATGTTTGATGGCCCGGCATATCATCAAACCACCAAAGGGCTGCTAATTGCTGGCAAAGACGATAAATCAGTCCAGGATAATAACCGACGGGTGCGGGTCAGGTTCGACCCACTTGCGAAAGTTGGCGAGTGGCAAAGGTGTATTCAGATAAAATCAGATGGGGAAAGTTGGAAAACCCAAGCCCGTTTGAGCGTTTCTAGCTGAACTTAATCAACCAGCAAAGGTAGTTGAATAACTATCGGCGCGTTTAGTTGGGCCAATTGCTTTTTGCAAGACCGACGGGCCAATTCAACGTATTGAGGTAATTTTTCAATACCAATGTAATTGCGGCCTTCCTGAATTGCCGCAATGGCAGTTGTACCGCTACCCATAAAGCAATCAAGAATAGTGTCGCCAGGCGAACTTAACAACTTGATAACTCGGCGGGGTAATTCGAGGGGAATTTTGCCTCGTGGTCATCGTTAGCTCGTACTGAGGGAATATTCCAGACTCCACGCGACCCCCATGCCACCCATTCTTCATCAGTCAGCTTATCTCGGTCAATTATAGTTTCGCCCGGCTTCCAGAAAATATATAAGTATTCAAATTCATCCACTGCACGATAGGATAAAGTATGCCATTTAGAATTTTCCCAGGCAGCATCCTTGACCCAGGCGCGCCTATCATAAAGATACAGCCCAGCTTTCGTACCAGCCTCTTCAACTATTGAGCCGACTAGATGAACTCGCGTTTGAACTGCGTATTTACCACCCCGAATATTGTTCCCGTTAAGACGACGGTCAATTGTCTGTTCGCTACATCCCAAAAGCGTCGCAAGTTGATAGCGGTTGTAATGAGGGTAAGTCTGTTTAGCTATCAGTACATCCTCGCGAGTTATATCAGAGCGTTGCCGCCGCAAATTTCGAGCCTGAATCCGCGGCATGGTAGGGTCGGGAAAGCAAAGAATATCAGCAATATTAATCACCAGAAAGCCGCCCGGTTTAAGTATAGAGTAGTGTAGCCTGATAACTTCTGCCAGCAAAGCTACCCACTCTTCATAAGAGCTATCTTTCTCATAATCTTTGCCTACATGATAAGGGGGCGACCAAACACTACAGGCAATGGAATCAGGAGCTATCTGCGATAACAACTCGCAAGCATCGCCCTGATACATTTGATTGACCGCTAATTCCATGCCAAACTTATCTTTCTAACTTCTTCTCTATTTGAAGTAAAATACCAGCGCTATTTATAAATAGCATAGCACAAGTGTTTGAAAAAAGTCAATTTCAGTTGGGGTTGAATGTTGTATAATAGGCCAAAGACAAAGAAGTCGGCTGCTTATTGGTTTAAAACATTCACCAGAGGAAAAAAGAAAATGGGAGAGGAGCAAGGGCCAGCCGTTTCGGAGTCTATCGGCAAAGCGGGCAATGGTTGGGGGACAGGTCAAAGAAATTCGGCGGCGGAAAAAACGCCGGCAGCGACCAGCCACGCCGAACGAGTACAGGATGTTCAGAATCTGGACGAGCAATTGCGGGCCAGCGTCAGCATGGTCGGCTCTATTCTGGGGGGAATATTAGAGGAGCAAGGCGGGACGCAACTGCTTGAGATGGTCGAGGAAGTCCGCAAGAAAAGTATCGAATTGCGCGGCGCGTTCAGCCCGGAAGCGCAACGCGCCGTCCTTGACCAGACCGCCGAACTCGATTTGGATTTGGCTTTTCAACTGGTACGCGCCTTTACCATGTATTTTCATCTGGTGAATATTGTGGAGGAGCGCGGGCGGTTGCGTACTCTGGAAGCGCGGGAACGGAGTAGCTGGCCTGCTCCGCGTGGCGAAAGCATTGCCGCCGCCCTCGCCGATTTGAAAGCAGAAGGGGTGACGGCGGAGGCAGTGCGGCGCTTGTTACACCGAATGTTGGTTGAGCCAGTTTTTACCGCCCACCCAACCGAAAGCCGCCGCCGCACCACTTTGCAACATTTGCGCCGTATCGCTCAAGAAATCGAAACGCTCGACCAGCGCGACCTCACTCCCTCGGCTCGGCAGCGCACCGAAGATGATTTGCGCCGCGAAGTGACTATTTTGTGGCAATCGGACGATATTCGCTTGAGCCGCCCAACCCCCTTGCTGGAAGTTGCCAACACCCTTTATTACTTCGAGCAGACAATTTACCAGATGACTCCGGCGCTTTACCGCGATTTGGAAGCGGCTTTGCGGCAGTATTACCCCGGTGAAGAATTTCCCTTGCCGCCTTTCCTGCGATTTAATTCGTGGACGGGAGCAGACCGCGATGGCAACCCCAATGTTACGCCCGCGATTACCGCCCAGACTGCGCGCTGGCACAAAGATATTATTTTGCAGCTTTACCAGGAGAGCCTCGAAGAATTAAATATTTATCTCAGTCCCAGTTCGCGCCGCACGCCCGTTTCCAAAGAATTGTACGATTCTCTGGCGACTGACCGCCGCCGTTTGCCCGCTCTAGCAATCCAGCTTGAGAAAGCCTATATATATGAAGCTTATCGCCAGAAAATCAGCTTTATTAGCGAACGCTTGCGGGTAACGCGACAGGTCAATCAGGCGGCCAGCGCAGTTGCCCTGGAAGCACAAAAAGCCGGGATTCCAGTTTCGTTAGCCGGAACGGGGTTAGCCGACGATAGCCAGGAACGGCAAATGATTTATCACAATTCGACGGAATTGCTGGCGGATTTGGCGGTGCTGGACGAAAGTTTGCGCGATGGCAACGGGCAGCGTATCGCCGACGGGCCACTGGCGGATTTGATAACCCAGGTACAGGTTTTTGGCTTTCATCTGGCCGGGCTGGAAGTGCGCCAACATTCCAAACGGCACAGTCTGGCCCTTTCGGAAATTTTCGCCCGCTACGAAGTTTGCGCCGATTACAGCGCGCTTGCCGAAGCCGAAAAATTTGCCCTGCTCGAACGCGAGCTGGCGAACCCGCGCCCGTTGCTCCCGGCCTATCTCGATTTTAGCCCTGATACCAACGAGACCGTCGAAATTTTCCGGGTAATGAAGCGGATGCAGAACGAGATAAGCCAGGAAATTTGCGAGAATTATGTTATCAGCAACACCAGCCAATCAAGCGATGTGCTGTCGGTGTTGCTATTGGCTAAGGAAGCCGGACTCTGGGATAAAGAGAATTGCTCGGTTCACGTCGTGCCACTGTTCGAGAGCGTCGAGGATTTGCGGCGTGCGCCCGAAATGATGCTAAAGCTGTTCCATTCAAAGCTGTACCGCTCGGCTCTGCATAGCTTCAACGATTTGCAGGAGGTAATGATTGGCTATAGCGATAGCAATAAAGATGGCGGCTTTCTAACTTCTAACTGGGAGCTTTACAAGGCCCAGCAAATGCTGGTTGAGGTCTGCAAGGCCGAAAACGTTGATTTAAGGCTTTTTCATGGGCGCGGCGGGGCAATCGGGCGCGGCGGTGGCCCGGCAAACCGGGCGATTTTAGCCCAACCACCCGGCACGCTGGGCGGCAAGCTCAAAATGACCGAGCAAGGCGAAATTATTTTTGCCCGCTACGCCAACCCACGTATCGCCCATCGCCACCTGGAGCAGGTAACAAATGCGGTGATACTGGCAACGGTCAGTCCCGCTACTCGTGCGGCCCGCGTCGGAGTGGAGGAAGCACGCAGTGCGATTATGGAGCGGCTTTCGGCGACAGCCCTGAAGGAATACCGGGCGCTGGTCTACGAGAACAAAAACTTCCGGCCCTATTTCCTGCAAGCTACGCCCATCAACGAAATAGGCCAGCTTAATATGGCTTCGCGCCCGGTCAGTCGCGGCGTGAGCAATTCTATTAGCGAGTTACGGGCGATTCCCTGGGTCTTTAGCTGGACGCAAAACCGACACTATTTGCCGGGCTGGTACGGTCTGGGAACGGCTTTGCAGGAATATTTAGCCGAAGATGGTTGGAAGCTGGACGAAGCCGACGAGACTACCGAACGTTCTTCGCCCACGCTGGAAAGCTTGCGCGATATGCACCAGCACTGGCCCTTCTTCAATACGTTGCTCACCAACGCCCAGCGCAGTCTCGGTGCCGCTGATATTACCATCGCCCGGCTCTATGCTCAACTGGTTTCGGACGAGGCGATTCGCGAAGAAATTTTTGGCCTGATTGAAGCGGAATACCGCCGAACCGTCGCGGGCGTGCTGCTGATTACCGAACAGAAGGCCATTCTCGATAATGCGCCGATATTGCAACGTTCTATCCGGCTACGCAATCCATATGTTGACCCGCTTTCGTTTGTGCAGGTCGGCCTGTTGCGCCGCCTACGAAACGAGTGCGGCCCGGCAGCAATTGATGAAGACCGCGAACGCTGTGACAAAATGCTGGATATAATACTCCACTCAATCAACGGCATCGCGGCAGGAGTGCAGACGACGGGTTAAGTTTCTAAGACTGAACCGCCAAGACGCAAAGAACGCCAAGATAAGAGAGAGGATTTTGATTTAAATTGAACCGCCAAGACGCAAAGAACGCCAAGAATTTAGGGATTAGAAGGAGTAGAGAGAATAATTCGCTTGATACCGTCTTTTAGGATGGGTACATTGAAATTGATGAGCAACCCAAGTGGAAAGCCAGTCATTTTCAGGTATGAAATTACTTGAGCGGTATGAATTGGGGCTAAGGCTTCTACCGCTTTTAATTCAACTACAAGGACATTCTTAATCAGTAAATCCAATTGTCCTTCACCAATAGAATGTCCTTTATATTGGATACCTATTCTATGCTGACGAGTAAAAGATACTTCTCGTGAGCTAAGTTCAATACTCAACGCTTCTTCGTACACCGACTCCAGAAAGCCTGGGCCAAGTTGCCGATGCACCTCAATCGCTGCACCTATCACCATCCGCGCAAGACGGTCTACCTCATTTTTTGGTTCTAACATTCTAAAATCTTCTTTCTTATCTTGGCGTTCTTTGCGTCTTGGCGGTTCACTCTTAAGAAATTCTTGGCGTTCTTTGCGTCTTGGCGGTTCACTCTTAAGAAATTAGATATTCGAGTGGCCCTGTGAACCGTCAACCGACCAGCAAGCGCCAGTGACGAGGCTGGCACGGGATGAGGCCAAGAAGACCACCACGTTAGCTACTTCTTCGGGCTTACCGAAGCGGCCCAACGGCATGGTCTGTTTCACGAAATCGGCCATGCCCTGTGGATCGCTTTCAACTCGTTTGGCCCAACCGCCGCCGGGAAAGAGAATCGAGCCGGGCGCAACGCTGTTGACCAGAATATTATCTTTGGCTAAATCCTGCGCCATACTTTTAGCGAGGCTGATTTCCGCCGCCTTCGCCAGATTATAAGCCGCCCCACCGCCGCTCTCCCGACCCCAGACGCTACTCACGAAAATAATCCGTCCCCCACCCGCCGCTTTCAAATGTGGCACGGCGGCTTTGCTGGCAACATAGGCCGCCATCAAATTGATTTCGACCACGCCGCGCACCTGCTGTAAATCGGAGCGCTCGAAGTCGCCGCCGCCCAACGACCCGCCCACGTTATTAACCAAAATATCGAGCCGCCCATAAGTTTTGACCGCTTCTTCAATAGCACGAGCAATATCTGCTTCGTTGGTCATATCGGCCTGCACGGGCAAGGCGGGCGGTTTACCCTCAGTAGCCTGAAAACCGGGAACACCTTTACCCAACGCCTCGGTTAATTCCTGAGCAGTTTTCTCAAGCGTTGCGGGAGTACGG
>JBBQXW010000388.1:0-6323 GCA_038209275.1 Chloroflexia bacterium | reverse complement strand
TTGGGCGGCCCAGCACGGCACACGGCGACTGGACGAACCCTGGTTCTATTACCCCTTGATTATGCTGCTGTACGAAATCGTGCCGGTGGTGTTTGGCTTTGCCGCCCTCTTTACCTTCCCGGTGATTTTTGTGCGGCGGGCAATTGTGCGGGGACGCTGTCGCTTTACCGTGCGTGGGCTGTTCATTGGCTATACTTTGTGGTGGTCAGTTCTGGCTATGATAGCCTACTCGATAGCGGGCGAAAAAGCCCCCTGGCTAAATATCCAGATTGCCCTGCCAACGATACTGGCAGCTTCGGCCTTCCTCGATTTTTATCTGCGGCGCATTTCCTGGCGCGAGTTCTGGGGCTGGAGCAAAGGGCCGCTTTTTGCCGGGCTGTTTGTCCTGACCTGTGCGGCGGTTGGAGTAGTTATCGGAATGTTGATTAACGCCCCTGCCGATAGCAACCAACGGACGCTGCGATTCGTGGAAATCGCGATTGTCTCGCTGATTGGATTGAGTCTCTTTGCGGCGTGCTTCTGGCTCTGGTGGTCGCGGCGCATAAGCGGACGGGTAGCACAGGCGGCGGTGGTGCTGGTAGTTGGGCTGATGCTGGTCGGCTATGAAGTAAAAAGTACGATTGCCCTGAATTATGACCATCCCGATACCGCTAACGAAATGCTGGTCTATGTTCAGACCACGCCGGAATTACCTTTGTTTATGCAGCGCCTGGACAGATTGAGCCGCGATTTGCGCGATACTTATAAAACCACTCCTCCGGCGGCGGGAACAACCCAACCCGACCCCAGCAACAGCCGAGGTTTGCCGATTTTATTGACTAACGAAGTCGCCTGGCCTTTGGAGTGGTATTTGCGGGAATACACCAACAAAAATTACGTCACACCCAACAACAGTGCTGATAATACCCAGGCATTGCCCAGCATCGTGGATGGCCGGGGCAATAATTATGTGGTAATTGCGGTATCTTCGGGCGAAAATACCACCAAGCTACAGCAGCAGTTGCAAGGTCAATATACCGCCCATCAATATAAATTTCGCTGGTGGTTTCCGGGCGAATCTACCGATTGGGAGGGACTAGGCAAGGATATTGCCAAGACCAACTGGGGCATGATGACACGAGCTTTTGTGGAGCAGCCGATGACGGGGCGCATCTGGCGTTATGTGATGTACCGCGAGTTGTGGAGGCCGCTCGATTCGTTCGATATGGTGGTTTACGTCCGCAACGATATTAACCCCGATTGGGCGCTGTACGAAGGCGGCAGCCAGAACCCCGTCGGCAACGACACCGGGCAGGGCCAGCCACAGCCCGCCAACGGTCAGGCTTTCAACCTGTTCGACTCAAACCAGGCAGGCAGCCGCAACGGGCAGTACCGCACTCCGCGTGATGTAGCTGTCGCGCCGAACGGCGATATTTTGGTGCTGGACAGTGAAAACGCCCGTATCCAGCGCTTTGACAAAGACGGCAAGTTCTTGAGCAAGTTCGGTAGTTCAGGCCGCGACGACGGAAAATTTGCCCTGGCCCAATATTCGAGCGGGCCAAGCGGGATGGCGGTAGACGAGGACGGCAATATTTACGTGGCGGATAGCTGGAATTTCCGTATCCAGAAGTTTGACAAGGACGGCAAGTTCTTGCTGAAGTGGGGCGACGGCAAAGATACGGGCGGCGACCCAGCCATAAACCAGCAGTTCCCCAGCTATTTCTACGGGCCACGCGAACTAGCCTACGACCAAAACCGCAAGGAGTTGTACGTAGCCGATACGGGCAACCGCCGTATTCTAGTCTTCGACAGACAGGGCCAGTACGTGCGCCAATTCGGGCAGAAGGGAAGCGGGCCGGGCGAGTTTAATGAGCCAGTCGGTGTAGCCCTGAACGCGGACGGCTCGAAGGTCTACGTAACCGATTTGCGGAACAAGCGGGTGCAGGTGCTAGACCCGACTGGCAAATATATCACTGAATTCAAGGTAGGCTGGAACGACCAGCAAGCCCTGGCTGAACCGTTTGTGAAGGTGGACAAAGACGGCAATATTTTCGTGGGCGACCCCGGCAACGGGCGGGTAATAAAATTCGACCAGAGTGGCACACAGGTCAACGTCTACGATTCGAGCAAGGGCTTTTTCCTGACTAACCCGGTTGGTATGGCCTTCGATAGCGACGGCAACTTGCTGGTGGCGGACGCAAAGCGAAACGCGATTGTGAAGATAACGCCGTAAAATTCAGGAACACAGATTACGTCATAAAATTCAGGAACACAGATTAACGCAGATTAGCACAGATGAACACAGATTTTTTGGAAATTAAATCAGGTTCATCTGTGCTTTTTATTTACATATTTAGGTTTTGAGGTTTTTTGCAAAAAAATTCAAAACCTAAAACCTTTTCAAGCGTTACCTTGAGGGTAAGTGAAAATTTCTGAATTTAAGTCAGGTATAGACCGACTGTTGTATAATGAACAGGATACGGTCATGCAGGGATGTACGGACGGAAAGGGCGCAAACCTGGATTTTCACTGTAGGAGGGGGCTGCGCCCTCGATTTTCGTGACATGGGAAAAATCGAGGGCGCAGCCCCCTCCTACAAAAAAATTCAGATGCAGGGACGGAAGGGGCGCAAACGGAATTTTAAGGCAAATGGCGTAATTAAGGGTTGATGAGCAAACATGGCGGGCAGACTTTCAGTTAACGTTCTGGCAATAATTGCAGATAGGCGTAATCGGGTGCTACTGGTGAAATACTGGGAGCATGGCGAATGGACGCTGCCCGGCGGCCCGGTGCGCGATGGCGAACGGATGCAACCGGCCCTGGCGAAGGCGGTGCGCGCGCGGGTCGGGCTGGAAGTCGAAGTTAAGGAAATTTTTGATACCTACAAAGAGGCCGACAAAGATTCAGTCGTTTATCTCTTTATCTGCAAGGAAATTGGCGGCATCCTGACCCTGAACCAACGCGCCGTCGAGTTTGGTATTTTTGGCATAGATGATATTCCGGCCAATGTTGACCCTGGCGTGCGTGACCATTTGTTTAACTTCTGGCGCGACCCCCGCCCGATTGTCGCAATTTCTCCCGATGCCGTCCTTGAAGATGTCCCCACCGTTCAGGGTACAACCCAACCTAACCACCTGACGCTAACCGCCGTCGAAAGCCCGCCGCTAGAGCTTGAGCCAATTACGCGGGATTTTCCGGCATTTGGGCCGGAACGGGAAGGCGTAACCGAAGCCGGAAGGCCATCACAAAAGCGGCGGTGGAGTTGGCACAGGTTGTGGTGGGTCGGGCCGGGCATGGTGGCGCTGGCGGTGGGCTTGCTTTATTCGATTACCCGGCGTGGCTACTTCGTGGCGGACGATTTTATTTTTCTAAATCAGCTCACTTTCAAGCAACCTTCCTTTACCGATAATCTGGTCTGGTTTACCCGCGATTGGGGTGTGGGCGTGAATTTTTACCGCCCCTGGGTGCGGCTGGCCTACTATTTTGAATTTGCCTTTTTTGGCGAGAACGCGGCAGGCTGGCATCTTTTCTCAACCGGGCTGCATGTTGCAAACAGTTTATTGGTCTGCTGGTTGGCCTGGTTATTGTTAAGGCGCATCGGGGCGGCGACGGTAGCGGGGTTAGTATTCGGGTTGCAACCGATTCATACCGAGCCGGTGGCCTGGATTAGCGGGCAGACCGATTTGTGGGCCACCCTGTTTACGCTACTCAGCGCCGGGTCGTTTGTGCGAGCGCGGCAATTGCAAAGGCAGAAGCGGCGCAGTCTGGGAATTTATCTGGTGGCGCTGGCAGCTTTTGTGATGGCACTATTTTCAAAAGAGGCAGCAATTGCTTTGCCGCTGGCGCTGGTAGCCTATGACGTGATGAGCGCGGGGCTGGATTGGGGGCTGCGGAAGCGATTGGCAACGGAAAAGGGGTCACCTACCGCCAGCCTGAATTTGCGGCAAGTGCTGCTTTATCAAGTACCCTTCTGGTTAGTATTGGCGGGGTATTTCGGGTTGCGCTTTGCCTTGTTCAAAGGCATCGGCGGCTACGAAACTGCCGGGCAAGACCCGAATATTTTGCTTTATCTACAGGCTAATTTGCGCTGGCTGGCCTTCCCGTTCAAGCTGGGCGGCACGGATGGCCTGATTTTGCTGGCGGTGGTAATAGCGTTTTTGGGTTTGACGGGAGTGCAGGAGTGGGAACGCTTCCGCCTCGCGCAAGGTCAATCAATTGCGCTGGAAGAAGGCGATATACCACCGACAGGCCGAAGAATGCCGAGTTACTGGAATTTGCGGGCGGCGTTCTATGGCGTGGTCTGGACGCTAATTTTTCTTTTGCCCGCAATTTTGACCGCCCCGGCAGAGCGCTTTACTTATTTGCCCAGCGTAGGGTTTGCGCTGTTTTTGGCGGTCTGTCTGACTCCGTTCTCGGCGCGGTTAAGCGAAAAAATACGCCCGGCTTTCAGGTTCAGAGATTATTTCGAGATGGGTATGCTCTTGCGGGTGAGCGCTATTGCCGTGGTGCTGATAGTTTATTTCGCCAGCGCCAACGAACGAGCGCACCAGTGGAACGACGCGGGTGCAACAGCCCAATCGCTCCTGGCTCGGACGAAAGAGGTTATTCCGGGGGTGGTACACTACACCGTCTTTGTCAGCCAGGGTTTGCCGGAAAGCGGCGACGATGCGCTGATTTTCCGCACTGGCTACCCCGAAGCGATTCAGTTGCTCTACAAAGATTCAACGCTAGAAGCAAAGCCAGTGGCCCATTTCCCGATTATCGAGGGGTTGCTTGACCGCACGATTTTCCTGCAATATCGCGACAATAAACTGATTAACCACCAGGAAATCGGCAAGACGCTGCTGCAACGCAACGCCAGCTTGAAAAAGGAAAAAGAGTTCGCGGTCTGGGATTTTACCAAACCAAAAACGGGCGAAGACGAACGCACCGGGCCGCGTGGCGGTAGCGGAACCTGGGCCGAAACCAGCGGGTTTGGGCAGGTGGCCCAACAAAACGGCGTGTTGACTATTGCACCAAAAGAAAAAGACCGTCCGCAAGCCCTGGAAGTACAAAGCCCCGGCATTAGCCTGCCTGCCGTTCAGCTTGGCACAGTTGAAATTACCCTCAAAGCTACCGCCCGCAACGGTTCGGCGGCAAATAGCTACAAAGTCGGCGTTAGCTGGGAAGCGCTGCCAACTGGCGAAGCCCGCACTTTCCCAACCGTGCCAATCGAAATCAAAGCCGACGGTCAGTTTTATACCTACCGCGTCACCCCACCCGTCGTCGAAAATTATTACTATACCGACACGGTAGTCTATCTGCGCCTGGAACTCCCGCCCGAATTACAAGAAGTAGCCCTTCAAATAGTCAAGCAAAATTCTATCCCGGTAGAATACACGAATCTGGCGAATTAGAAGTTTTAACCACAGATAAACACAGATAAACACGGATTTTATTTGAAGAGCAAGAAACCTCACCACAGAGACACGGAGACACAGAGAAAATAAGGTTAAATCGTTTTAACTTGGTATCTATAAAATCTACAAGCCATGAATGAAAGGGGAAGACAATGAAGTTGAACAAAATACAAATTTCTCTGATAATTTTTGGCTTGTTTTTGCTAATTTTCCTCACTACAATATTTTGGTTTCTCCTAAGAGGTATGGGGCTTTTGATTACCTCATCACTATGGGCGCAAGTAATATCAATTATTATAATTTTTTGGACTATGTATCAGGTTTTCAAGAAAAGAATGAGTAAGATTGTGCAGTTGATAATAATAGTGGCTATTATTTTTGGTTCAGCAACATTGTTTACTTTTATTTACAATGCTTGGGGGCTAATGGCAATTGAAATGGGAATGATATATGTTTTTAGTGTAGCAATCAATTCTCTGATTTTTTGGTATCTTCACATCAAAACGCCTTCAAAGAATGAGCAGTAAGAAAATAGACATAATTAAACCCTTAGGTCTAAGGCTCGGCTGAACCCGTTTCTAGTTGACCGAGCATTATGATATTTTCGAGGTCTTCCAAGTCTTCGGCGGTCAGGTATTGAGTGAAGGTGGCACGAACCTGGGCTAGTTGAGCTTCATTGGCCTGACCGAGCATCCGGCTCAGGTCGGCTACATCTTGCAGGCGGCTGGCCCGAAATTTTAGCAAAGCCAGATATGGCAAAGGCAAAACGGGCAAGCCCTGTAAATCCCGGTTACTCTGGGCTTCTTGCAAAGCCGCAGGCCACCAGCTTTCCGTTCCCTCTAAAACATCCAGTTCTTGCCCGTTCGGGGTAAGCCAGTGTGAACCACCGATAGAAAGCTCCCCTTGATAGCTAAAGCCTGCCGCTTGAAGTTGTTGCCGGACAAG
>JBBQXW010000387.1:0-6340 GCA_038209275.1 Chloroflexia bacterium | reverse complement strand
AGGGCAGAATCTCGGCATAATCCGGGCCAGGCCATTCGGCAGGAAGGCGAACATTGAGCAGCTTTTCTAGTTCGGCTCTATCTTGCAAAAGAGTTTTTAGCCACTCAAGCCGGAAAGTGACCAGTTGTAAGCGTTCAGTTTGAAGGTCAGGCACGGTTAATTTTCCTCAGTATAATCAAATCTAGCCAGCTTCAATTAAAAATCTCCATCAGTTCAGGTTCTGGTATTGGTTCATTGCATTTGCCCTTTTGACCTGACGCAAAACCCCAAAGAGTACCTGGATGAAATCCGCCCTGGAATAAATTCCGGGCTACGAAGCTAAAGTGGTTTGAAAACCACTGGATACGACCTGCTCACCCTTTAGTAATCAGTGGATTTTAATCCACTTGGGCTACGTAGCCCGGAATTTATTCCAGGGCGGATTTCACTCACGCACAAATTTCAAGCAAAGGCAGATGACGAATGCTATGAGCCAATACCGAAAATTTCTCTTATCTTCTGCTCCACCAGCACCGTATCCAGTCCCTTGTCGGTGGAAGCGGCCCGCACCAGCGTTTCGCCAATCAACACAGCTCTTGCGCCTTCGGCGTACAAGCGTTCAATATCCTGATGGGTAGCGATGCCACTTTCGCTGACCAGTATACCGGGAAAATCGGTGGGCAGTTGGGCCGCAATCCGCCCGGTGGTGGCAAGGTCAACCTTAAAGGTGGTCAGGTCACGATTGTTTACGCCGATAATCCGAGCGCCAAGTTGCAGAGCGCGCTCTAGCTCATTTTCGTCATGCACTTCGACCAGCGCCGCCAGTCCGATTTCCTGGGCCGTCGCAAAAAGTTCTTCGGCCTGTTCATCATCCAGCGCCGCCATAATCAATAACGCCGCATCCGCGCCGTAAGCCCGCGCTTGAAAAAGCTGGTACGGGTGAACGATAAAATCTTTGCGTAAAATCGGGGTCTGTCCGCCCGCTGCCACCTTCGCGACCTGCAAATAGGCCAGATGACCCATAAAATAGCGCTCGTCGGTCAGCACCGAAAGTGCCGATGCACCTGCCCTGGCATACGCCGCCGCCAACGCCGCCGGGTCGAAGTCGGGACATAGCAAGCCCTTCGAGGGCGAAGCCTTCTTTATTTCGGCAATCAGCGCCACGTCGCCGCTTACTCTGGGCGAACGCAACGCTCCCTCAAAATCGAGCGCGGGTGACATCGTCTTTACTCGTGCTTCCAGCATCACCAGCGTCTCCACCGCCGCTTGCTGCTCAACCTCATTATACTTATGCTCCAAAATCTCGTCTAAAATATTACCCATAGCATCCTTTGGAATTGTCAGTTCCTTAGTTTTTGATTTTTGAAAAAATCAAAAACTAAGGAAAAAGGGATTTTTAGCTTTTGAAAATTTTTGCAAAAATTTTCAAAAGCTAAGGAAAAAGTGAAAGTCCTATCAGTCGTCAGTTCCAAACTGACGACTGACCACTGATGACTGACCACTGACGACTAATTCTTGAACTGATTACTTACGTACACCAAATCGTCTAAACGCTGGCGGGCGGCACCGCTATCAATGGCTGCTGCTGCTTGCGCGATGCCTTCTTTCATGGCTGGGGCGAGGCCGGAAGCGACCAGGGCAGCGGCGGCGTTGAGCAGCACGACATCACGCCGGGGCGAAATTTCGCCTTCAAGTATTAGCATGGTAATCGCCCGGTTTTCCTCGGCGCTGCCGCCCCGCATCGTTTCTGCCGGAGCGCGGGACAAGCCAAAATCTTCCGGGATAATAACATGTTTGGTGATGGTTTCGCTATCTTTTACCTCAAAAATATAGCTTTCGCCCGCGATGCTGATTTCGTCCAGCCCTTCGGCACTATGTACGACCAGGGCGTGTTCGCTGCCTAATTGTTGTAAAGCCGCCGCCATTTTTGCGGCCAATTCCGTTCCCGGCACGCCTAGCACCTGCCGTCGCGCTCCCGCCGGGTTGGTGAGCGGCCCTAGGATATTAAAGACGTTGCGAATACCGATTTCGCGGCGCACCGGCCCGGCGTATTTCATCGAGGGGTGAAACAACTGGGCAAACATAAAGCCAATGCCTGCTTCTTGCAAGCATAGCGTTACTTCTTCCGGCTTCAAGTTAATATTTACACCCAACGCTTCCAGCACATCGGCGCTACCGCAACGGCTGCTGGCGGCGCGGTTGCCGTGCTTGGCGACCACTGCCCCGGCCCCGGCGACCACAAATGCCGCCGTCGTCGAAATATTAAAGGTATTCGAGCCGTCCCCACCCGTACCGCAGGTATCCACCACCGGGCGACCCAAATCGGCGGGTATTGCGACGTGAGTAGCTTTGTCGCGCATTACCTGGGCCAACCCCGCCACTTCTTCAACGGTCTCGCCCTTCATCCGCAAAGCGGTCAGGAAACTGCCAACCTGGGCAGGGGTGGCCTCCCCGGTCATAATCTCCTCCATCGCCGCCGCCGCTTCCTCCCGGCTCAATGCTTCGTGATTGACCAGCTTTGCTATTGCTTCCTTTATCATTTAATCCTCATTAGGATGAGTGATGAGTGATGAGTAGGGACAATTTAGTCAACTGATAGAGCAGCATCCTAAAATACCATCGAATTTGTGGGACATTGCTCCGCCAATGGATTTTCTGATTACTCATCACTCATCACTCATCACTCATTACTCATTCTTAGGCCAGTTCCCGGTTTCCCAGGAGGCGATGCCTGATTGTTCGAGTTCGTTCAGGTAGGTGGTTAGTTCGGCGATAGAGATTTTTAGCTCTGGCTCGTTGGGTACGTAGAAGGCGTAGAGTCGGCCTGAGTTCTCGAAGGTGCAGCCCACGTAGGTCAGGTAGCCGATTACTTTGTCAATCGCACTATCCCAGCCACGCTCGAAATAAACCCGCATGGTGTTGTTGCCGCTATGGTCTACTACGGTATCAACTTCTAAATTCCCGGCCTCGTCCAGCTTGCAGCGAACTACATCGCCCCAGGCCAGTCCCTGAGCGAAAAAAGGCGTGTTACATAATCGGTACAAATCCAACCCGACCTTCTCGGCCCACAAATTTTCGCCCTTAATGGGGCTATCTTCGGCCAACGCAACGCGAACAGTATATTGACTCTGCGAATCGTGGTTGAACATAAATTTAATCCCCTGCCTGATGCTAAAAGTGATAAAAAGCTAAAGAGATGAGGAGTTACCGCTCTATTGTAGAGATAGGAACTTAGGCAGGATTATACTATTAATGTATAATCCTGCCTATAGCGGATGGCAGTTTAGCCCAGCCCCATCGCCTCTTTTGCTTCTTTGTAAGTCTTTTCGGCGATGGGCCGGATGCGGTCTGCACCCTCTTTCAAAATCTGCTCGATATAGCCAGGGTCTTCCGATAGCTGATTGAACTTCTCGCGCAGGGGCTGCAAACTGCTGTTCACCAGTTCGACCAGTTCCTTCTTGAGCGAACCATAACCTTGCCCGGCGAAATGCTGCTCGATTTGCTCACGGGTTGTGCCGACGGGCGACAAAAGCTGGTAAATCGTCAGTAGGTTATAAAGGCCGGGGCGTTCGGGGTCGAATACAACATCGCGCCCACTATCGGTGGTTGCCTTCATAATCCGGCTTTTGATTACTTCGGGCGGGTCGAGCAACAAAATCGCGTTGTTCGGCCCACCGCTTTTGCTCATCTTCTTGGTCGGCTCGTCCAGCGCCATAATCTTAGCGCCGTCCTCTTTGATCCAGGGTTCAGGGACTTTGAAGACCGGGGCGTATTCGCGATTGAACTTTTCGGCAATGTCGCGGGTCAGTTCAATATGCTGGCGTTGGTCTTCGCCCACCGGCACGCCATCAGCATGATATAGCAAAATATCGGCAGCTTGAAGCATCGGGTAGGCCAGCAAGCCGACGCTGGATTGTTCTTTTCGCTCGGCGCTCTTTTCTTTGAACTGGGTCATCCGATTAGCCCAACCCATCGGCGTGACGCAGTTAAACAACCAGGCCAATTGCGCGTGTTCCTCAACGTGTGATTGCACAAAAATCGAAACTACCTGCGGGTCAAGGCCGGAAGCGAGATATATTTTGGTCAGGTCACGAATACGCTTATGTAAAGTAGCTGGTTCTTGCGGCACAACAATCGCGTGCAAATCTACAATACAAAAAATATTATCATTATCGTGCTGTCCATCTACCCAATTTTTAATCGCTCCTAAATAATTACCCAAGTGCATTTCGCCACTAGGCTGAATCCCGCTAAATGCTCTTTTTTTCATTGCTGATACCTCTTTCTTTAATATTGCTAAGTTTAGAAATTCACCACGGAGACACGGAGGCACGGAGATAAATTCAGTTTTTTAATTTTCCCTGTATTCTTTCTGTGTTTTCCCTCAACGCTACTGCAAATTGAAGAAATATTGACCAGTGGTAGGGGCGCATCGCATACGCCCGTTTGACCAGGCACAATGTTCAAGGGCGTATGCGATGCGCCCCTACCTCAAATATGAACTCAATACCAATTCATTTTGCTCTAAATTTAAAAAATCTCCGTGTCTCCGTGTCTCCGTGTCTCCGTGTCTCCGTGGTGAATTCTCTACATCTTCACCGCCAGGAAGTTTCTTAGTAAATCTTTGCCGTGTTCGGTCAGGATGGATTCGGGGTGAAACTGCACGCCGTAGACCGGGTAGCGGCGGTGTTTCAAGCCCATAATCAGGCCACTATCCGTCCAGGCGGTTACTTCCAGCACTTCGGGCAAATCGTCGCGCCGCACTACCAGCGAATGATAGCGGGTCGCTCTGAAACTTTGCGGCAAACCCGCGAACAGCCCGCTCTCGTCGTGCTTAATCTGACTGACCTTGCCGTGCATCAGTTCCGGCGCACGCTCTATCGTCCCGCCGTAAACCTCGCCCAACGCCTGATGGCCCAGACATACCCCCAGCACTGGCACTTTAGCCGCCCCGAACTCGCGAATTATATCTTCGCTGATGCCAGCGTCTTTTGGTTCGCCCGGCCCTGGCGAAATCACAATTCGTTCCGGCCCAAGTTGAGCAATTTCTTCCAGCGTCACCTTATCATTGCGCCGCACCACCACTTCTTCGCCCAACTCGCCAAAATATTGCACCAGATTATAGGTAAACGAGTCGTAATTATCTATCATCAACAACATAATTTAATCCTCAGTTGTCAGTTACAATTTCTCAATGCACTACCAATATCTTTCGGTTCATCAAACATTTACGTGCTTCTTAAACTTACAGACTTTTGTAAGTAATAAGCCTAATCGCTTCGGTAGCTGCGTCTTTAACTTTTTCACCATTTACGAGTTGACCTTCATCAACTTGTTTTACTAAATTAAGAGCAGGTATGGCAGTTGCATCACCAAATTCACCTAAAGTTTCAGCAGAATAATAACGTACATAAACATCTTGGTCGTTAAGAGCAGTTATAAGTGCCTGGATAACACGCTTGCTCTTAAATCTTTTCAATCCTTCAGCAGCTTCGCGTCTTACGTAATGATCTTCATCCCTCAAAGCATATATAAGTGGTTCAACTGCTCGTAAATCGTTCAAGTTACTTAAAGCTTTAGCGGCCTCATCCCTTGCTGATTCACTTTTATCCTTTAGTATATTTACAAGTAGTTCAAAAGCTCTTTTGTCACCCAGCAAACCTAAACCAGTAATAGCAGCACTACGTACATACAAATTACCATTATTAAACGATTGAACAAGCGGGTCGAATGCAGATTTATCACCTAGTATCCCTAAAGCTTTAGCAGCAGCTTCTTGGACACTTTCACCCCAAACATTTTTACTACTATCAACTTGAAGTAAGTAAATTAATTCAGGCACAGCACGTATATCACCAAGTTCTCCTAAAGCCTGTACTGCCCAGTAACGTGTGTCACCATTGCGATCTTTTAATTTCGCCAATAGTACATGATACTTTTGTATTTTCTCTGGTTGACTCATCGAAACTTCCCACTTGCAATAGTAACAGATCCTTTTGTAAAGTTTGAACTTTGAACTATTTAAAGCTTTTCGGCCTCGTCCAGTGCGCGGAACATGCCGCGTGCTTTGTTTTGGGTTTCGAGATATTCGTTGGCGGGAATGCTATCGGCGACGATTCCGGCGGCGGCGCGCACATGCGCCACGCCATCTTTTAGTACCACCGTCCGAATGGTCAGGCAGGTGTCCATGTTGCCGCTAAAGCTGAAATAGCCCACCGCACCACCGTAAGGGCCGCGCTGCTCTTTCTCCTGCTCGGCAATAATCTCCATTGCTCGAATCTTCGGCGCGCCCGTCACTGTCCCCATCGGGAAGCAGGCCCGCATTGCGTCGAACGCGCTCAACTCCGGCTTCAATTCACCC
>JBBQXW010000386.1:0-6364 GCA_038209275.1 Chloroflexia bacterium | reverse complement strand
CAGTGACGGCGATACTTTTTATTATCCAGTCGTAAAGTTTTGGACTAAGGCTGAAAAAGCCTACGAGTTCAAGCATAACCTGGGAACTACCACTATTCGCAACAACAAGCCCGGACAAGAGGTGCGGGTAATTTACAACCCCGAAAATCCACAAGAGGCGAGAATTAAATCGGGCTTCTCTCTCTGGTTTATTCCCGTATTGCTGGGGATTTTCGGGATTTCTTTTATGGGAGCGGGTTTAGCTGTTTTGTTAGAAGCTTTTCGCTAAGGGCTAGAAGCTTATATTTAGCGATGTTCCACAACAGGGTGCAGAAAGATTGAGCCAGGGTTGTTCTTTTCGTAGGGGCGAATTGCATACGCCCTTGAGCGCTGTGCCATATCTTCAAGGGCGTATGCGATTCGCCCCTACTAACGGCTCAACCTCGGTGCAACTTGCTGTAATACGTCTATCAAGGAGAATTGCCAGGGCCAGTTAGTTTTTTCCTCTGGCGGCATCCTGCACCGCGAAATAAGATGGACGTTTTGAGCCATCACGCCGGAGGATGCCCCAGGCGATACGCTCGTCGGCGGGGTCGGTGGTGACTTCGGGCAAGGCGAAATTTAGCTGAAAGAGAAACATTACCCCCATCCAGGGATAGCTGGTGTTGGCGATTTCAAAAGCGTGGGCAATGTAACGAGCCTGCTGCTCTTCGCTGATTTGCTCGGCAAAGGCGAAACCGGGAGCAGCTTTAGTGGTACTGGCCCAGCCAAATTCGGTTATCCAGACTGGCTTTTGAGCGTCGCCCGCATCTACCATCGTCTGCCGGATTTGCTCGACCCGCCGGAAATAAAAGCTGGGATGGTCGCGCCAGCCAGGGCCAGGGCCGGGATTAGCGGGCCAGAGGGTATCGGGCGGGTTAAGGGTGTTGCCGGGGTGTGCGCCCAGCACATCGAAATATTGCTTTACTTCGCCATTGCGGTAAGCATAAATCTGCTTTAGAAAATCCACATCGTCCCAAGCAAAATTGGGGTCCTTGATGCCGGTGGGCGAAAGTCCGCCAAAAACGACCAGTGCCGCCGGGTCAGCCGCTTTGATAGTTTTGTAGCTGGCTTTCAGCAATTCGACATAGCGACCCGGATTTAGCGGCTTGCCCGCTTCCTGGGCTAAATTCGCCTCGTTCCAGATTTCGTAGGCGGCGACCTTGCCTTTGTAGCGTTGGGCCACTTTACCCATGAAATCGGCTAAATCGGCGGGATTGGTCGGCATACCAACCGCACAACCGCAGGCCCATTCGGGCGAATGTACCGGGTTGAGCAAGATTCTAATATTGGCCTGGTGTAATGTCTCGACTACTTTGTCCAGCCGCTCCCAGTCGTATTCGCCTTGCTTTGGCTCGATTTCGTTCCAGGGCAACTGGTGGCGTACCCAGCGTACCTCCAAATCGTTTAACCACTCGATTATCTTCTCCGGCGCTTGCTCGAACAGCCAGATATTGAGGCCAACATTAGATTTGAGAGGGGATGGAGCAGGAAAAAGAGAAGGAGGGAAGGGAGTCGGATTGGGGACGGAGGTAGCAGTTTGTGCTAAAGTGGGCGAAGGTTGGGCGGTAGGCGGGATAGTTGAAGTAGCGGCGGGGGAAGGTTTAGCGGTGGGCGGGGTAGTTGAGGTTGGGGATGAGATACTTTGGGGAGTTTGAGTAGGATTAGTAGGGTTAGCGACTTCGGTAGGGGGGTTGGTTCTGAGAATTAGAATGAGACTCACCAACACGGCAACGCTGACGAGAGTGGCTAGACCTATTATTAAAAAACTTTTTAATCGCATGAATCACCTGACCAGATGCCGAATACGGCAAAGAACAAAAATTGACCCTGCGGCAAACTCCACAGGTAATGGTCGAACTGGCTTATCACCAGCAGGGCTAAACAAGCCGCCGCCCAGCCCGTCCAGTTCTGGCGGCGGATGAAGTAGCGCCAGCCTTCCAGCGCCAGCGCCAGCGGCAGCATCAGCCAGAAAGCCAGCCCAATTAGTCCCATTTCGGCGGCTATCAGCAATGGCACATTATGGACAGGCCAGACCGATTCTATCACCGGGTGTTGGGCCACTTGCACTACCGTAAAATTATTCAGTCCAACTCCCCAGACAGGCGAACTAGAAAATATTTGCAAGGCGGTTTCGGCGTAGCCAACCCGCTCCTCAATCGAACGCTGTTCTAATGGCTGGTTTAGCCCGAAAAGGCGGCTCTGTACCCCCGGCACAAACAGGGCAATCGCAAATAGCGCGGCGGTTATTAATAGCAGCCAGCCAACGTTTCGCCTCAGAAAAGAGGTGGGCGGCGTTTGTTCTAGTGCGCGGCGGGCGGCCCGTTTGCTAGAGTATTGCGCGGACGGCAAGGGCCGGGCGCGATTGAGCCAGAGCAAAAAGCCACCCCCCGCCGCGACTAGCAGCCCAACCCAGGCCGAGCGACTAAAACTGAGCGCCAACCCGGTAGCGCTTAACATTGCGGCAATCCCGGCTAACCAGCGCCATTTTCTCGCTTCATTCCAGATTAGCCAGAGTGCCGCCAGCAAACTGATGACTAAAAAGCCGCCCAGCAAATTGGGATGGCTGAACGTGCCGTAAGCCCGCAACAGATATTGCTCTGGCCCAACCCCAATTACGCTGGAATCCGGCTCCCCGACGGCGTAAAGCCTGGGCCAGCTAATAATCGAAACGGCCTGCCCTTCGATAAACTGGTCGAGCGCCACCCCGCCCTGTACTGCGCCGCTCAAAGCCAGCGCCCAGGCTGCCCATTTCGGGCCATAACGCCGGGTATAGAAAGCACTCAGCCCCGCTAAACCCAGTCCTTCCAAGAGGCGCGCCCACCCCCAAAAGGCGGCAGCTTGTTCTCGCGCCCACAAAATACTTATCCCGCCCCAGATTACCAGCCCGATCAAGCTCCACCAGACCAGCTTTGGGCGACTTACGCCAACTTCTAAGGGAGTGTCGCTGCTTGTAGGGGCTAATTGCATTCGCCCCATACTCTTGACTGACCCCGCTTTAAGACCCAGTATTAATTTCCCAAAAATAATACCTGGCAACCTCGATAAGCTCAAATAAAGCAATGCCCCCACCAGCAGTAAATCTACCAGATAGACATCAAAGCCAGTTAAGGAACTGGGCAATTCACCCACTCGCCCCTCAACCAAAATCAGCCGAAAAGGAAAAGGAAAAAGCGCCAGCCCCATCAGCCACAAAAAGCCGCCCGCCCGTTCCAGGCTATCGGTTACAAAACCCGTCTGCTTCTGGGGTATATCTGGCTCAAGGAGCAGAATTTTGGCTGATGGTTTGGTTAAAAGCTTCAATTTAATAAATTCCAGCTAAGGGCTTATTTTTGATAAAACACCAGACCTGTTTTAGTCTATTTTAGCATAGGATTGGGCTTGCGGTCACTTAATTTTCATTTTGGGGGTGAGCGTCAATTTTTTGCACTAGAGTCAAGCCAACCCGGACGTGAACGTCCGGGCTAAAAATTTCGGCTCATTTATTTTTAGCCCGGACGTTCACGTTCGGTTTTGCAAAAAACTGACGCTCACCCTCATTTTGGCATTTCGCCAGGAGCGCAATTCGTTGCATCCCAAAGAGTTTGATTCAGCAAATCCTGGTTAAGCTTGCTAAATCGCTTCTTTTTTGCTGGTGGCCCGTTAGTACCATAGCAGATCTAGCCAATTTTGTTTAAGAATTGCTGCGTTTACGGGTTGTTACTCAGGCTGATTTGTGATATATTTTTAAGCGTAATCATTGTACAATAATGTGTACTGCTCGTGTTCAGATTTTGTTACGTTGATGGTTAGCTATTATGGCTCAATAAGAGCATGTAACAAGGTTATTCTGGCTATGGCGAATTTTGATAATCTGATTCAGAGTGCGTTGACGGCGTTGGCAGCGGGCCGTAGCGACACGGCCCGCCGACTACTTACCAGTCTGGTCGCAACCGACCCTAACCAGGAAAAAGCCTGGCTCTACCTGGCAGTATCACTCCCCCGTGAGCAAGCGATACAGGCTTTGCAGCGGGTTTTGGTGCTGAATCCAGGGAACAAACAGGCGCTACGTTGTCTGCAAGTATTACGCAAGGATACCGAAGCGCGTCTCGACCTGGCCGATGTTTTGGTTGAAGAAGAAGAAGACGAGGTAGCAGTCTTTGGCAACGAGCCAGCCACTATCCCGGAAGCCCGACTAAGCACTATTTTTGGGGATGAACCGGCTACCCTGCCCGCCGCTTTTCATCGAGTGGTAAACGGCAATGCCCCGCCGAAAAAAGTTTATCAAACGCCTGAACCAGGTTTGATAGGAACACTATTAGCGGAGGAATGGACGGCGCACCCGGCCCGCCCCGGGCCACCACCGGGAACAGGCAGCCCGTTTACTTCTCCTGTAGCTATAACTGTGGAGAAAAAACCCCTTCCGACTGGCAATCGGCTGGTTGCCGCCACTGCTTCAGTCCCCGAAAAAAGACCACTCCCCACTGGTCGTCAGCTTGTCGCCTCTGCTAATCCTAACCTGGATAGAAAACCAATTGCCCCGGCTTATCAGCGTGAGCCTGTTACCTCGGCCCTTTCAACTGTAGCTCAAAAGCAGCCTGTCCTCGCTGGCAGTTGGGCCGATGCCCCATCGGAAGAAGTAGCCCAGGCTAAAAGCCCGCCCCCGCCAGTTTTAAGGCCAGTTCAGGATAACTATGCCCGTGTTAGTGCCAATATCCGTTCTGCCGGGTCGCGCTTCCCAGTCAGTTCGTTGCTGGTAGACCCACATAGTATCGAAGCCAGAGCCGCCAGCGTAACCCGCAACCCTGTCGCACCGCCCCCAATCGAGCAACCAGCCCGTTGGGTACGCTCTTTACCCTATGTGAATGTGGACGCGATGCTGCCCCGGCCTAAACCCAGCAGCAACCGACGTACCAGCCGTACCCGCACTGCGCCTGCCGGTCTGACCAGTTTTGGCTATTTTCTTTTTACTCTGCTGGTGGTGGTTGTAGTAGTTTATCTCTACCTTATATTGAAACAGCCCCTCCCGCTTAACCCATGATGCTTTGATTTTTCTTCTAAATGCTTTTTACCCCGCCATTCTAAAAGGATGGCGGGGTAATTTTATAGAATTATTAGCTTCGGAAATTTTTGCCAAAAATGCCCAAAGCTAATAATTTGAACTTTATTTAAAACTCAAAACTATTCTTAGCGATGGGCGAAGCGCGGCGTTCCAGTTCGGCCATATTTTTTATAACCAGGGTGCGCCCACTTTCCGCCAGCACTCCTTCGCTGCGAAATTTACCGATGGTCAAGGTCAGGGTTTCGCGGGCGGTGCCGATAAAATTTGCCATCTCCTGATGCGTCAGCTTTACATTTAAACGCACAGTTGCGCCGGAAGTAGCGGTTGTACCATAGCGATGGGCCAGCGCCAGCAATAGCCGGGCAAACCGAATATTGACGCTATGCAACATCATCTCGTGTTGCTGCCGGAAAGCGGCTAACCGTCCAGCCAGATAGCGCGCTATAGTAAGGCTAAAGCGCCCGTTGCCTTCCATCAATTGTAACAGCTGGCGGCGTGGTACGACCAGTAATTCGGTCCGCTCAATTGCCTGGGCCGCACAGTTGCAGGCGGTTGGCTCTAACAAAACACCTTCGCCAAAGAAATCGCCCGGCCCCAACATTTCAAAAGAAACTTCGCGTCCGTCTTCCAGACCCAGGTAAAGCCTTACTCGCCCCTTCAAGATAAAAAAGCAATCTTCGCCCGGTTTATCGGCATTATAAATAACCTCAGACCTGGCACAATTTCGCCGCCCTATTCCCTGGCGCAAGTTTTCTGCTTCATTGGTGCTGAGGTTGCTAAATAATTGGATTTCTTTGAGGTCGCTGTGGTGTGCTGCTTCTAACAACTACTTTCTGTCCCTTTTACTTGAATTTTATCAATATTAACATATCACTCAAAGGGTGAACTGTCAATAGAATTTGTAATCAGGCTTACAAAAAGTGGTCAGTCGTCAGTCGTCAGTCGAAATTTTCTGGCTCAATCATAAATCGCTACCAGTAGAATCAGGACTTTCGCTCACCAATTTAAAAGCAGTAGCGATTTCAATCGCTTTGTCCTGAGCGCACGGACAAAGCGATTGAAATCGCTACTACCACAGCACAATTCCATCAGACTACGCAATTACAATCGTAAATCGTAAATCGTAAATCGTAAATCACGGGTACCCTTTGGGTGCGTCAATCGTTAGACCATCACCTCGTCCACGTAGCACCAGCGCCAGTTTTCGCCGGGCTGAAACGATTGAATAATCGGGTGTTTGGTAGCGTGGTAGTGTTTGGTGGCGTGCTTGTTCTTGGACGAATCGCAGCAGCCCACATGCCCGCA
>JBBQXW010000385.1:0-6438 GCA_038209275.1 Chloroflexia bacterium | reverse complement strand
CCTGCCAGTTGTTCCGGCGCAAGATACCCCGATGAAACCGGTGCAACATTAGACTGGCTCAACCTAAAATTATCGCTTTCGATTTTAGCTACTCCAAACCCCGCAAGCGCGGCCCGCAGGTCGTTACCTAGCAGTAAATTGGTTGGTTTAAGCGCGCCATGAAAAACCCCCTGCCGATGAGCAAAACTCATTGCTGAAAGAACCTGTGCAAAAAAGTTTAAGGCTTCGCTCTGGCTTAAAGGTGCTTGCGTGAAGGGCTGTTGCAAACTGCCGTTAGGTAGGTAAGGGGTTATCAAATATAAGTAGCCTTTGGTTCTGCCATAACCAAGTAGAGGTAATATATTAGGGTGTTTAAGGCGGTTAAATATAGACAGCTCTCGCTCCACCTGTTCGTCCGCCTCTGGTATAACTTCCGACGGAAGGGAGCTTGGAATTAGCCGAATAACTACCTCTTGGTTGGTAGTTAGGTGATTGGCAAGCCATAGTTCAGACTGGTTTTCTTTTCCAAGTAGAAACCATAAGCGGTAATTTTCAAAAAGTTTGTTATCTAACATGATAAACTGACCCTTGTTTCATAATTGAGCTTCGCCGAATTTATAATTCCAACAAACCATTTTTGAGAGCGACTACTACCGCCTGCGTGCGGTCATTTACGCCCAACTTGCGAAAAGCGCTTTTGAGATGAGTGCGGACGGTTTCTTCACCGACGATTAAAGCCTCGGCAATTTCACGGTTGCTCTGACCTAACGCCACGCCGCGTAAAACCTCAAGCTCTCGTTCACTCAGACTTTCGCCGAATGGATTATTTGGCTGAACCGCACCCGCTTTTATGGCTGACTTGACCGGGTTAGAAAAAGGCGAGTTCCGGGGCAGCGACATCGCGCTACTTAAAGACCCGGTACTCAATTTAGTTAGAACTTTGCGAGTGACCGCCGGGTGTAAATAAGCTTCGCCTGCTGCAACGGTGCGAACGGCCCGCGCCAGTTCATCCGGCGGCACTTCTTTCAAGATATAGCCGTCAATTCCAGTCTGAAGCGCTTCAAAAATAGTAGCATCAGCATCCACGCCAGTTAAAATCAGAATTTTGCACTCTGGCATAATGTTTTTGATAGCCTGGGCCGCTTCCAGACCATTAACTCCCGGCATGTTTAAGTCCATTAGAATCAGATTAGGTTTAAGGCTTTGGGCCAGTTGAATAGCCGCTGTACCATTGCCAGCCTGACCACAAACTTCTATATCTTCTTCCAAACCCAGTACCATTGCCAGACCTTGCCGTACTATCTGATGGTCGTCTACTACTAATAATCTAATTTTGTCTACCTTATTATAGATATTTCCCACTGTCTCCATTGTCCCAAACTTTCTAGTATACCCACCATTTTAACTATTTTTACTAGCTTGCTTTTCTTGGGCCTACTTACTTGCTGCCTGTACCAGATTGGTTGAGCTAGGGGGTGGCACCGCTAAAGGTATCGTTGCCACCAGGCGAGTACCTCGGCCCGGTTTGCTCTCTATTACCAGCTCACCATCGAGTTGTTCTAAGCGTTCCTGCATATTACTCAAACCCATCCCACCTGATACCGTTTGCCCTTCTACCAACAATTTGCCGCGCCCAGCCTTCTGCGCTACATCGAAACCGTGACCGTTGTCCCGAACTTCTAATGCAAGTTGCGCGCCGTTACGAGCCAATATAACCTGCACTTGGCCTGCTCCCGAATGTTTGGACGCATTTGACAGAGCTTCCTGGAGTATCCGATACAACATTTTTTGCCGCTCCTGCTCCAATTCAAAGCCTAGCCTGGTCGGGTCGTGAATTTCGACTTTAATTTCAAATGGATAGAGTTTGCCCGCTTTTGTAATATAAGACCGTACCAGGGAGGCAAAATCGGTTTTGCCTGTCTCCTCGTTCCACAAATCGTAAATAATACTGCGGACGCTGCCCAGTGTGTCAAAAGCCAGCGTTTGCAAATCGGACAGGCGCTGGCGAACCACCTGTGGCTCTTTATCAATTAGCTTTAGGCAAGCGTTCAGGTTAAGGCCAATTCCAAATAATGATTGGGCTACTACGTCGTGCATATCCATAGCCAGCCTCACCCGCTCTGCTTCAACCGCCAGCGCCTGATTTTGTTTCAGGCTACCTAGTACTCGCGCCATTTGGTCAGCCAGTAGCGCCAGCAGCAATTTTTCCTCGCCCTCCGTTTCGGAAGAAACCGAATTCTTGGGAACGGCCAGCGCGCCGAGCTGCTCACCCTTGTAAATAAGCGGCATTACCCAATAGCGCTGGCGGTTCCGCCAGACGGTCACTACCTCTCTACCGGGCCGCTCCAGAACGGTTTGCTCGGTCATAGTAGAAAAACCGTCTTGTAACCATTCCTGAGCCTCGGCACTTTTCAAGAGTTGCACTCGTTGACCGGGTTCGTTTGGCGAGGGTACGCCGTTTCTCTCTCTCGTAGCCTCTAAAAAGCGTCCTATATACTGCAAAGCGAGTTGCTCGACTTTCATGATAGTGTTGCCCTCTTGCAGCACCCGACTAAAGTGAGCCAGGTAGTCAAGTCGCCGATGGGCCAGTTCTAGCGCCTGGTTTTGCTGTTCAAAAACGCTCTGGTAACGTTCGACCAGGCTAGTCTGGTGGCGCAACTGCCGGGCGGTAACTAGCAGATAACTTAGCCCTAGCGCACAAAGAAAAAACCCGCCGAGGCCCATCACTGGCATTAGCCAGTTATTATTTTTCTCACCTAAAACCAGTTCGGTAACAAAGGCGGCCAGATAGCTTGCCCCAAGTGTCCCGGCGCTCAAGCCAATACCGACCAGCCCCAAAAAAAGCGCGGCCTGAAAAATTCCGGCCAGCGAATACAAATAATAAGGCGAATGCAAAACCCCGCCGCCGCTGTTCAGTAACGCGCCGACCAGCCACTCAAAAACCGTCAGCACTAAAATAAAGGCTTTACCTGATACTAAACTATTGGGAACTTTGCGCTCGTTGGATTTAACCCAGGCATAAAGGGCAGTTTGCAAAATAAGATTAACCCAGGCCAGCCCATAAAACACGATTGCTAAAGTATGGTCAAACGGTAAGTCCAACCAAAACAGGCCCAACGTTGGTGGCAGCATCGCCAGCCAGCGATATATTACAATCAGCCTCAAGGTAGCTGGTTTCTCTAAAGCTAATTTACTGTTTAACCCTGAAACCTGCATCTAATTAGTCGCTCCTGCTCTAACAATTTTTGTTTTGTGCAAAACAAACTATTCCCACTAAGTTTCAATAGCATTGGTTGTGCCTAAAATTTTTTAACTACTCACCTCCGTCATGCTGAGGAACGAAGCATCTCTGGTTGCCGAAGTAGTTGCTTTGGGTAGGCCGCGTCCCTTCCTGCGTCAGGGTGACAGTCGCAATGGGCGGCGTAGTAACGAAATTTTTAGGTATCGTAGCAGGTCGCAGAAAGATTGCGCCAGGGGTTTAGTTTAGCGTAGGGGCGAATCGCATACGCCCTTTTAGACCTGGCACAGCGCTCAAGGGCGTATGCGATTCGCCCCTACCAACGGCTCAACCTCGGTGCAACTTGGTGTAATACTGTCCACTGTTTTTTCTGCTACCTTCCCCCAACCGGGGGATAGTTTTTATTTCACCCAATCGTGGGATGTTTAGCCAGACTAAAACTGGTTTAATAGAGATGGAAAGAAGAAAGAAGAAAGAAGAACGAAGAAAGAAAAAGGAGTTGGGCTTTCTCAGGAAAGAACATTTCTCAAGAAAGAACAAGGGAAACAGGAGAAAAAGGGTTATGGCAACTTTAAGATGTTTGGTAGTTATACCAACCTATAACGAGTGCGAAAATATTATCCCCCTGGTTTCGGCAGTGCTGGCGCAGGGGCGGGAATACGAAATATTGATTGTAGATGACAATTCGCCGGATGGCACAGGTGAAATCGCCGACGAACTGGTGAAAGCTAATCCGGGCCGAGTCCACGTAATGCACCGAACTGGCAAGCTGGGCCTGGGTTCAGCATACCTGGCTGGATTTCAGTATGGTTTGGAGCGCGGCTACGAGTATCTGTTTGAAATGGATGCCGATTTTTCACACAAACCCGAATATCTTCCGGCACTATTAGCCGCCGCCCAGCAAACGGGCGTAGCCGTCGGGTCGCGCTTGACCGACGGCGGCGGTGTGGAGAACTGGCCCTGGTATCGCAAGCTTATTAGTCGGGGCGGTAGCGGCTACTCCCGTAAAGTGCTGGGGCTAAATTTAAAAGATTGTACCAGTGGTTTTAAGTGTTTTGCCCGCTCTACTTTGCAAGTATTGAACTTGGCCGAGCAGGTGCAGACCAGGGGATTTGGCTTTCAGATTGAAGTAAATTGCCTGTGCGAATGGTACAGCTATGAAGTAGCCGAAGTACCGATTATTTTCCCTGACCGGGTAGCGGGCCAGAGCAAGATGAGCGGGAAAATTTTCCTGGAAGCGCTGTTACTGGTCTGGGAACTGCGGGCCAGCAAGCGTCGCCGTCAGCGTGCGGCCCTGGTTAGTTTCCGACATGCTCTGGCTGAAACCAGCCAGTTTCAAAGCAGATTTACTACCTCGGAGCGGTCTTCGAGAGAAATCTTGAATATGCAGGGAGGTGGGCAGTGACGCAATTAGGGCGAATTGCCCCGGCCTTTGGTCGGTTTTTAATCGTGGGGTTAAGCGGCACGCTGGTAAACTTGAGCGCTTTGTGGCTGCTGGTAAACGCGGGTTTACCTCAATTACTGGCGGCTTTGCTGGCAACCGAGCTTTCTATAATTAGCAATTTCGTCTGGAACGATTGCTGGACATTCAAGAAATTTCAATTTCAACCACAGCCTTACTCACTTCTAGCCCGTTTTGCCCGTTTTCAAGTTGTAACCAGCCTGACCGCCGTGCTAACTCTGGGGTTGTTTGTTTTTCTTAGTCAGGTCGGCGGGTTGCATTATCTAGTGGCCCAGGCTATCGCAATTGGGCTGGCAACTATTTTGAATTTTATGCTTAATTCAAAGCTAACCTGGAGGTGGCAAGGATGAATTTAGGAGATATAGCTTTGACTGCCGGGTCGCTGCTGCTAACTTCGCAATCGGCGTACTCTGCCGCCCTGATGCTTTATGCCTGGGAAGATGAGGAAAAGCAAGAGCGCAACCGCGCCCCGGTTACTTTTGAGCCGCCGCGCTTGAGTTTTACCGTGCTGCTGCCCGCCCGCCACGAAGAAGCGGTAATTCAGGAGACGATTCAGCGCGTGGTGGATTTGAACTATCCGTACGAATTGGTGCAGGTGCTGGTCGTGATTGAAGTAGGTGATAGCGGCACAATTGCCAAAGTTAACGAAAAACTGGCGGTACTCCGGCAGCAAGGCGTTAAAAACGTGCGCTTAATTACTTTCTCCGACCCACCAATTAATAAGCCGCACGGTTTAAATCTTGGCCTGAAGCACGCTATCGGCGATGTGGTGACGATTTTTGATGCGGAAGATGAGCCACATCCCGATATTTTGCAACTGGTCAATACCGTAATGAGCCGCGAGTCTGCGCCAGTAGTACAGTGCGGCGTGCAACTGATGAATTATGCTGACCGTTGGTTCAGCGCCTTGAATGTGCTGGAATATTTCTTCTGGTTCAAAAGTCGGCTGCACTACCATTGCAAAGTCGGGATGGTGCCACTGGGCGGCAATACTATCTTTATCCGGCGCGACCTGCTGGAAGGTCAGATGGGTGGCTGGGATCAGAACTGCCTGACCGAAGATGCCGAGCTTGGTATGCGGTTGAGTGCGGCGCGTATTCCTATTCGGGTGGTCTACGACGATAAATATGTTACTAAAGAAGAGACCCCGCCTACGGTAAGCCAATTTATCAAGCAGCGTACTCGCTGGAATCAAGGCTTTTTACAGGTACTTTTCAAAAAGACCTGGATGCAGCTACCGACCTGGCCGCAGCGTTTGCTGGCGTTCTACACTTTGTCTTTCTCGCTCTTCCAGACTTTGATGCTGGTGTATCTGCCCATCAGTTTGTTGACCATGCTGTTTGTTAAAGCGCCAATTCAGGTCGCTATTATCAGTAGCTTGCCGCTCTATATGGTGCTGCTTCAGTTCGGTATTTCGCTGGTGGGTCTTTACGAATTTACTTCGGTGCATAAGTTGCGCTCTTCCTGGCTTTCGCCCATAAAACTGGCGCTGGCCTATCTGCCTTACCAATGGATGTTGAGCTATGGTGCTTTACGGGCAGCCCTGCGTCACCTGCGTGGAATGAATAACTGGGAGAAAACTGTTCACGTTGGAGCGCATCGCCAGAAAACTGCTACACCTGCGACAGCAGCGACAGTTCCGCTCTTTGAGCCAGCCAGTTCAAAGCCGTACCAGCCCATCGCCAAACCAGAGTGGCCTGCCAACTTTTACGCCAATAAGAAAGAGGATGTGATACATGGCTAATTCTAATCGAACTTA
>JBBQXW010000384.1:0-6449 GCA_038209275.1 Chloroflexia bacterium | reverse complement strand
TATTGAGTCAAGTTTGCTTCGAGCAGCAGGCGCAGGGCGTGGAAGTTTTAAATCTTCTGCGTTCTGAAAGTCTTTCGCCTCTTACAATTATTTTTAGTTCTGAGCAGAATGATTTGGTCGCCCGGTTAAAGGCTGTACAGGTCGGAGGCCACGCTTTTCTAGTCAAACCTTTTGAATTCGATGAACTTATTACTAAGCTAAATGAATTAACCATAAAACGAATTCCCACACCATATCGTATTATGTTAGTGGAAGATGACATAAAACTGCTTCAAACTTACACTTTGATTTTAGAGCAGGCCGGAATGGTAGTGCAGGCAACGAGCGATTTGACTATACTTATCTCCACTATTGCTGAATTTCAACCTGATTTAGTGATGATTGATATTTATAGGGACGACTGTAATGGTCTGGAATTGGCCGTAGTTATCCGCCAGCATAAGGACTGTTTGAACCTACCAATTGTTTTTCTTTCCGGGGAAGTCAATTTAAATAAACAATCGGTAACTATGAACCTGGGTGGGGCTGATTTTTTGACCAAACCAATCGAGCCGGAATACTTGATTCAAATGATTAACGCCAGAGCCGAACGAGGTCGGGTTTTACAAAATTTTAACAAAGAAGTGGAGCTACAAGTAGTAGAACGCACTACTACGCTGGCTGAGGCCGGTGAACAATTAATGGTGGAAGTGGCGCGACGACGGCGAATGGAGGAAGACCTCAAAGAATCGTCTCGGCGAATGGTAAGCATTTTGGAAAGTATCACCGATGGCTTCTTTGCGCTTGACCGCCATTGGTGCTTTACCTACCTCAATCCCCAGGCCGAACGAATTTTGCAGCACTCCCAGGAAGAATTGTTAGGTAAAAACATCTGGAAGGAAATGCCTGAAGCAGCCAGTTTAGTTTTTTTCGAGGAAACCCGTGCAGTTATAGGGGAGTGGAAGGCTTTTAGCGGCGAGGGGTTTTATCCCCCACTAAAAGCCTGGTTCGAGGTGCGTGCTTACCCTTACAGGGAAGGAGTGGCGGTATATCTACACGATATTACCGCCCGTAAATGTGCGAATGAGGAAATGTGGAAAGCATTAGAGAAAGAACATGAACTTAATGACCTTAAATCCCGGTTTATCAGCACTGCTTCCCATGAATTTCGCACCCCACTCAGCACGATTTTATCCAGCAGTGAATTGCTGGAACGCTACGACCAGAAATGGTCGAACGAAAAGAAACGTGAACTTTATCAACGTATTCAAGATGGGGTCAAACGCATGACCGGGCTTTTAAATGATGTGTTGCTCATTAGCAAATCGGATGCAGGTAAATTAGAATTCAATCCAAACTATTTGAACCTGACCCAATTTTGCCAGCAAATGGTAGAGGAATTTCAGCTGGGAACGACGAGTAATCATAAAATAAACTTTAACCAACCTACGCAAGCTATTGAAGGCGGGTTTGACGAAAGGCTGTTGCAATCCATCATTTCTAATTTATTGTCCAATGCTGTTAAATATTCTCCTGATAATAAGACGGTTTATTTTAGCCTGGTTCCGCGCCACGATGAGGTTGTGCTTGAAGTTCGAGATGAAGGGATTGGTATTCCACTCGAAGACCAGGCGCATCTTTTCGGGGTGTTCTATCGAGCTAAAAACGTTGGCACGATTTCAGGCACTGGGCTAGGTCTATCAATTGTCAAAAGAAGTGTCGAATTGCATCAGGGCAGTGTTCGGTTTGCCAGCCAAACCGGGCAAGGTACGACTTTCACTATTATTCTTCCCTGGAATAGCTCCCTAAACCAGATCAAACCAGCTGAGTAACCGAATAAGTAATATAAATAGAAAGAAGACACCAGTAATAATGATAATTAGCGGACAGTCTGCCCATCTGGAATTAACTCGACAATCGTAACCGAACACGGGGTTAGGCAAGCAATAGGCTGGGAACGGGTTCGCCGAACCAGTGCGCTTTCAAAGCGCTCACTACAAATTCGATTAAATCGCGGCCTTGTTGCTTAAGAGTGGCTGCCACGGTTAAAATCCGTTCCACAAACCGCTCTCCGCGCTCACTTTGCGAGCCAAAACAGGTCTTGCGCCAGATTACCGCCGGACGTAAAGCCCGATTAAACTAAGCGAGCCAGTCACCTAACCCGCTCGTCTTCAAAACCGGACACATGTGGGGGTGGGTTTTTACGCACTCTGGGTAAACTCCACAGCACTGGTTCATCCTGTGGGGGTACCGAATTGAAACGCTTGAGCCGTTTTTTGACAAAAGTGCGGGAACGACCAGTAAATTGCATCAGCTGGGGGATGGTGTACTCAGGATGTTGCTGGTGCAACTCGCGCAGTCTAGCCCGGTCAGCGTACCAGATTTCCTCGCTATTCATTTATGCTTATGCCTCCGCGTTAAGCTCATTTGCCTATATTCAACTTAATCACGGAGTATATGACCTTTTTTAGCTCAGTCCAACCCAGTCGCGATGTGTTAAGAATAGGCCAGAGGGCTAATGTGGCTGAACAGTACAGTTATTGTTACACTCTATTCCAGTGGTCCCGACAATTGTCATAACTGGGCTGAATCCCTGTTAAACCTTTAACCACCGCTAAAGCGGGGTTTCCAGCTTTAGCGGCATTACTCAACCAGAGAAGAGATTTAGTTTTTCAGGCCCGAACGACATAAGTTTGACAGATTTTATCGTGCCAGCCTTGTTTCTTATCATCGAAAGCAATCCACAAAAAGCCCAGGTCGAAAATCGCGCCGCTAATCCAATAGCCGATGGTCTGGCGCAACAGGGCTATGCCAAAACCGGGAACATCGCCATTTTCCCTTACCACCTTTAGGCCAAAAACTTTTTTGCCAATAGTCGCACCGTAAGCGGTCATTCCGACATAATAGGCCAGCGAGAGCAACAGTGCTAACAGACCAAAGCCAATTGAAATCCAGAGTACCGAATTTAATTCACCGCGTTGTAAAAAAATGGATTCTATTGCATCATTACAACGCTGCTCGGCGGCGGCATCGTAATAAGAACTACTAGGACAGGCTGCTGTGAGTTCGGTAGTATATTTGGTTGCAAACCCCGACCAGTAAAACACCTGCGGAACACCAGCCACCAGCGCCACTAACAAGCTGACAATAATACTATCTATTAGCCACGCTCCGGCGCGCACCCAGAATCCTGCCAGCGTTCCGACCCGATTGTAGGGATAGCTCTGAACCGGGGCATAGGCTGGGGTAAAACCCGGCGCAACATAAGGATAAGTCGGCTGCGGCCCAGGCTGACCGTAATTGCCCGGATAGACTCCGGGCGGGGCGTAGCCACCCGCAGGTGGAACGTAATTATACTGGCTGCCGGGCTGACCGGGATAATAGGGTCGGGGCGCTGGGCCAGTCGGCGTTTCCGGGATGGGTGGCGGCGACTCAACCGAAGGAGTCGGGCGGGGCATTAGTTGTTTGCAATTTATGCAGGTTTCCACGCCCTGAACATTTAACGTACCGCAATTTGGACAATACATAGTGTGCCTCTTATAATAATTGACCTTCAGTGCTAAAAGTTATACAATCTACCCTGAGACCAGAGGCGAATAACCAACCTCTGAGAAGCGGAACGAACGGAAGATTAAGCCGAAAATTTATTATCACGCCAGATTAGCGTCGTAGGCTTCGCTTCTACTATTATAGACCCGCCTCGGCCCTTTTTTGTTTCGCTTTTGATGCAAAATCAAGCAGTTTATTGACTAAGGAGGATTAGCAGTGATTACTACCGCCTGGCCCGATTTGGAAAAAACTTATTTGATGTACAACATCAAACGCCCGCCCATGGTAATGGTACGTGGAGAAGGCGCTCGAATGTGGGATGAAGCCGGGCGAGAGTATCTCGACTTCGTAGGAGGCTGGGCCGTGAATGTGCTGGGCCATTGCCATCCAGCGATTGTTTCGGCGATTCAACAACAAGCCGCAACGCTTATCCACACCTCTAACCAGTATTATACAATACCTCAGATTGAACTGGGTAAAATAATGGTGGAGAACTCGGTGCTAGACCGAGTGTTTTTCTGCAATAGCGGCGCAGAAGCCAACGAAGGCGCGGTAAAACTGGCCCGCAAGTATGGCAAGCTGCACAAGAACGGCGCTTACGAAGTTATCAGCACCCTGAAAGGCTTTCACGGGCGCACCCTGGCAATGGTCGCGGCAACCGGCAAGCCGCATTATCAAGAACCCTATACGCCGCTTCCGGCAGGCTTCCTCAATGTTCCCTTTAATGACCTGGACGCAGTAAAGGCGGCCACCAGCGACAAAACCGTCGCAGTAATGATTGAGCCAGTACAGGGCGAGGGCGGCGTGAACATAGCAGACGCAACCTACATCAAAGGTCTGCGGCAATGGTGCGACGAAAACGACTTGCTGTTGATTTTGGACGAAGTGCAGACTGGCATCGGGCGCACCGGCACACTGTTCGCCTACGAGCAGATGGGCGTTGAGCCGGATATTATGACGCTGGCGAAAGGACTGGGCGGCGGCGTGCCGATTGGTGCGTTTATGGCGAAGCAACGGGCAGCAGTTTTTGAGCCGGGCGACCACGGCTCGACCTTCGGCGGCAATCCACTGGTCTGTGCGGTTGGGGTCGCAGTAATGAACGAAGTGCTGAACCACAAAATCTGGGAGAACGCGGCAGGCGTAGGTAGCTACCTCTCCGAAAAGCTGCAAGGCTTAATGGAAAAATACCCGATGGTAACAGCCGAGCGCGGTCTGGGCCTGCTACGGGCAATTGATTTGCGCGATGGCGTGGGCGCTGAAATAGTCAATCGCTGCGCTGAAGAAGGGTTGCTGATTAATATGGTTAGCCCCAATACGCTGCGCTTTATGCCACCTTTAATTATTTCTCCAGCCCACGTAGACGAAGCAATCGAAGTATTAGACCAGGTTTTGAGCGAGTTTTAATTTTGTAGTGCGTGTAGAAACAGGGGCAATCCTTACGAAGGGCTGCCCCTGTTTCTACACCTGTGATATGAGTAAATAAAGCATGTCATCAACTGCGCGGATACGCTGGCGAATTGCCTTGTTAACCATCGGCTTCGGCGGGTTGGGCCTGATTATCTGGAAAGCCTGGCACGGGTTAAGTCCTTTTTTGGTCGGGCTGGTGCTGGCCTTTTTGCTCATGCCGCTGGTAGATAATCTCAATAAATTAATACCCAGAGTGCTGGCAATTTTGCTGGTGTATGCCCTGGTGCTGGCGGCACTGGTAGTTTTCACGCTTTATCTTGCCCCGATTATTATCGAACAATCCCGCATTATTATAAATAATACCCCCGGCTATATTGAGGCTATTCAAAAATGGCTCAACCAGACTTTCACCGAGGTACAGCAGCAAATCCCCAAAGAATTTCAGCAACCGATTAACGATTCGCTAAATAGCTTCACCAGTACTGCTATCGGCTTTGTACGCGATGTCATCGGCAGCATTGTCACGGGCATATTAGGGCTGGCGTTTGGCACAATTGGCTTTCTGGTGGGGGTCTTTATCGTTCCGTTCTGGCTTTTCTTCGTGCTGAAAGATAAAACGAAGGGGATGCGAACTTTCTATGGTCTGCTTCCGGCCTGGCTGCGCGAGGATGCCCACCGCCTGATTACTATCGTCGGCGATACTTTTAACGACTATGTGCGGGGTCAGCTAATCGTGGCGGGTTCGGTTGGGGTGCTGGTGACGATTGGCTTGATGATTGTCAACATTCCAGCTTCCACCGCGATTTTCCTGGGCTTCATCGCCGGGTTATTCGAGGTTTTGCCGATTATTGGGCCGATTCTGGGGTCAGTTCCGGCGATAATCGTAGCCTTTTTCACCGGGGAAGTGGGCAACCTGGATTTAGTGCTAAAAGTTATTGTCGTCTTTATCATTGTGCAACAGATTGAAGGCAATTTGCTAATTCCCAAAATTGCCGGAGATAGCACCAATTTGCATCCGGCAGTGGTAATGGTGGTAATTATCGTGGGTAACGAAATCGGCGGGTTGGCCGGGGCAATTGCGGCAGTGCCAGTTACGGCGGTATTGCGCGACGTTTATATTTACCTTTATCAGCGCCTGGCGCTAGGCGCATCGCCGCAGGAAGCCGAAAGTCACGTACCCTCGCGCCGCGATGAAATAGAAGAAGAGCGCCGCAAACAGGCCCAGCGCAGCCTCAAACTCAAACGCGCCAGTATTCCATCCACCCAACCACCCCAGCCAGTCGCCGATGCTGGTACAGACGAACCTGAAGATGAGGAGGAGAAAGAAATTGCAGTGGTAGCTACACTGCCAACCTACACTGAAAAAGACGAGGGTGATAGCAAAGGAACAAAGTAATGACCACTGAAACTAAAACAATTCCAGTTGACCTGAGCCGAATTTATACTTTAGAAGAATTTGAGTTGCTGGAAGATGACGACAACCACTATGAGTTAATAGAAGGAAAGCTAGTAAT
>JBBQXW010000383.1:0-6509 GCA_038209275.1 Chloroflexia bacterium | reverse complement strand
CTACGATAATAACTTTACTGATTTGGTTGTTCGTACTCCTAAAGCATTAGCGGATGCTGAACAAGCAATAGCCATTTTGAATAATCTTTAATGAACAAGAAAGGTCAGAACAATGTTAGAAATCTCGCATGAAGAGCAAAGCGGGGTAGGTGCTGCGACTATCCCAATCACTAAAGCTGACCTCGAAAAACTTGAGCAATTGTATACTTTCCGAGACCAAGAAGAAGTAGTAGCTTTTCTCGAGGAACATCCATCTCTGATTGCTGTATTATTAGAGGCACCGGGTAAAATTGAGCAGTATTTCGGAAACGTACCGCTTTTTCTAGAAGTACAGGTTGACCCCGAAATAAGTAACTATGTGCATTTATTGCTTCTAATTGGCCTTACACTTGGGAAAGACAAAGGACACAAGAAATTAGATAAAACGTTGAATAAATTAGACCAATTGGATCATGATGGGTTGATAAACCTTCCTAAAGAAACAGTGAGAAATCTAATAGTGAATGTGGAGTTTCAGTGAGTTTTAAGCCATCAAATTACATCAAACTAACGCGAGAAATTTGTCAAATAAAAATTAGAATCAGGAGAGAGAATTATGACAGTCAACGAAGACAAACGCGGGAAACACAATATGACCAACTACGCCCAGACCTACGCCGAATACAAGCCAGAAGTGCCGGAGTATTTCAATTTTGGCTTCGATGTCACCGATAAGTGGGCGGAAGACCCGCAGCGCCAGATGATGCTGTGGGTGGGCGAAGACCATACGGAACGAAACTTGAGCTTTGCCCATTTCCGTGACCGCTCTAACCAGGTGGCTAACGGCCTCAATAGCCTGGGGATAAAGCAGGGCATGAATGTCATGATTGTAATGTCGCGCATCCCGGAGTGGTGGGAGAGTATATTGGGCATGATTAAGGCCGGGATTGTCGCCAGTCCCGGCACGACCCAGCTAACCCCCAAAGATATTCTCTATCGGATGCAGGTAGGGCAAATTCGGGCTATTATCGCCGACGTGGACAATGCACCAAAGTTTGATGAGGCGCGGACGCAATACCCCGGTCTGGAAGCCTTGATTATCGTCGGAGCAGAGCGCGAAGGCTGGACTAACTATGAAACGCTGCTGGCGGGCGCAAGCAAAGAAATTCCAGCCGAAACGCGGGTCAAGACCCACAAAGATGAGTCGATGTTGCTCTACTTCACCAGTGGCACAACTGGCTATCCCAAAATGGTGCTGCACACTCATACCAGCTACCCGATTGGACATATGGTGACGGGGCGCTACTGGCTGGATTTGCAGGAAGATGATTTACACTGGAATTTGTCGGACACGGGCTGGGCGAAGGCGGCATGGAGCAGTTTCTTTGCACCGCTCGGTATGGGTACTAATATGTTTGTCCACAATACGAAGGGCAAATACAGCGCGCCGTTTACGCTGGGTTTGCTTACCAAATACGGCATTACCAGCTTTTGCGCGCCGCCAACGGTCTATCGAATGCTGGTCGTAGAAGATTTGACCAAACACGACCTATCGAAGTTGCGGAGTTGCGTTGGGGCGGGCGAACCACTCAACCCGGAGGTAATCGAAATCTGGAAGCGGCAGACTGGCATGACCATTCGCGACGGCTACGGGCAGACCGAAACGGTGCTGCTGGTCGGCAATTTCCCCACCGACGATATGCCAGTCAAGCCCGGCTCGATGGGCAAACCTGCGCCCGGCGCAATTGTAGATATAATCGGGGACGACGGTCAGCCCTTGCCACCCAACAAAGAAGGCGATATTGGGGTTAAATTCCAGCCGGAGCGCCCGGTTGGTTTGTTCAAAGAATACTGGAACAATCCACAAGCCACCAACTCAGCCATGCGCGGCGACTGGTACATCACGGGAGACCGGGCTTACCGCGATGAAGACGGCTATCTCTGGTTCGTGGGCCGGGCGGACGATGTGATTTTGAGCGCGGGCTATCGCATCGGCCCGTTCGAGGTAGAAAGCGCCCTGGTGGAACATCCTGCGGTGGTCGAATCGGCGGTAATCGGCAAGCCGGACGAGGTGCGCGGCGAAATCGTCAAAGCTTTCGTCATTCTCAAGGAAGGCTACGAACCCAGCGATGCGCTCGTCACCGAAATTCAGGAGTTCGTCAAGCAACTTACCGCGCCCTACAAGTACCCCCGCGAAATCGAGTTTGTGAAAGAATTGCCCAAAACCATCAGTGGCAAAATCCGCCGGGTCGAGCTACGCGAACGGGAGAAGAGATAGTTTTGAATTTTGGTCGAAGACCACCCACTACGGGGCGAGTTTTGAGTTTTGAGTTATAAGCTCTAATAAAAGTGGGACTAACCGAGGTTAGCCCCATTTTTATTAGGAAGAAGTATTTTCTAGCGGGTTAGCGAGAGCCAGCCTTTTTGCTTCATTAGCTGGTTGCCGAGCAAACCGAGTAGCACTTCGTACTTGCCTCCGGCGTTTTCGGGATGGTACTCGAAGCGGTTGCGCTCGAAATACTGGACGGTGTAGACTTTACCATCGGAAGGGTTTGTTTCGGTAAACTCTTCGGTGATTGGGAAGCCGTAAATGGGCAGACCGCCGTTAGCGTCCCAATATTTCTTGAAAGTGCCGCCCAGCGTGTGACCTGTTTCCTGGAAGTAGTAGCGGTCTTTCGTGCCAGGAACGGGCGCAAGACGCTGGAAAGGCGGTTCGCTGCGGCGTTGTTCAGTTAGTTGGTTGCCCAGCAAGCCCAACAGCACTTCGCTGAAAGTTCCGGCGTATTCGGGATGAAACTCGAAGCGGGCGCGCTCGAAATATTGCACGACATAGGTTTTACCATCGGACGGGTTCTTTTCCTCGAACTCCTCCGTCCAGGGATAGCCGAACTGGGCCAACCCGCCGTATTTATCCCAATATTTCTTGAAAGTGCCGCCCAGCGTGTGACCTGTTTCTTTGAAATATATTTTGGTCGCCGTGTTAGGGACAGCCGCGACGGGTCGAGTCGGGTTGACGATAGTGCCGATTACGGGCCAGAAATCTGCGCCTTCGTGACCAAGCCGCCAGGCGGCCCAGCCGCCCAAATTGTTTTTCCGCATCACGTCCATCTTGGCTTCCATCGAGCGCGGATTCTCGAACCAGACGCGGTGCTTTTCGCCGTTTTCAGTGTAATCACCGAAAGCCGATTGATAGGTTTCGTCATAGCTGAACGTGCCTTTATTTTGCTGCACCGTATCGAGCATCCCCTGATAGGAGCGCGAAGTGGCTTTGCCGCCTTTGCTGATGTTCCAATCGTAGCCATAGAATGGAATACCGAGCAGCACTTTACCCGCCCCAAATTGCGACGCAGCGTAAGCTCCCACCGAATTAACCCAATTGACCGGGGCAACCGGGCCAGCCGACCCACCCGAATAGCTATAGTCGTAAGCCATCAACGTCACAAGGTCGAGGCTGGGTGCAAGGGCGGCGTAATCATACGAACCAGCCCAGCCAGTTGTTACGTCGCGATATTTGGCCGCTACCGCCATCGTCACGAGCTTGCCTTTGGGGTTGAGTCGGGCGTACAGCGCCGCCATAAATTGCGTCAGATAGGGACGGTCATCGGCGTTAAGATTTTCAAAGTCAATGTGAAAACCATCGTAGCCATTGGCCCAGACCAGATAATCAATCTGGTCAATAATATTTTTTACCTGGTCGGGCCTCGAAATCAAGGCGTGGAACTCGTCCAGCGCGGCGTTATTTTGCAGCATCGGCAAAACCTTTACGCCTTTGCTCTTAAGCAGGTTAGTTACTTCGGGCTGGTCGTTGCCAGTAATTTGCCCGCTCTTGTTCAACCCAAAATAATAAGGTGAAACTGCATCGAGGTTATTAATATTTTGCTTGAGCGAATCGAGCGAGGTTTGCGTGCGAATATAATAGCCCCAGCGCACGGGCGTAGACAGGCCACGTGCAAAAGCTTCCGCCGTCGGAGGCGTGTTAGTCGAGTGTAAAAAGAGTCCTGCTACTATGAGTACCACAAACAAACTGCCTGCGTAACGAATAGCGCGAATTTTAGAAGCTGACATCGAGAATCCTTTTCCAACGAATTAAATCAAAATAAACTTTGCAACAGAATAATTTTACGGATAGATATTTCCGACTTTTTTTCCGTGAATTTGTAACTTGCTACTCAGTATAACGCATAAGACATAAGTCGGTTGTGGAAAAGTGCTAACTATTAAAGATTTTCAGAGATTTCAGTCCATTTTTGCGGGAAATAAGCTGCGGCCTTAGCTAAAATTCCATATTCCGTATTAGGCAACGGTTCTAAGTGAAAAACTTCAGATGCCCAAACTGCTTTGTTTCCAAAAGGATAATATTTTAGCTGTCCACCAGATTCGTCATACCACTCGAACAATGTGCCGTCTTCATCGTCACCTTTGAGCCGTCTGGCTAATCCTTCAACTCCTTTTCGGTTTACAGACGGAAAGTACCATTTTAGGCTTTTGGGGTCAGGTAAATTGATGGGGAATTGATGAAGTTGATACAGCCCGTTTCTGTTCCAGGAAAGGGTCAGATAGAAACTTTTATTGAGGTTAATATTTCCTCCTGTTGTAAAGCTAACCTGTTCATACCACTGCTCGACTAGCTCAAGAAGAGCGCCGCCAACTTCCGAAGGCTTGTCTTTATAATTAGCCTGATGAATTTCTTTGGTTTTGAGATAATCCCAAAATTTTCCGGCTGAGTTTGATAGTTCAATTGTGACTCGACCATCTTTTTTAATTACCCTGTTTAATTCACCCCTCATTTTGCACGACAGCCCAGATTTAGCTTCAAGTTGGTTCGGGTCGGTAAGTAGCACATCAAAAATAGCTTTGTTCTCTTGTGCCTCTCCATTGAATGCTAAAGCTACAGCTCTCTCGAAGTCGCGCCAACCGGGTAAAGTCAAACCATTTTTGAGCGCAAGCATACCTGACCCATCTTGATAGGTACTTAAAAGAAGTCTGAGCTTTTCAATTTCGTTTGCTGAAGGTTCTCTGTGAATAAAGGCAATTGTCATTAAAGTTTCTTTTCCGTAGTTTGTTCAGTATGACCTGGTTCAAGCTCTATTTCATCTAGCAAAAGGTGATCGGTAGTAACATTAAATAAGCGCGCTATACTGATTACTGCCTCTACAGTAGGTGTCTTTTTCCCAGCTTCTAACTCGCTAATGTAACCATGCGCGGTGTAACCCAAAGCAGCTGCCAACTCTTTCAAAGTCAGACCGTGTTGTATCCGAAGTGTATGTAATTTTTGCCCAAAACGTTGCATAATTTATTTCTTAGCGGTTATACTTGACATCTACCACGTCGTATGTTATTCTGTCTCTAATAGAGAACTTTAATCCATCATTTAACAGGTCAATAGGGAATAAAACCATGAATGCAAGTGCTAAAAGCGGTAAGTCTCAAATGTTAAATAGCCCCTTCAAATGGGTAGGCGGCAAATCGCGCTTGCGAAAGCCAATTATAGACTTGTTACCTGTTCATAGCTGCTACCTTGAGCCATTCGCTGGAGCAGCTTGGGTTTTATTCGGCAAACCTCCAAGTGACGTTGAAATTTTAAACGATGTTGACCAGGATTTAGTCAATTTTTTTCGGGTAGTTAAAGAAAAGCCAGAAGAGTTAATTGAATCCTTCGAGTGGGAATTAGTTTCTCGCGCCGAATTTGAACGGCTCGCCGCTTTAGAACCAACCCAATTAACAGATGTACAACGCGCTCATCGCTTTTATTATCTGATTATGGCTGGTTGGGGCGGCGAATTGAATTATCCACGTTTCCAGACCAGTATTAGCGATGGTGGTCACGGTAATCGTCTTATTGGGGCATTAAAAACCCTTCGCCAACGCCTTCAACCAATTCATGACCGACTACGTACTGTCATTATCGAAAACCTGGACTGGCAAGCTTGTATTGATCGTTATGACCGACCCGGTACGGTTATGTATATTGACCCACCTTACCCCGGCAACAAATGTAATTACGCCCACAATATGCGCGACTGGGCCGATCATCAACGACTTGCAGAGCGGCTTGAAAATACCCGGTGCAAATGGATTTTGTCGTCTTATGATATGCCCGAAATTCGTAACTTATTTGCAAACCATTGTATCACTTCAGTACAATCCGCGTCAGGGATGAATGTAGAAAAGAACGGTAGTACCAGAGTATTGAACCGCGAGGTGCTTATTACAAATTTCCTTCCGGCAAAAAGCCAATTTGTCACAAAATTAGAAGCGCATCAAACCGAATTAGAATTTGTCACTCAAACCAAGTAAGCACTATTTTATTAGCCTGATTAAACTATTTTAAACTATGCCAAATCAAATGCGGTGGGCCAAATTACGCTACCGGGCAATCGTTGACCAGCTTGCACCTGCTTGTAATATTCGTCGAACGGGCTGGCTGAAAATGGGTAGACCATTGCGGCATCCCAGGCGCTACCCTCCGCTATCCCTAAACCTGTAGCGGATAACGAGGCTGGATGAAGCGGCTTCCTGCCGTATTTGCA
>JBBQXW010000382.1:0-6516 GCA_038209275.1 Chloroflexia bacterium | reverse complement strand
ATGGACGTAGTTTCAAACGGCAAGCCCGCCCGCACTCACTACAAAGTGCTGCAATATCTGCCACACCACACTTACGTTGAAGCCCGGTTGGAAACAGGCCGGACGCACCAGATACGGGTACATTTTGCCAACATGCAGCATCCAGTCGTTGGCGACGTAGTGTACGGGCGGCGGAAACCAACCCTGAACCTCAAACGTCAGTTCCTCCACGCTCACCGCCTGGGCCTCAAACTCCCCTCTACCGGCGAGTATCGCGAATTTGAAGCGCCCCTCCCCCCCGATTTGCAACGCACTTTGGACGCGGCCCAAAAAGAGGACTGAGCCAGCCGGATGTTCTTTTGTGCTAAAATAGCGTTAGCTTAGTCAATAGCCCGATTATTTTTTGAGGAACACCTATGGCCCAGGTTCTGACCCTGCCTGATTTGCTGGTAGCCGCTAAAGCTTTTTGTGTTGCTACCTCACAAATTCTACATCCTGAATTGTACGGCATCACTGACGGAAAAGCCGTAGGTACATTTATCGAGCAAGGTTTCCGAAAACAACTTTTGGAGAATTATATTCTGGATATTGGAAACTCAGCACGAGGAATAGACTTGCCCTCAATTCAAACCGATATTAAGGCAACCTCTATCAAGCAGCCTCAATCGTCCAGTCCATTTCAATCAGCCCGGCAGAAAGTTTATGGCTTGGGCTACAATTTGTTGTTGTTCGTTTATGACAAAACCGATGATTCGGTTAAGAAAATTGCCCAATTAAATTCGTCAGCTGTGCTTTTATTGACCAAAGCAGAACAGGCGATTATCAAACCACGCGCGGGTTAATTGATATTTTAAGTCGTGGTGCAAACAAAGATGATATTTTAGCTTTCTTGGAAGACCGCAATTTACCGGGAGATGAAATTATCTTGAATAGGCTGGCAGACGAAATCCTGCGTGACCCGCCTCCACAGTGCTATCTTACTATCTCCAACGCTTTACAGTGGCGACTTCAGTACAGTCGGGTGGTAAACCTGACAACAAGTATCCCTGGTATAGAGAAGATTATATGATTGCAGTCACAAATTCAGGGAAGCTGGATAGAGAATGGGGCGACTTTCAAACACCTAAATCCTTAGCTGCCAAAATATGCAATTATCTAGTCAAGACAGGAATTTCACCCGAAATTGTGATTGAGCCAACTTTCGGGATAGGGAATTTTATTTGTGCTGCCTTAGAAACCTTTCCTCAAACGCAACTAATTTACGGGGTAGAAATTAAACAGGAATACGAGCAAATTCTTCAAACGCACTTACAAACGATGCTAAATGGCACACATTTAAATAAACCTAATATTCAATTATTTCAAGACGATGTTTTCAAGCATAAGTTTAATCGAGCAGCTTTGTCTTCCCGAACGGGCGAACTTTTGATTATTGGCAATCCTCCCTGGGTGACAAACTCAGAACTCGGCATTTTGGCTTCTAATAATCTGCCCAACAAAACTAATTTCAAGTTAGCGACTGGCCTGGATGCTCTTACTGGCAAAGGCAATTTTGATATAGCCGAATGGATTATTCTCAAAATGTTAGAGCTTTTTTCGGAAAGACGCGGTACTCTGGCAATGCTCTGCAAAAATTCGGTTATACGAAATATTGTAGAGGATTTACCCCGTCGTAAATTTGCGGTTTCAGATATTGAGGCATTAAGCATAGATGCTAATGCCGAGTTCGGTGCAGCCGTAGACGCTTCCTTGCTGGTAATTAAACTGGGCCAGCCAAAAAGCTCATATTTTTGCCGTACTGCCAGCCTGGAAAAACCTGAAATAACCCACCTGATTTTTGGGCGGGTGGGAGACCGATTTGTCGCAAACGTAGCAGCTTACCAGCAATCGGCTGAAATAGATGGCATTTGCCCGTTTGAGTGGCGGCAGGGAATTAAACACGACTGTTCAAAAATCATGGAATTAATTCAGGCTGATGCAATTTTGTACAACGGGGCGGGTGAAAAAGTAGAGGTAGAAGCGGCGCTGGTTTATCCATTGCTGAAAAGTTCGGATTTGAAGAAATTTGAGATAGAGGCGACGAGAAAAAAGGTTATCGTTACTCAACAAAAGCTGGGTGAAGATACCAAATTGCTTCGTGCTGCCGCTCCAAAGCTCTGGCAATATTTAGAAAGAAATGCACCGCAGCTAGACAAGCGCAAATCGAGCATTTACTTGACTCAGCCTCGATTTTCAATGTTTGGAGTAGAAGAATATTCTTTCAAGCCCTACAAAGTAGCTATCTCAGGTTTATACAAACGCCCGATCTTTTCGCTTGTTTTGCCGATTGAAGGTCGCCCGGTCATGCTTGATGATACTTGCTATTTCCTGGCTTTTGACAATTACCTGGAAGCTCTTTTTACAACCACTCTGTTAAATCATCGCTATGTGCAAAATTTTCTCCCGTCCATCGTTTTTCTGGATGCAAAGCGGCCTTACAAAAAAGAAGTTTTAATGCGGATAGATTTAGCTAAAGTAATTACAAAATTATCGTTTCAGGAAATTTGTAATACCTGGCAAAGCCACGAATACAAACCACGTTGCCCCGTAACGGAAACAGACTTCATAAGTTATACAGCAAAGCTAACTACAAAAACTGACCAAGGTATTCAAACCAGTTTCAATTTCTCCATCTAACCTTTTTCTCAAAGTCAATATTAGTGCTGCTTCTTATTAAGGAAAGTCAGACTAGGCTAATTGGTGGGCGCATCCCTGCCACCGCTAAGGTACTGCTGACAGACAGCAAAGACAGAAGAAGTGACCAGATACAGCACTTCGCTGGCGGGCCGACGAACTAGCCTGAGTCCGCCGACGAGTGGCACAAAGTTTCCGAGTTGCTGTACAAAATACATACGCCGTTGGAACTCAGGGGAAAGCAAATCGGCGTATGGGTTGCCGTCATTTTCCCGTATTTGCATACGATATTTCACGAAGCTGAGGAAAACTGCAAGAGCCGGAAGAATGTAGTATGGGTCGGGCTTGCTTAAATCCTGAAACCACAAAATACCGCTCCCTTCGGCAAAACGCTGGTCGGTTTTCATAGCCTTAATTGTGCGTGAAAACAATAACCAGAACGGAATCACGATAAGCAATGGCAGACAACTCGGCCAGGTGTTAATGATAACCGTATGTAGAGGCTCTGTTTCTTGCGGCGACTCAGGTGGTAAATTTTGGCTTCGGACAGCCTGAATTTTTTCGAGACGCGCTTTAAGTTCAGCAGGTGGTTCTAGCCCTTTGCGAAAATTATGCTTTGCAATTAAAGTCAAAGGCACTGTAAGCAGGTGAGCGCTCAGTGTGAAAAGAATAATTCCGTGTGCGGGCTTGCCGAAGCTTTTTTGACCCAGCAGCACAATTACATTGGTCATTGAATTAACCAGGGGCGAGGTTTTCTTGCTCCTTTTAGCCATAGTTCCTCCAGATGCTTTTCGCCACTCACTAAAAATCGCACAGCCACTATAAACCTACTGCTAATTATTACGCAATCGCCCATTAAAAGTTGTAGCAGTAGGAATTTTGGTTTGCCTTGCTCATCCCATAAGAGAAGCGAATAAAGTGAGCGTCAGGTTTTTGCGCCAGGGCCAAGCCTACCCAGACGTGAACGTCCGGCTAAGAATAAGCCAGCTCAACTATTTTTAGCCCGGACGTTCACGTCCGGGTTTTGCTGAAGCTCACCCTGAATCCTGATTAGTTTAATTGTGTTAGAGGCGGTTTTAATTTATAATACTGGCGGTGAGTTGCTCGAACCAGTCGGGCAAGCTGGAATTACAAAAATAAGAGGAGTTTGATGGCAGTAAAGCTGGAAGAAGAAATAGAATTAGGGGCGGGCGGCATGGACATGGAAGCACAGACCCAAACCACGCTGTCCGCCGAAGAAACGGAACTAGACGGCCCGGCAGTGCTGGCGCTGGAAGATGGGCGCATTTTTCGGGGCTACGGCTTTGGCGCGTCTGGTCAGGCCGCTGGTGAGGTAGTTTTTAATACGAGCATGACGGGCTATCAGGAAATTTGCACCGACCCGTCCTACCGGGGCGAAATCGTTTGCTTGACTTACCCGCTAATCGGAAATTATGGCACGACCCGATTGGATGACGAGTCGCGAGAACCCTGGATTAGCGGCCTGGTAGTACGAGAATATAGCCCTGAATGGAGCAACTGGCGGGCCGAGACCAGCCTTCACCGCTATCTGAAGCGACATAGTATTCCAGCGATTCAAGGCGTAGATACCCGCGCCCTTACCCGTCATTTGCGTAGCCAGGGCTTGCAGCGCGGCGTGATTGTGCGAGTGCAACCGCAGCAGAGCGATGCTGAAATTGTCGAATTGGCCCGCCATACTTTGATGCCGGGAGAAAAGAACGTGGTTGGCGATGTTACCACGCCTTCGCTTTATCAGTATCCGGCCCGCCCTCTGGAAACGTCGCCCAACGGCGTGACGATGCGATTAGCAGTGATTGATTGTGGCCTGAAAGAAAATATTTTGCGCTCGATGGCCCGGCGCGGTATCGAAGCAACGGTTGTGCCTTACGATGCCAGTTTGAGCGATATTATGGCACTGGGCGCGGATGCCGTCTTTACCTCGCCCGGCCCTGGCGACCCGGAGCGCAATGAGCAAACGATTAAGACAATTCAGGCGATTGTGGCAAGCCAGACCCCGTTTTTTGGGATTTGTTTGGGCCATCAGTTGCTGGGATTGGCGATTGGCGCGAGTACCAGCCGTTTGAAGTTCGGACATCGCGGCGGCAATCACCCGGTGAAAGATTTGGTGAGCGGCAAAGTTTATATTACCGCCCAAAATCACGGTTTTCAGGTAGATGCCGCTTCCGTCCCAACCGCAAACGGCTGGCGCGTGAGCCAGCTTAATTTGAACGATAATTCGGTGGAAGGGCTGATTCACAATAGCTTACCGGCTTTCTCGGTGCAATATCACCCCGAAGGCGCGCCCGGCCCACAGGATAACCAGTATCTTTTTGACCGCTTCCTGGCACTGGTAAACGACAGGAAGCTCAAAAAAAGCTAAAAGCTCAGAACCCTGGCTGGTCATTCTGAGGTACGAAGAGTCTCAGATTCTTCGTACCTCAGAATGACCAATCAAATCCTAGAGCTAAAAACAGAAAAGGGGATAAGCCCTTGTCCGGCCCATATAATCGAAATTTGCCGCCCGAAGACGACGAAAATTACACTCAACCCAACCCGCCAACGGGAGGCCGTCCACGTGTTCCTGACCCAAATAATCCTCCTACCCGCCCCGGACAGGGACGCGGGCCGGGGCCAGGGCAGGGCGCTGTACCAGAGGATTACCAACCAACCAGGCCGATTAATCCGTCGCAACGCCCGCCCAATTATGGTGCGCCGCCGCCGGGAAGTGGCTATATTCAGGGTAACAGACCTGGCCCAGGTGCGCCGCCCCCCGGTGGGCCGGGCTATGGTGCGCCGCCCCCCGGTGGGCCGGGCTATGGTGCGCCGCCGGGAGGTCGCCCCGGTTATGGCGGGCCAGGAAGCGGGCAGGGCTATCCGCCGAATTACGAACCGGGTTACGATGAGTATGACGAAGAACCGCCCGAAGGCTATCTTCAAAGGCCGCAACGCCCGCTCCGCCGGACGGAACTTGGCTGGTGGGAGCGTCAGCCTACCTATATTAAGGTTATGCTGATTGTAATCCCGGCTATTTTTGTGGGTTATTTGCTGGTGCTGGTGGTTCTGGCTACCCGCTCGACTGGCCCAATTATTAACCCGACCACTGTTGCCACTACCGTGCAAGCGATACCAACAAATACTCCGCCGCAGCTTACCGTTTTGCCGACCCCACCAACCCAGAATGTAGTTTTGCCAGTGCCACAACCTACTAATACGCTCAATCCAAACTTGCCGACCGTAACTTCTGCCCCAGCGACCGCTACGCCATTGCCCGGAGTCGCAACCAACACGCCCGTTCCAGCGACCAACCCTGCCCCGCCGCCGCCACTAACTAACACACCCGTTCCGGCAGCAACTAACACGCCTGTCCCAGCGGCCACTAACACCCCCGTTCCGGCGGCCACTAACACACCTGTGCCAGCCGCAACCAATACTCCAAAACCCGCCGCGACGAACACGCCCCCAGCCGCAACCACTGCGCCTGTTCCCGCTACCACTGTGCCAGTAGTTACTTCGCCTGGAACAGGTAGCTGCGCCACGCCCACCGTGACCGCGCCACCTACCCCGACGGGTACAATCGCCACGCCCACTCCAACTGCCACCGCTACCGCAACTCCAACCGGCACGCGCCCAACCGCCACCGCGACCAGTACGCCGCTACCTGTTTGCACGCCAGGAAGATAATTTTGTCTCTGTTTACTAATAATCCTGATATGCCTGGCATATCAGGATTATTAGTAAATTAGATAAGTGTCGCATCATTTCTATAACTGGGTTTTGACGATACCAATCCAACCGCTATATATTAAAGCGGTGTAAAACCGGGTTATTTGCTCAAACCCGGCCTGCTCTAAAAGCTCAAGGGTG
>JBBQXW010000381.1:0-6545 GCA_038209275.1 Chloroflexia bacterium | reverse complement strand
AGGAACGAGGAATTTAAGCTTTTTACTGGGCCGTGAAGAATTGTGATTATTCAAGAGCATTGGACGAATACAATTATCCCCTACAAAGAATAATTTACTTCAAAACTCGTTATTAGTCTTCGTTCCTCGTTCCTCGTTCCTCGTTGCTTCTTACTTCTTCTTATTCATCAAATAGTACCAGGGCATCGTGCGGCGTTCAATTAGCGAGACGGTCAGGAAGAGCAGCACGCTTATGATAGCCGTTACTAGCACCGCCGCGAAAACCAGGTCGTTACGACTGGAATTTTTGGAACGTTGAATAAAAACCCCCAGACCTTTCTCCGCCCCGACGTATTCCCCCAAAATCGCGCCCGCCACGCTGTACGTGATGGCGATGCGGATGCCGGAATAGAGAAAAGGCAGGGCCGAAGGCAACCGCAGTTTCCAGAAAATTTGCGAATTGCTTGCGCCCATGCTCTTGAAAAGGCGGGTAGTATCAGCATCGGCAGCGGCGAAACCATCTACTCCCGCCACCACTATCGGGAAGAAACAGACCAGCCAGACCACGATAATTTTTGGCACAATATCGTAGCCGAACCAGATAACCAGCAACGGCGCAATCGCCACGAGCGGTATCGTCTGGCTGGCGACGAGCAAGGGATATATCGCCCGCTTGAGCATCGGCGAAAGGTCAAGCAGAACAGCGAACAGAAAACCCGCGCCGAGGGCTACGCCAAAACCGATAAAAGTTTCGAGCAGGGTTTGCCAGGTATTTTCGAGAATTACGTCCAGAAAATCGGACATAGCGCTGATAATGCGGGTTGGCCCTGGCAGTATGGTCGGGCGGATGCCGCTAACCTGGACATAAATTTCCCAGAACGCCACCAGTCCCGCGACCAGTAGCAAGGCTGGCCCCCAGCGCCCGACCCAACCTCTAGTTTTGCTCATCATACGCTCCCTGGGCTTTCAAGGCTGCCATTAGCCGGGCTTTGAGTGCCACAAACTCCGGCGCGGTAACTATTTCGGGCGGGCGCGGGCGGGGCAACTCCACCGCTTGTACCAGTTGCACCGAAGCCGGACGCGGGCTAAGCACGTAAACCCGGTCACTCAATAGCAAAGCTTCTTCGACATCGTGGGTGATAAAGAGAATGGTGCGGTTTAGCTGGCTCTGCAAGCGCAATAGCCATGCTTGCAGCGAAGTGCGAGTGAGCGCATCCAGCGCCCCGAACGGCTCATCCAATAGCAGGATTTCGCGCTCCATCAGGACGGTACGCAAGAGGGCGGCACGCTGGCGCATCCCGCCCGAAAGCTGAAACGGATAATTTTGCTCAAATCCCTTCAGGCCAAAAGTCTCGAACTGACCGAGCGCTTGCTGTCGGGCTTGCTTTTTCGGTACGCCGCGCAATTCCAGCCCCAAAATTACGTTTTCTAAAATGGTGCGCCAGGGCATCAGCACATCGCGCTGCGGCATAAAAGCGACCTGCCCCGCGCCGCGCACTGGTAGACCGTCCAGGCACACTTCGCCGCTATCGGCCTGTTCCAATCCCACCAGAATATTAAAAATTGTGCTTTTGCCGCAACCGCTCGGCCCAATCAGCGTCACAAATTCGCCCGGCGCAACCGTCAAATTTACGTCGTGCAGCACTGACAACGGCCCGTAACTCTTGTACAAGCCCCGAATGGCAATCTTATCCACCTGATTTTGCTTTACTTCCAACACGTTCCCCATCCCCAATTCCCCTGTAAGACATTGCTCGGCCAATGGAAAATCAGCTGACCGAGCAGCATTCTACAAATTATCTCCGAAATTGTGGGACATTGCTCCGCCAATGGATTTCCCTGTTTCCAGGCAACAAAAAACCGCCGTTGGTGAACCGGCGGTACAAAAGCTATCTGGTGGACTCCTGTTGGCTGAATTTAAAGTTAAACAGCCCTGGTAGTCGCGCTATCCCTTCGCCGGTATTACCCGGAATCAGGTTCAGACGGTCGAAGACGTGCCGGTCTTCCTCTCAGCCTGGCTTGCCCAAGCTCCCGTAGTTAATTTTTCAAAGTGCGGTAGAGTAGTTTTCAGTTCTCAGTCGTCAGTTTTCAGTTAAAGGCGCTACTCTGCTGTTGGGGTGAATTGTAGCACTTTGGGGCGCTTTGTCAAATTGCTTTTAACGCGGGGAGAAGAGTCTGTTTTTGAGGCAAGATTTTAGGCGCATCAACAGGAAACTTGGGCATCGAGAGAAACCTCTACCTCAACTAAAAAAGTATCTTGCAAGGGTAATTCTGAATCAAAAATATCTGGCCCAAAAGTTTCAATGTAGGTACGGATAGCAGATTTAACATCGGTTAGGGCTTCTTCATAGGTATCGCCTTCGCCTATAATGCCGCCTTTTAGTCCAAGCGGGTAGGCTATGTAGCCGTCAGAGTGCTTTTCTACAATAATTTTGAATTGCTTCATTTTTACCGACCTGTTCCCAAAATAATTATCCAAACAGCTTGTTCACAGCCAGTTTAAAGCCAGGAACAACGTCTTCACCGTCTAATTCGCCATCGCTTCCAATAACCTGAGCCAGCAAGCCGCTTGCCAATTTTTGCTCCTCTTCCTTAATTACTTGTGCTTCTAATTCTATGGTCATGGTACTGCTCCAATCCCAATTGTTGATACTAATAAGCGCGGGCGAACAGGGCGTAGCCAGTGGCGGGCTTGCCAGTGTAGATGCTTGGTCCAGGCTCGAAGTCGCTCTGGTCGAGGGGAGTATTGCGGAGGGTGGCTTTGGTTTCTTCCTTGATGGCGAGTTCGGCGGCGGTGTCTTCCGTCCACTTTACTTTGACGAAGCCGCGCTTTTCGGCGATTACTTGCTTGAACTCTTCGTAGTCGCTGACCTCGGTAGTATTGTCCTGACGGGCTTTGAGAGCGCGTTGGTAGAGGGCGCTTTGCACTTCGTTCAATAGTTCGGGCAGGCGGGTCAGCAAGCCGTCTACTGGCACGGCTTCTTTGGCCCGGTTGTCGCGGCGAACGAGCATGGCGCTGTTGTTCTGTACATCGCGTGGCCCGACTTCCATCCGAAGTGGCACGCCGCGCATTTCCCATTCATTGTACTTCCAACCGGGCGTTTCTTCGCGCCAATCGGCTTTGAAGCGAATACCTGCGCTCTTGAGCATTTTGCCAATACGCTCGACTGCTTCGGCAACTTTGGCTTTTTCCTCGACCTTGCGCCAGATAGGAACGATAATCACCTGAATCGGCGCGACCCGCGGCGGCATAATCAGCCCGGCATTATCGCCGTGTGTCATAATCAGGCCACCGATAAGCCGGGTGCTTGCGCCCCAGCTAACTGTCGCACAATATTTGCGCTGCCCGTCCGAATCGAGGTATTGAATATCGAAACTGCGGGCAAAATTCTCGCCCAGGTTATGCGAAGTTCCGGCCTGAAGCGCCTTGCCATCACTCATTAATGCCTCAATTGAGTAAGTGCGGAGCGCCCCAGCAAATTTTTCGTTCTCGCTCTTGCGCCCGCTAACTACCGGCATCGCTAAATCTTCTTCCGCCAGCGAACGGTAGGTTTCGAGCATCATTAGAGTGCGCTCTTCGGCATCCGCAATCGAGCGGTGGGCCGAATGGCCTTCCTGCCACAAAAATTCGCTGGTACGCAAAAATAAAGTAGTGCGCTTCTCCCAGCGCAACACATTGTTCCAGAGATTGATTAGTATGGGTAAATCGCGGTAACTCTGTATCCAGCGAGCATAAGCATGACCAATAATCGTTTCTGAGGTGGGCCGAATTGCCAGGGGTTCTTCCAGTTCCTCACCGCCGCCGCGTGTCACCCAGGCCAGTTCCGGCGCAAAGCCTTCGATGTGTTCGGCTTCGCGCTCAAAAAAGCTTTTGGGAATCAGCAAAGGAAAGTAGGCATTTTCAACATCTACTTCCTTGAAGCGGGCATCGAGCAGCTTTTGAATATTTTCCCACAAAGCATAACCGTAAGGACGGATAATCATCGAGCCACGTACCGGCCCGTAGTCGGCTAACTCGGTTTTGCGGATTACCTCGTTATACCACTTGGAAAAATCGTCGTCCTTATCGGTAATGTCTTCAACAAATTTATCCTGATCAGCCATAAATTCTTTCTAAGCAGCCTGATTAGCGGTAGTCGTACTGGTCGGCGGGTTGAACATATTCTTCAATTTCTTCGGGCGGTTGGTCGAACGCGCCAATCCAGGAATAGCCCAGAAAGAGAAAGACGATTCCCACCAGCACGGTAAAGCTGAGAAGAATAGCGTTCCACAGCGTCATGCCGCCGTTCTGCCCGACCAGCAGCGTTGCCGCCCGCACAATCGGGATTACAATATAGGCAATACCACTGATGAAACAAATAAAGCCATAGATGCGGCGAATATCGCGCTCCACCTCGGCGTTATCGTTGGTTACTTCGCGCAAATACGAAATACCAATTCCAACCAGAATGATTAGAATACTGAAAATGGCTAACCCAAGATTTTGGTCTGCACCACCCGCTAGAATAAAAAACTCACCCAGCGCGGCTAAGGCTAATCCCAAGAAAAAGGTTAGAAAGTCAAAAACGGTCAGCAGGCCCAAAACATCTGCTCCTTTCTGGATATTCCCCGAAATGTTATTTTAAGTCGTTGCCCTGGATAGACATACAAGTCGAGCTATCCTCAATCATGCCATTTTAGCACAAGCAACGCGCACTAACAATCCTTTTTGAGGTCTATTTCAGAGTTATGTTAATCATTTTTTGCCAACAACAATAAAGTAGAACGAATTTAGAACGAATGTTATAAAAACTACTTGACTCTATAGCATCTTTGTTCTATAATTCTAAAAACACGGTGTCGAACATTTGGTCTTTTAACATGTTTGTATTTTGAAACTTTACTTAATAATGGTTTGTATCTGCTAACCATACAAACCAGCTACAAATATCAGTAGTGCAAATCCAATCCCCACTTTCTGCCCTGTCTTCGAGCAGAAGTGAATAAAAATAAACTGCTTTATCAGGCTGTTAAACAGCACGCTCATCAATTAGAACAAAAAAGCTTAATAAGGGCTGTTTCTGACAGCTCTGCCCGAAAATTTGCGGAAGAAGAGAAGAATCAGGAAGGAGTGCGGCTATCAATGGGTAACTACAATAGTAGCAATGCACACGATTATGATGTATACGATGATAATTATTACGAAGAAGAACCCCGGTATCGCACCGCCCAACGTCCTCGTGCCAATGTACCCGGCGGAGTAAATGTAAATTTTGTACCACCTGAATACCAGAGATTAGCGCCCCGCACGCTGGGTAACGAAGGTGCGCCACGCCCTGTCGGGATTCCGCAGCCGTTTCCAGCCGGACAGCAAACTCGACCTATTTCTCGACCACTGGTGGCGGGTCAGCCGCAAAACAGAGCCATGCGCGCCCAGGTTCCAACCATGGATACCCGCCGACAGACTCGTTCTAATCCGCTTGCCGGAATACACCTGAGCTATGGTAGTGCCAAAATCGCTTTGATGGTAGCTGGCGGCCTGGTTGCAGTATTAGTAGTTTATTTGCTGGTTTCCAATGTGATTCACTGGTGGCAGACCTGGCAGGATGACATGACTTACGGGCGACCCCGCACGGTGCAGGTTGACCAGTTAGTCGGTCACAACGAAGCCGACGGTACGCCCAGCCATTTCATTGTCCAGAACAACAATCGCCAGATTACTGTTATTGAATATCCGGGCGGCGATGTTACCAAAACACGGGTTATTCCAGGGCCGCGTTTGTTCGGCAAGGATATGGAACTTGCCCCGGTCAAAGTCAACTTCCAGGATATTAACGGCGATAGCAACGTTGATATGGTGCTTTCGGTAGAGAATGAGCAATTCATTTATATCAACGAAAATTCTAATTTCCGACCCATTACGGGCGAGGAACGGGCCAGACTTAATAAGTTGAGCGGAGGCAAGAAGTGAGTGGCGCTGCGGCTCGAAAATGGGAGTATGATTACGGAGAAGAAGACGAGTTAGAAGCTGAAGCACAGGCTCAATCTGGTTTACGGATTCAGCCTTACCACGCTGATGAACTCGACCAGGAAACTGAATTTGAGGAAGAATACCCGATAGCCCAAACGTCCACCGCTTACGCCGTTCCATTCACCCGCCAATCCAGACAATACATTACTCAACAAGTTCCACCCAAAGCGGCGTTCAACTACGCCAGCTACAGCCAACCTTACCACGAAACGGCACAGCGCCGCCGCCCGGCCCGTTTTACCCCGCTCGATAGCGTGATGGGCCTGGCAGCAGTTCTGCCGGGTCGTTTGGTTATTGGGCTAATCGTCGGATTAGTCATTGGCGGATTGGTCATCAGCAACGGTCTTTCGATGCTGGGCGCGGATAGCTCGAAAACGGTTTACCACTTTGGAAACTCATCTTCGGTAACGGTCAGCAAAGCGCCACCTGCTACCGCTACCGGGACTAATGTACTGGGTAGCCCGACCATCGAACCAGCCAAGATTGATGCGGTGTTGCGCCAGTTTAATTCCCCGGCAACGGGTGTTGGACAGGCCATGTACAACCTGGGAGTGCG
>JBBQXW010000380.1:0-6555 GCA_038209275.1 Chloroflexia bacterium | reverse complement strand
TGAGAAGTTTTATATAGACGACCGCTACGTCGCCTGGAAACCGGGCAAAGTGCATTACTGGGAGTCGCTGCCGGTAGCGACGCTGGATAATCCGGCTTCGGAGGAGTTGACCGAGCAGAGCAAAAACAAGCCCTGTCTGGTATTGATACATGGCTACGCTGCCAGTGTCGAACATTGGCGGCATACCTTCAATGGCCTCAAAGGGCGCTATCGTATCTACGGACTGGATTTGCTGGGCTTTGGCCTGAGCGACAAGCCGGACGGTAGCCGGGTAAACTACAGCGCCGAACTATGGGCGCGGCAGGTCTACGATTTTCTGCGCTACAAGAAGGAAGAAAAGGCGGTAATCTGCGGCCATTCGCTCGGCGGCATGGTCTCGCTGAAATTTTGCCTGGAACACCCCGAAATGGTGGCGGGCTTAATTCTGGTGGATTCTTCCGGCTTGCCCGACCAGGGCCGGGCCGAAATGCAGGGCCGCAACGGGCGCGACACCAACGGCCTTAGCTTTGGTGAACTGGCCTACAACTTGATAAAAGCGCCAATGGTCGGCGAAACAATGGCGGCGCTCTTAACATCAAGTAATTGGGTGGCGCAACGGAGCTTGCAGCAAGCCTATTATAATCCGGCTAAAGTAACGCCCAAGCTGCTAGAACAATTTACCGCTCCTTTGAAAACGCCGGGAGCGCGGGATTCTTATCTGGCAGTCACCCGCAATTTTGCCAATTACCAGTTGCCGCTCAAGCCGGGCGATATTCAGGCCAAAACTTTGTTTATCTGGGGTCAGCACGATAAAACGATGCCGCCCGAAGTGATGCTACCGCGCTGGCTAAAGCTATTGCCGCAGGCCCAAACCTACGTCGCCGAAAAAGCCGGGCATTGCCCCCAGGACGAACGGCCTGATCTGGTCAATCCGCAGATTATGCGTTTTATGGAAACACTAGCAGAAGTGCCGGGTCAACCAGCCCAGACGGGCGGATATTAAGCCTGCTATTATTCAAATAAGGCCAAGCTTCTGTGGGAGCGAGCTTCTGCTCGCGATTTTGGCGGTAAGGGCAAATCGCGAGCAGAAGCTCGCTCCCACAGAAGTATATTTTATGGGTATTAAGATTAAATTCGCTTTTACTTCTAAAATTTAAGAATAAGAAAATTAATGGCGATAAGTGTGTCCGTTCCGGCCCGGTTGCCCGATGCACCGTTGAGTGGCCCGGTTTATCAAATCGAAGCGCTGACCAAATATTACGGCAAAGGCTGGGCTTCTCGCCAGGAGCGCCCGGCTAATGACGCAATTAATTTGCAGATTGAGCCGGGCGAGGTTTTTGGTTTGCTGGGCAGCAACGGGGCGGGCAAAAGCACTCTTATCCGCCAGATGGTCAATCTTACCGCGCCTACTTCGGGGCGAGTTGTGCTGTTCGGCTACGATATTGCGCGCAAGCCTGAAGCTGTCGCCCGCTACGTAGCTTACATGCCGCAAAAACCGCAGGCGTTGCTTGACCTTACTGTCGAAGAAGCAATTTATTTTACGGGACATTTGCGCGGCATGAGCCGGGCGGCGGCAAAGCACGAAGCCGCTCAACTGGTGGAAGAATGGGGCTTGGGCGAAGTACGCAAAAAAGCGGTGCGCCATCTTTCGGGCGGACAGCATCGGTTGGTTGGGCTGGCTATTACGCTGGTGGCTGACCGCCCGGTGATGATTCTGGATGAGCCAACCAACGACCTTGATCCGGCTTATCGGCGGCAGGTCTGGGACAGGCTGGTAGATTTCAATCGCACTCGCGGCACGACGATTATTCTGGTGACGCACAATGTCCAGGAAGCCGAGCGCGTTATCGGGCGGGTGGCTATTATGAGCCGGGGACAGGTGGTTGGGCTGGGCCGGGTCGGAGAACTCAAGGCCCACATAGATGGCAGCGTGCGCCTTGAACTTTTTGTCAAGCCTGAATATATAGCGGAAGTCGAACCATTTTTAGCCGGACACGAACGAGCGAAGCGGGTGCAAGCGGGCCAGTGGAGTGTACTTTTACCGCGCCAGGGAGCGGAAGATGCCATTCACGCCGTGCTGAGTGGCGTGCGGCTGGAACGCTTGGAAGATTTTCGAGTGCAGACCGCCACCCTGGAAGATGTCTATCTGGCCCTGACCGGGCAACCGATTAGCGAAGAAGAAGCCGGGCAGCTGTTAACATGAAAAATCCCTCTTTTGAAAATCATCTGAACCTGACCCAGCCCTTTCGGGTCTTTTGGGATTTGTTTGTGATTCAACTGGCTAACTGGCGCTGGTCGTGGCCTGCGATGGTTATCAACGGTCTGATTGTGCCTATGACCACGCTCTATTTCGTGAAAACCATCGGGCCATCGGCAGGCCAGCCCGAAGCCCTCCTGAGCGGTAACATTATTATCTCACTGATTTTCACCACCATGTACGGGACAAGCGCCCGCTTTTCGTTTATGCGAACTTTTGGGGTGCTGGATTACTATGCCACTTTGCCCGTGCCGAAGGGACTTTTGGTGCTGGCAGTCAACGCTGGATTTCTGGTGCTGAGTATGCCTACTGCACTGCTGACGGTGTTTCTGGGGCAATGGTTTTTGGGCCTTAATTTATCGCTCAGTCCGCTCTTTTTTGTTTTAGTGCCGTTGGCTTCTTTTTCGCTTTCGGCGGTGGGGGCTTTTGTAGGGGTGGCCTCGCCCAATTTTGATACTGCCAATACCATTACGGGCATTCTTCAGTTTATTTTTATGGGTATTGGCCCGGTGCTACTGCCCGAAGAGCGTTTGCCTCCCCTGGTCAATTTCCTCAGCCAGTTTTTGCCTTCCACCTATGCCGTTGATGCGCTTCGGCATACTCTCAACAGCACCTACGATGGACGCTTCTGGATAGATGTGGTCTTCTTGCTCGGCTTCGATATAGCCGCCATGCTGTTCGTTGGTTACAAAATGGAGTGGCGACGAGCATAATTTACTCGGTTTACCCGGCGTTAAAACTTAGCACCGCTTCGCTCTGGGCGGCTTCTTCATAAACTTCAATCGTGCGGGCGGCGCTGGTTTCCCAGCTAAAATGGCGCGCTCGTTCTAATCCTAGCTTGCGCCGTCGCTCGGCTTCATCCGGGCGCGTCAGCATAGTGTATAGTGCGGCAGCCAGTTCCGAAACGCTCGTTGCCTCGGCAGCCAGCGCCGCGCCACCTGCCACTTCTAGCAGGGCCGGAGCGGTTGAAATTACGCTTGGTGTGTTACAGGCCATCGCTTCCAGCAAAGGCAATCCAAAACCTTCTTGCAGCGATGGAAAAGCAAACAGGTTAGCGGCAGAGTAAAGGGCGGGCAAATCGGCCCTCGGTACATATCCCAAAAGGTGTACCCGCTTTCCCAACCCACTTTCGCGCACCTGCTCCACAAATTCCGCCGCCTGCCAGCCCGCTCCACCTACCAGCACCAGGTGATGCGGCAAGCGCTCTTGCTGCACTATTTCCTTAAACGCGGCTAACAGGCGGCGGTGGTTCTTGCGCGGCTCTAGTGTCCCAACGGTCAGAATATATGGCTCGTTTAGACCGTAACTTTCCGCTACCAGGCGGGCCGTTTCCGCCGCCACCGGGTGAAAATCGGGCGAAACGCCGCCATACACCACCTTCACTTTTTCTGGCGGCAAGCCCAGCCCCTCGATAATATCTTGCCTGGCGCTCTCTGAAATGGTAATAACCATCCGGGCGCGCCGGGCGACGATTGGGGTCAGCGCCCGATGTACCGCCAGCGTTTTCGGCGGGTGACACCAGGGCGTGAGCCAGACCGACATATCGTAAACCGTCACTACATAGGGCAACTTTAGCCGAAGGGGAGCAAGATAATTCGGGAAATGGCAAATAGCTGGTTGAGCAGCCGCTAATTCGCCGGGCAAGCCCAGTTGCATCCAAAGCTGGCGTGGTCGCAACCGTGACCCGGTCTGCAACCGCGCCTCGCCCCATAATTCTGTTTCCAACGCTCGGTTCGTGCGGTTACTAAATAAAAGCCACTCGTGTTCGTCCTGATGAGCCAGTAACGCCGCCATCAGATTTTCGATATAGTAGCCTACTCCGCTCAATCGTCCGCTCAACATCGCCGATACATCTATCGCCACTCGCATAATCAACCTCTTAAGAAATTTTGAATTTTGAATTTTGAGTTTTGAGTTTAAGAAATTAGATGCGAAATTTTAATAATTTAGGTTCTCTGTTAATAATTCAAAATTCAAAATTCAAAATTTCTAACACTCATTGCTATTGCTAACAGCAGCCAGAACAGGATAAAGATTGGGTGAAAGCCCAGGAAATAGTCCAGTAAGCCGTGTAAGCCGAAGGCGGTTAGGGCTGCCAACACTGCGCCATCGAACAATGTAAGTTGCCCGCGCCAACCTTTGACCACTATAGGCCAGATTGTCAGCCCGACAAAAATTAGTGCAAGTAACACCCCCGGCAGACCCAGGTCTGCTGCCAGTTCCAAAGGGGTGCTGTTGGCGAAAATTCGCTCGTCCCAGCTTTTAAGTCCGGCATACGCACCGTAAGCAAAGCGATAGCCATCCGGCCCGACCCCCAGAATAGGGCGCGCTACAATCATCTGCCCGGCAACCTTCCACAATTGCCCGCGTTCCGGGTTGGGCGGCGTGGTCGGCAGTACGCTGGGAGGATTACGGGTACTGATCGGCGGGGCGGCACAGCCTGTCCCATCATCCGGCAAAACTTCCACCACCTGTCTATCGTAAACCGCACTTTTGAGGCTGAACCAGCTAATCTCCTCCTGCACCACGTCCCACACCAGCCAGTATTGCCCCGCTTTATTTGGCGCACGTAGTCTTGCCTGGACTGTGGCCTTTTCGCCTGCTTTTAGCAGCATCGGTAGTTCGGTACGCAAGCCTTCAAACACCAAAATATGGTCAGACTGGTCTAACCAATGATACGAAAGCTTGTATGCTCCGTCTGGGCCACCCCGCCAGTCTAACGGCGTTTGATTGTGTACCGTTAGCGGCACTCTTAATTGTTGGCAGATGATTAGCGAGGTAAGGCCCGGCGCACTATAACCGGCCTTAAACCAGCCTATATCGCTCTGCGTCCTGAAGCGCAATATCATCACGGGTGACAATATGATGGTTGCGCCGATTAATATTACACCCAATCCCAGACCAATTCCAATACCCCAACTTCGGTTTCGAGTGGTCTTTCTTGTCACCCACCAGATTAAAGGTGCTGCCACCAACATTCCGGGCAGGGCCGAACGACTAAAGCTCAGTAAAAGCGCTTCCCACAGCAACCCGCTTCCAATGGCCCATAACCCAACGGGCCAGAGCCGCCTCAATTCCGGCTTTCTGAAATTAGCTTTTTCAATTGCCCCAGCTAAACCTACCAGCGCGAATGGCAAGACTAGCTCATAATAAATCGCGGCAATATTGGCATATTCAAATGTGCCGCTTAGTCGCAGAAACGGCCCGGCTACCGTCGCACCCGCCTTGAAGGGCCACAGTAGCCAGTTATTCATATCCAGTTCAGGTATAAACTCTAGCAAACCTAGCCCCGCCGAAAGCGCCGCGCCTCCGACCAAACCTGCTCTAAGCCATCTGAGCTTGCGTTCTTGCCCTTCTTCCAGCCAGAACGGAAGCGCCAGCCACAGTATTCCGCCGAACACAAGATTAAGCGTAAACTTAAAACTGGCTTTTGGCACAACTCCTAACCCACTCGAAATAATACATACTAGCACTAACAGCCCCAGCCAGGGCAACGGCGAATTCCACCTCAATTGCCGTTGCACCTCGCCGCGCCTTTCCCACAACGTTAACAGTGCCAAAATCAAGTTTACATAATAAATAATTTCAAGATTGCTCAAGGTCAGGAACGAGCCAAGCGAAAGTAATGGATATTGCGTCACTTCAAATGGCAAGCTGATTACCAGCACCAGCACCGCCCAGAACCCGAATTTTTGCCAGCGCTTTGCCCTGCTGCTGATTTCGGTTTTGTTTGAATTATCTAGTTGAAGCGGTTGCTCATCGGTTTTAGCTTGAATACCATTCAAATAAACCTCTGTGGGAGCGAGCTTCTGCTCGCGATTATTAGTGCCTGGGAAATAATCGCGAGCAGAAGCTCGCTCCCACAGATGAGGCTGGCTTATTTGAATAGTATTAATTTTAGCCCCCGCCAAAGTTTGCTGTATCCCGGTTTGGGGTAATGTTGCAGCTTCTAGCGACCTGTTTGCCCCACCATTTTTAAGCGGGTCATTCCGCAGCAATAATAGACAGGCTACCCCGCACATTATACTCAGTCCTAGCTCTGTTAGCACTGTCGCTACCGCCGCGCCGTTTCGTCCCCAGGCCGGAATTAAAAGCAAATTCGCCCCGATATTAATTATGAGGGCAACACCGAAAAAGGCCAGATTATAGCGTTCGCGGTGTTGGGCCAGCAAAAGATGGGTCAGGCCCGAATTAATGAACAAAAACGGCACTGCCACCCCTAGCAGCATTAAAGTTGGCCCGGCGGCTTCATACTGTGGCCCGAATAATAATGGCATTATCCAGCGCGCCGTCAGCACCAACCCGCCGCCCGCCGCTAT
>JBBQXW010000379.1:0-6556 GCA_038209275.1 Chloroflexia bacterium | reverse complement strand
TGTACCGATTTGGCGTGACCGTGCGAACTATCCAGCACCAGCACATCCACATTGTGTTTCGCCAGCGATTCGGCCCGTTCCATCAAATCGCGTGCTACGCCAACCGCCGCACCCACCCGTAAACGGCCCAGGTGGTCTTTTGCGGCGTTCGGGTACTTTATCTTCTTCTGAATATCCTTGACCGTAATTAACCCCTTCAAAAAATTACTCTCGTCCACGATGGGCAATTTTTCGATGCGGTGACGGTGCAAAATCTTCTTGGCTTCGTCCAGTGTAGTGCCAACTGCCGCCGTTATTAATTCTCGGCTGGTCATTAGCTCCGAAATTGGGCGGCTGGTATCTTCCTCGAAACGGATGTCGCGGTTGGTCAGAATGCCGACCAGATGCCCGTACTCATCAGTAATCGGAATACCACTGATGTGAAATTTCTCCATCATTACCAGCGCCTCGCTCAGTGGCGTATCCGCCCCTAGCGTAATCGGGTCGAGAATCATTCCCGCTTCCGAGCGCTTTACCTTGTCTACCTCTTCGGCCTGTCGCTCGATAGACAAATTGCGATGGATGATACCAATGCCGCCTTCCTGGGCAATCGCAATCGCCAGGCGCGCTTCGGTCACGGTATCCATCGGCGAACTGACCAATGGAATATTCAGCTTAATTTCCCGCGTCAGATAGGTGGTCACATCCACCTCGGCAGGCACTACTTCCGACTCCGCCGGAACCAGCAACACATCATCGAAAGTCAGGCCCGGTTTTACAAAACGGTCAATACTGCTCATCTAAAAACAACCTCCTGATTTGACCCCACAACAAAAAAGAGCGCGGATTTCCGGCTCTAGTTGGTTCAAGTTAGTTCAATATTAATTTCGTGTTCAATTGTTTCGTCGGCATCAAAGAATTTTTCTTCCTCCCAATTGTTTAGTTTTTGAATTTTTTGCAAAAAATTCAAAAACTAAATAGCATATAAAGCAGTAGCCGCCCCCTGCAACAGAAGCGGCCTTGCTAATTTGTTATTATACTCTAAACCGTTTTATTTTGCCAGCCAGCTAACATGCCGAATCTGTTCCAGATGTTCCTGGTTATGGGTAATCAGCAATTCGCCAATATCGCGAAGCGTAATACGTGCGCGTTCCTGATGAATACCGGCCTTGCTCCATTGGTCTGGCTCAAGCTCCCTGAACATCCGCAAATTTTCTTCACGGGCCGCTTTAAAGGCCGTCAACTCCGTCTCCCAATCCTGGTCTTCAGGTTCGCGTTCCTGGGTGGGCAAGAACGGTTCTTCTTCTGCCAAAATCTTCTTAATCCGCTCGTGAAAGATATTCTCAGCGTCGAGCAAGTGAGCCACTATTTGCTTCACGCTCCATTCGTCTACATCCGAGTTAAAGTTAAGTTCTCCGTTATCCAGCTCGGAAACTTCCGAAACTATTTGCTCGGTTACTTCTTCCAGCCGTGTCAGCACCTCTTGCGGTGTCATAACCTGAAAATCCTGCTCAGTATTCATCTTGCCAACTCCTGTTTCTTGCTTTTTACAGCCTAAGTTCAGACTTAAAACGCTCAAATTCTTCTGGTGTATTGAGATTAATAAAGGAACGCCACTCTGGGTCATATGCTGCTAACTCGTCGGCATTTACCCACACCGTTTTGACTTCCGAAAGCCAGCCCGCCATTTTGTATTCGCCTTGCGCCAACTTTTGCCGTATTGCGCCCAGGCACTCCCGCGAATAGACCGCACCGAGTGTTTCAAGCTGTCCTTCCGGGCTAACTGGCACAAGTGCAGCGTAATCGCGCTGCCTTTCAGCCAGCCAGCGCAACACTCCAATTTCTATATATGGCATATCACAGGCCACTACTATATTATACGCCTGTTTTGCTGCACTTAATCCGGCTTCTAATCCGGCTAACGATGCTCCTACTTTATAATTATCACCGACCATTGGCAGTCCCAGCCCTTCGTACTGGGTCGGCTCGTTTGTCACCAACAATATGTCCGTTGCTACTGCGCCCAGCGCCGCTACTACTTTTTCAATAATAGTCGGCCCGTTCGCTTCCAGTTTTAGCAGCGCCTTGTTAGTCCCCATACGCCGACTGCGCCCGCCTGCTAAAATTATTCCCCCGATTGGCTCATTCATATTTTATTCCTGATTAAGTTAGCTTCACTCAAATCAAAATCAAAAAAGCCCGTTCATAGTTGAGCGGGCTTTCTTACTCTCTACACATGCTTAGTCAAGCTTATTGTTTCCTTTATGCTAAATATATCTCAAGAACTGTACTACCGTTTGACCTCGCCGGTAGTACCAGCCACCGCCTAAATCATTATTAGGTGGTTCCTAGACCTACAGCAAGTTGCATCGAGGTTGAGCCATTGGTAGGGGCGAATCGCATACGCCCTTGAACGCTGTGTAAGGTCAAAAGGGCGTATGCGATTCGCCCCATACGCATCAAGTTAAGGAAATACGCCCGGAATTTATTCCAGGGCGAACTTTCATCGCGTACCATCTTCAAGCTTAAACTCTTAGCTTGATGCGTATGGGGCGTATGCGATACGCCCCTACGTTAAACCCTGGCTCGATTTTTCGGCAAGCTGCTATAAAAGCATTGGATGGATCGCAACTGGCGCATTAAGTATTGAGCCAGCGCCCCAAAAATTCCAGGGCTGAACGCCGGGCCTGTCTACTTAACATAATTGACATGTGTCCAGTATTAATTCGCACCGTTGGCAATTTCCATTCCTGGGCAAAACGCTCGGTTTCATCGGGGAAACAGGCTCGGTCTGCGGTAGCCTCAATCAGCAAAATTCGCTCCGGGTCAATGGTTGGTTGAAAACGACCAGGACGCACTACCTCGAAGAAAGCTGCCGTCTCTTGCTCATCAAAACCCTGCTGCCTCAATTCTTCTCGCACCAAGCGGGTATAGCTGCTACGCCAGATAGTATTTTGCGGGCTGACTGCTGGAATATCCAAAATGGCACAGTCAAATTCCGTTTCGACAGTCAGGCTTGACGCTGCTACTAAGCCACCCATGCTCCGACCCAACAACCCTACCTGCTCCACGCCCTGCATTTTTAGCCAGGCCAGCGAAGCGCGAGTGTCACTGACTGCTTGCTGTACCCCAGCCATTCCCATCATCAAATCGCCGCTCAACGACATTTCGCCGCTTTGCGAACCGGGCGGGCAACGCCGCATGTGAAAGGGCTGTTCCATGAAAAAAACATTGAGGCCGAGTGCTTCGGCCCAGCTAAGTGGCCCGCGCAACCATAGCCCGTAACTATAGGCCATCCAGCCATGCAAATAAAACAGGGTCGGGGCTTGCTCGTAACCGGGCCGGTAGAGAAAATAGCCGTGTACGGTGTCATTATTCTCGTAGCCGAGCGAGACAGCGCTGGGAAAAGTAACGTGCTTTACTTGATATTCCTGTCCATAAGGACTGATTTGCCAGGGCCGCACCACCATTTCCTCCTGTACCTGCGGGTTTGGTGGTTTCACAAAAAATTCTTCCGGCCCGTGCTGCATCATTTCCCGCAGCATCTCCAAATTCCCCCGGTTAGTCACAAACTGCTGTGGCTTTTTCTGAAGCTGCTTCAAGCCGGTAACTAAAGCGAAGCTGGCTTCATCGAAGCCTGCTGCAAAAAGTTTACTGATAGGTAACATAATTATTTCTAATTTCTTTTATTTACAAATCGGCGCAAGGCCGGGCTAGTATGCCAGACCTGCGCCGAAATCCAATAACCCCCCAACTTTTATTCAAGAGGGTAGAATTAACTTCCCCTGAATTTGATGGTAAAAAACCGCCCCTACCGACCATCCCCCGTCGGTCGGCTTCTGGGCGACATAACTCAATTAGTTCGGAAACTATTGATTATTAACTTAAGCGGGTATTTTATACTATTTAGCAAAAACTAGCAATGCAGTTCGATTTAGCAATTATTTACGAACAGGCAAACCTTCACTCCCGCTATCGGCGGCCCCTACCCCCGCGAGAAGGCCGACCGGGTTGCTTTTTACGATCACAGAAGTAATCAATGGAATAGTAAAAATGAAATTGCTGCCCACGCCCGGTTCACTTTCGACTAAAATAGAACCGCCATGCATCTCGACCAGTTTTTTGGTGAGCGCCAGCCCTAGCCCGGTTCCCTGATACAAGCGGGAATAGCTATTATCTACCTGCCGAAACGACTCGAAAATATAACTCAGGTTATCGGCGCTAATGCCGATACCGGTGTCTTTTACGGCGAAACGCGCTACCATTGAGCTTTCTGGCTTTGCTCCTTTTTGTACTGTCCCACTTATATTAATTTGTCCACCCGGCGGCGTAAACTTAATTGCATTCGAGAGCAAATTAAAGAGTATCTGCCGGAAGCGCGCCCGGTCTGCCATAATTCGTTCCAGTGCCTCGCTTACCTGCACGCTTAGTTGCAAATCTTTTTGTTCTGCCAGCGTACTCAATTCGCTCTGCACCTCGTAGACCGCCGAACCTGCCGAAAATTCTTCCCAATGCAATTCCATTTTTCCGGCCTCGACTTTGGATAAATCGAGTACATCATTCACCAAATTAAGCAAATGGCGACCACTGGTTAAAATATTATTGACATAGCGCTTTTGTTTATCATTGAGATTGCCAAAAACCTCATCCTGCAAAACTTCGCTAAAGCCAATAATAGCATTCAGTGGCGTGCGCAATTCGTGGCTCATGTTGGCGAGAAATTGCGATTTGTGCAGGTTAGCTCGTTCCAGTTGCAAGTTGGTCTGTTCCAGCTTATTATTAACCTGGGCCTGTTCTTGCGTCCGCAACTCTACTTTATGTTCCAGTTCCCGATTCCAGTGTTCCAGCGCCATACGGGTTTTCCGCAAGGCCAAAATCATGCCGTTGAACGAAGCGGTTAGTTCGCCTACTTCGTCCTGACTGGTAATGGGAATTTGCTCGTCCAAATTGCCGGTAGTGGTAATTCGGTTAGCTGCTATTGCCAGTTCGCGCACTGGTCTGGTAATCCCTTTTGAAACCAGCACGCCTACAATACTGGTTACGACCATCAACACTATTGCCATTACAATGGCTATCAGGCCCAGCCGATAAATTCCGGCGGAAGCTTCCGCTTCCGATTCGGTGACAATTACACCCCAGCCGTTGCGCCCTTTAACCGGCGCGTAACCCGCCAGATAAGTCTGCCCGTCTTCTTTGTAAGATGCCTGACCAGTCCGCTTATTATAAACCGAATTAAGCTTATCCTCTTGTACAAGCTGCCCAATGCCATTTGTGTCAGAACTGGCGAGTTTCTTTCCGCGCTCATCTACAATCATTACAGTGGTAGATTTACCCAGGCTGATAGAATTGACAATCTGAAGCATCTGGTTTAAATCTATTTCGGCAATTAAAGTGCCGTTAAATTCGTCAGTTTCAGTTCTAAGAGGTACTCCCACAAAACCGATTGTCAGATTATCAGGGCCACGTAAATCAATTGGTGAAAAAAAAGTCTGCCCGGCTTTGGTAGTCAAATAAGCTGGATGGTTGGAAAAATCATTTGAAGGCTGGACTGGCGTGATTTCAGGATGTTGATTGATTGAAGTGAAATTGCCTTCGAGCAACGGGCGGCGCATCCCACTTTTATCCAGGCGCGTCAAGGAATGATAATCATTGTTGGCGGCCAGTTGGAAAAAGCGCATATTGAGATTGCCCGCCCCTGGATTGCGCTCAATTTCGGTTAAAGTATCGGCTTCAAGGGTAAGGTTAAAAATAATATTGCTCAGGTGTGCTTCGACCTGACTGCTTACCAGTGAGGCAATTTCCTGATTGCGCTTGGAAACTTCGCTCTGAATCTCACTTTTCCCTAGCCAGATTGAACTTCCCACCAGTGCTGAGAGTGAGACTGCGCCAAGCAAAAAAAGCATTACAAACAATTTAGTTTGAATGCTTCGCTGCAATCGCCGCGGCATCATTTTTCCTACATCAAAACCCATTTTGTTTCCCTGCTATTTTGTAACATCTAGTTAGTGCGACGTTACCATAATGGGGTCAGCCCCTTGTCCTGCCTGGATCAATTTGCGTGTCGATTCGCGACTTTATATATGATTCATGTAATAATAACATAGCTTTGGCCTAAAATCAGTCGTTGTTTGCAAAATTTCGGTAAAATCTTTGCCTCATTATACTACATCAGGCAAGCTACTTAGCCTCAACTAAAAATCCGCACCCAAAAATAGTTCAAAATACCTGGAAAGCTGCTATTTTAACCTTAGTAAGGTTTGGGCATTAGAGCTTTTATAAAAGTATTAGCAATTTCAATCGCTGTTACCAAAGCAAAATTCCTATAAATATGGTATAACAAAGGGGCAGGAGGTAAAACAAAGTGAGTATCCAAAGAGAAATAGAGCGAATTTATCCAGATGAATATATAGTTGAGGAAGACCAGATGGGAGAGAGCGGGTCGCAAGATTGGTCGGTGCGGGATAGCGTCGGGGTACTGGAATGGCAATATCTTGAAGAGCATTGGATGGTTGCGGTCAACCGTAATCATTACCATAACGCGATTGATAATTCTGAAAAGCTAATCGTGCCGGACATT
>JBBQXW010000378.1:0-6609 GCA_038209275.1 Chloroflexia bacterium | reverse complement strand
CAAGGCTGAGAGAAAGAGAGGTGTCCCGTTGAGCATTCAAGAGCTAGTTTCGGAAGCAGAAGTACCCTATCAAATTCTGAACGAAGATGGGCAATTAATTGGTAGCCCTCCCGATATTGCCCCTGACCGACTGATGGAAATGTATCGCTGGATGTATTTTATTCGAGCTTTTTCCAATAAAATAGTCGCGTTGCAGCGCCAGGGCAAAGCCACTACCTGGGGTGCATTGAACGGGCATGAAGCGAGTTCGGTTGGCTTTGCCGCGCCGCTTTTGCCGCAAGACTGGATTGCCGGGTCGTACCGCGATGCCGGGTCGTATTTTGTCAAAGGCTTGCCGCCCGCAATGGTGGCTTATTACCAGCGTGGCCTACCCCCGCATTACCCGGCAGAGGCCCATTGCTTGCCCGTGCAAATCGTAATCGGGACACAAATGCTGCACGCTACCGGGCTGGCGATGGCGGCAAAAATTAAGGGCGACCCGGCGGTAGTAGTTGGCTTGTGCGGCGATGGCGCAACCAGCGAGGGCGACGTGAATGAAGCGCTCAACTTTGCCGGAGTTTTCAAAGCGCCGATAGTTTTTGGCTTTATCAATAATGGCTGGGCCATCAGTTTGCCGCGCTCTCGCCAGACCGCCGCCAAAACGCTGGCGGCACGTGGCCCGGCTTTTGGTATTCCTTCGCGACTGGTAGATGGCAACGATTTGTTCGCGGTGTACGCCACCGTACAAGAAGCGGTAGACCGCGCCCGCAACGGCGAAGGCCCGACCCTGATTGAGGCTATCACCTATCGGTTGGGCGCACACACCACCGCCGACGACCCGACCCGCTACCGCTCTCAGGAAGAACTGGACGAGTGGAACGCCAAAGAGCCAATCAAGCGGCTACGCCTTTATTTGATGAGCTGCGATATGTTGACCGAAGCTGAAGATACCCGCATCGCTGCCGAAGCCGAAGCCGACGCTCTGGCAACGGTTGAGGAAGCCGCCAACACGCCAGCGCCGCCGCCCGAAAGCATTTTTGATATGACCTGGCAGAATATCAGCCCGCGTATGGAGCAGCAGCGCACCGCCATGAAGCATGAGTTAGAAGAAGGTGAAGGGTTATAAACATGAAGCTAACAATGGTCGAAGCAATTAATCAGGCGCTTGAGCAGGAAATGAGCGAAGACGAGCGCATTATAGTAATGGGCGAGGATGTTGGCAAAAACGGCGGCGTTTTCCGCGTCACCGACCACCTGCAAGCCCGTTTTGGCGAAACCCGCGTGTTTGATACGCCCCTGGCGGAAAGCGGCATTATCGGCACTGCCGTCGGTATGGCAATTTACGGCTTGCGCCCGGTTGCCGAAATTCAGTTCGCCGGATTTTTGTATGTCTCAATGAACCAGTTAGTCTCGCAAGCGGCCCGTATTCGTTTTCGTAGCGCGGGTACTTACGGTTGCCCGCTAGTGGTCAGGTCGCCCTACGGCGGCGGCGTGCGTACCCCCGAAATGCACTCTGATAGCCTTGAAGGAGCATTTTTGCAAACTCCGGGTTTGAAAGTAGTGTTGCCGTCCAATCCCTACGATGCCAAAGGTTTGTTAGCCGCCGCTATCGAAGACCCCGACCCGGTTATTTTTCTCGAAAACATCAAGCTCTATCGCTCTTTCCGCCAGGAAGTGCCAGCCGAACGCTACACTATTCCACTCGGCAAAGCTGCAATATTAGAGGAAGGCAGCGACGTGACGGTCATCAGCTACGGCGGCATGATGCCAGTCGCGCAGGAAGCCATCAAACGAGTAAAAGAAAAGAATGGGGCAAGCATCGAACTGATAGATTTACGCACCATCTGGCCCTTTGACGAAGAAACTATTATTACCTCAGTCGAGAAAACCGGGCGGGCCGTAATCGTGACCGAAGCACCGCGCGCTGGTGGTATCAGTGCCGAAGTTACGGCAGTCATCAACGACCACTGCCTCTACTCGCTGCTCAAGCCCGTCGCCCGCGTCACCGGCTACGACACGCCCTTCCCACCTCCCGGCCTGGAAGATAACTACATGCCCACGCCCGCCCGCGTCGCTCGCGCTATTTTGGAGACATTGGATAATTGAGGATTTACGATTTACGATTTACGATTTACGATTTCGGTGAGGAGGGGAGTGAGGGATGGATGAGGCACAGTTTAAGAAGCGGACTAAGGATTTGGCGTTGAGGGTGATTAGGTTGTGCGAGGCAGTGCCGCAAAATCAGGCCGGACAGATAATCAGCAAACAGCTACTACGCTCGGCTACTTCGGTAGGGGCTAATTATCGAGCGGCTTGCCGCGCTCGTTCTATAGCTGAAACTATTGCCAAACTGAAAATTGTCGAAGAAGAAGCTGACGAAAGCCTCTACTGGATGGAACTACTGGTAGAAGCAAAGCTGTTACCCGAAACTCGCCTAAGCGAACTCATGCGTGAAACCAACGAAATTCTAGCAATGGTTGTGGCTTCCTTAAAAACCCTGCGGCTAAAACTAGACAAAGAAAAAGAGCTAGAAAGCCGCCTACCACCAAAAAGCGTAAATCGTAAATAACTACTCACTCCGTCATACTTTGTTTTTCAGTATGACGAAGCATGGCTGAGTAATTAAAATCGTAAATCGTAAATCGTAAATCGTAAGTCATTGGAGATTGTGATGATAGAGTTTAAGTTGCCCGATGTGGGCGAAGGAATGCACGAAGCTGAAATAGTGCGCTGGCTGGTAAAACCGGGCGATATGGTGCGCCTCGACCAGCCGATACTGGAAATTCAGACCGATAAAGCGCTGGTCGAGATTCCCGCGCCTTCCGCCGGAAAAATCGTTGAGCTAAAATTTGCCGAGGGGAAAATGGCCCAGCTAGGCGATGTGCTGGTATTAATAGAGCCGGAAGGCGCTAAACCCGCTCCCGCTTCTAGTGCTTCCAGCTTGCCAAAAACCACTGAAACTCAAGCTCAATTTGCGCCTCAAGCCGCAACAGTTGGGGCTGCTTCGACTGCACCTGGCGGCACTGGCGCAATTTCTGTAGCGCCTGTGACAAGCCGGGTGCGGGCTGCCCCAGCAGTTCGCAAGCTGGCGCTGGAACTGGACGTAGATTTAAGCCAGGTCAGGCCATCCAGCCCGGACGGGCGTGTGTTGATGCAGGATGTAAAAGCCTTTGCCGAGCATAAAGCCAAAGTTGGTTCAAACGGCACAGCTTCTACCGCGCACGAAACCGAGCCAGTCGCCGCGCTCAAAGCCGAAGTAGCGCTGGCTAACGAAACCAGGCCCGCTATGCCGCCAATCGAGCCGCCGCCAATGAAAGAAGCATCAACAGCGCCGCCCGCCCCGGCAAGACAGCCTTTTATCGTGCAACGTAAAGCCGGACAACCCGCTACTGAGGAAGAAGAGCGCCGTCCTCTAGTCGGATTGCGGCGACGGATTGCCGAACGGATGGAACTGGCCTGGCGTACTATTCCGCACGTCACCAGCTTTGACGAGATAGATGCTACCGAACTAATCGCCCTGCGCCAAAAACTAAAACCATTTGCCGAAAAGCGCGGACTAAACCTGACCTATTTGCCGTTTATCGTCAAAGTAGTGACGGCAACGCTCAAAGAATTTCCGAATTTCAACGCCAGCCTGGATGACAAGACCCGCGAACTAATCTACAAACGTTATTATCATATTGGTATGGCAACCGCTACGCCGGACGGTCTGCTCGTCCCGGTTTTGCGTCACGCCGACCAATTGACGACGCTGGAACTATCGGCAGAAATCGCCCGACTGAGCGAAGGCGCGCGCAAGCGTTCGCTGACTGCACCTGAACTCGGCGGCAGCACCTTCACCATTACCAACTTTGGCAGCTATGGCGAAGCAGTCGGCACACCCATCATCAACCCGCCCGAAGTCGCCATTCTGGGGGTCGGACGAATTCAGGAAAAGTGGGTCGTGCAGAACGGTGAGGGGGTCGTGCAACAGCGTATGCCTATCTGTGTCAGCTTCGATCATCGCGTGATAGATGGCGCGGATAGCGGCGCGTTCATGGGTCGCCTCAAAGAACTACTGGAAAATCCGGCCCTGCTTTTGCTGGATTGCTGATGGCTGATAAGGATAATTCTTACAGTCCACAAAGATTGTGGAACTTGCTTAGGCACTTGCTAAAAGCGGTCTTCTTCGCCCGATTTGAACAAAATTTGCGTCCTACAAATTTTCAACCACGAGGATGATGCTGAAAAATATACGCTTAATACTCAATCCCGGCAAGAATTTGACCGATCAGCATGCTTCAATTGTCTAACCGTATGCTGGTTGAAACCACTCTCAACCCAGTTCCACAATCTTTGTGGACTGTAAGGGATTATCTTATTAGCGAAGCCTACGGCCCAGATGCCATTGAGATTAGTGATGAGCAGTTAAATGCTACTGTTAAGCGTCTACGCAAGAAATTGCAATAAATTAGTCTAGTATTTGGTTCAGTCGGCCTCGAAGAAAGACTCGACCGGGGCGAGATAGGTTTTTTCTTCGTCGGGTGCGAGCCGTAGCTCGAATAACTCCATTGAGCGACGGGCGCTATAATTCATCTTGCTGCGGCTCAAATCCATAAAACCCTGGCGCGGGATGCGGGTCGAGAGCAAAACGGTTTCGTAGGGCAAGCTGCCGTCGAAAAGCTGGTCAAACTCGTCCGGCGTGCGGGTAGTCATTTCAATCTGGCGGCGCGATTTACTTTGCTCTTTTTTCAGCTTTTGTTCCAGCTTTAAGGCTTTTTCTAGCTCTTTCTTCTCGGCGGCTTCACGTTTCTTGCGTTCGGCGGGGGTCTCTTTGGTTTGGTCGGGCAGCACCGGGCGGCGCAGTTCCCAGACCTTTTTCTCTCGCTCCTGCTCATCTACCAGTAACAGCCCTTCGACTGGCTCTTTTTCCATTCGCACCAGCGACACGCTTACTTCTTGCAAAAACGGCAGCGTTTCAAAAGAGTTTAGCACATAAGAAACTGCCTTTGAGCATAAAAAATCCTCGTATTGCCGGAAATAATTTATGCGTCCGCGTTTAGTCTGGAGCAAATTGGGCGGCTTGGGGGGAAGCGGAGCGCGGGCCTTGATACACAGCTTATAGCTTTCGCGCTCGTAATCAAAAAAGAGAATCGGTTCATCGCACAGTTGCAGCTTGAGCAGATAAAACAAAGCGTTCTGGTTCTGGTGTTCCAAAAAGGTTTCGCGGGCCGCTTTCGCTCGTACCAAAATATCCTGGCGCAATAAATCGAGGTGCTGTGGGTCGAGCAAAGGCAACTTGGCATACTGCATGTAAACCTCGACCCGTCCGGCGCTGCCTTCCATACCGAGGGTTTCGACCTGTTTTTTCTTTTCGTAATAAACCTTGTCAATATAATAAAACGGTAGCTGAATAGATTGCTCGGTACGCGCCCCTTCTTTGAATACTATAGCTTGTTCGTCAAAATCAACAAAGAAAGCATCTTCTTTGAAGCGGGTAGTAAAGAGGCCGCTTTGCGCGGTGCGCGGCAGGGGCATTCGCCCAAAAACAACGTAGCGCCTGGTAATAGGCACAGCAAACACCTTTCTATTTTTTCTTGCTTTTGGTTAGTTTTGGAATTTTTACAAAAATTCCAAAACTAACCAAAAGCGAGACTTGAATTAAGCCAGCCGATTCTAACAAAGAGGCCGGTTCTGGTCAAACCGACCTCTTTGCTCTTTACATCTTTCTACCTTCGTTCCTTGTTCCTCATTTATGCCCTAATTTCCTTCATCAAGCAGTACTTGAATAGTGGCAGCATCGGAGGGATTGCGTCCGGCCTTCCAGCAAATCTATATCCTGCCGAATTTGCTTTCTGATCATCTAGCTGACCCAACCCCTGTCACCTTATCCTACTACCAGTATAAACCCGCTTAAAAATTCCCACTATAAATATGCAGATAGTTCTTAAAGTTATTAACGCAAATTATGCCACAGTTGTCAACAGTTCATTACTACTTTATTTTGTGTCATTGGTGGGCCGGAAAACCATGCAGGTAGTAGTGGCGTGACCATAAAGCTTGCCCGCTTTATCGAGCAGACGGGCTTCGGCGGTGGCGACGCGGCTGCCCACGTGAATGACTTTACCTTCGCAATAAACCCGACCCGTCGTGCCAATGAGCGGCCTGAGAAAATTTACTTTGAGTTCCAGCGTGGTATAAGAAACCCCGGCGGGCAACACGGTATGGACGGCACAACTCATGGCCGAATCGAACAGGGTTGCCGCCAATCCGCCGTGTACTGTGCCAATCGGATTGTAGTGATATTCTGCTGGTTCGACCTCAAAGACGATGCGACCTTCTTCAATATCGCCAACTTCGATACCCAGCGTTTGCACGATGGGCGGGGGCGGCAGCTCACCCCGCTTCATGGCCCGGAAGTATTCCAAACCACTCATAGTGGTGGCGGCTTTAGCCCCAATCGTCGGATCTTGCCATGTGATAACCCGGCTGCGTTCGGTTTTCTCGTTCTCTTGACTCATTTAACTTTTTGGGCCAACTGATTTATTTTCAGTAAATCAGTCAGTGCTTCTCCTTTCTGATATGACTTACTCAGCATTAACTGCTACTTTAACTTCGGGTCGGGCTATCGGCACTGCTTCGGTTGCTTTC
>JBBQXW010000377.1:0-6611 GCA_038209275.1 Chloroflexia bacterium | reverse complement strand
CCCGCCGAAATCGAAGAAATGGCGGCACTGAGCCATAGCGACGCGGTGGAGAAGCTGCTGACTTTTAAATATGACGGTAATCTGGCTTTTAATTTGCAGCGCAAGTTCGATGAAGCCGGCTACGACCCGCAACTGGCTGATTTACAATACTGGTGGCTGCTCACAATGGTGCGCACCAAACAGCCCTTGCAGGAAAAAATGACCCTGTTCTGGCACGGCCATTTTACTACCGCCTATTCCAAAGTTAATCACGCTCTGCCGCTTATTCAGCAGAACCAGCTTTACCGCGACAATGCGCTGGGCAACTTTAAAGATTTTGTCAAAGCCGTTTCGCGCAACCCGGCCATGGTTGATTATCTGGACGGGCAAGCGAACCGCAAGGGCAAGCCCAACGAAAATTACGCCCGCGAACTGATGGAACTTTTCACTATCGGCATTGGCAATTACACCGAACAGGACGTTCGCGAAGCCGCCCGCGCTTTCACGGGCTGGGGCTTTAAAGGTCAGGTCTTTGCCTTTAACAAAAACCAGCACGACGACGGTGTGAAAACTTTTATGGGCAAAACGGGCAAGTTCGATGGCGACGATATTATTGATATTATTATAGATAATCGCCAGACCGGGCGCTATATCACCGGCAAGTTGTGGCGCTTCTTTGTCTACGATAACCCCGAACCCGAAGTAGTCGAGCGCCTGACCGAGGTATTTTACAAAAGCAACTATTCGATTAAAGAAGTAATGCGGGCCATTTTTACCGCGCCGGAATTTCTTTCGGCCAAAGCTTACCGCGCTCTGGTGAAAAGCCCGGTAGAATTAGTGGTCAGTTCGTTACGCCAGCTTGGGGTGACGGGCCTGGAAAATAACGCCGCCCGCGTTTCCTCGACTATGGGCCAGGTGTTGTTCTCGCCGCCAACCGTGAAGGGCTGGGACGGCGGTTTAAGCTGGTTCAATAGCTCGCTCTTTTTCGAGCGGGCCAACGGCATGAACGCGCTTTCGCAGGGCCGGGGTGCTAACAACCACTTCGAGCCAGTGCGGGTAATTGCTCCCTTCAAAATTAATTCGACGGATGAACTGGTTGACCATTATCTGACCCGCTTGCTGGATGGCGATACCGAGCCGGAAGTGCGGAGCGCTTTGCTCGATTACGTCAAGGCCGATGGCAAGTTCAATTTTGACGACGTAAAAGCCGCCATCAGTGGCAAAACTTCCAATCAAGCCAGTATGAAGCTGGCGGATGCCAAAATGCGCGGTCTCGTCCATCTTATCCTGTCCACGCCGGAATACCAACTTAAATAATAGGTTTCAAGTTCCAGGTTTCAAGTTTCAAGTTATAAATCTTTCTCAACTTGAAACTTGAAACCTGGAACTTGAAACTACGGAGTATAAAGATGTTAACACGCCGAAGATTTCTAAAGGTGGGCGGGATAATGACGATGGCGGGGGCGATGGCTCCCAGCTTTGTAGCCCACACTTACGCTGCCAGCAATATTGCGCTGGCCGATTCCAAACGCGCCCTGGTGGTTATTCAGCTTGGCGGCGGCAACGACGGCCTAAATACAGTTGTGCCGTTTGCTGACGATGCTTATTACAAGGCCCGCCCGATGCTGGGTATCAAGGCCGACGAAGTTTTAAAGCTGGACGATACTTTGGGCCTGAACAATAATTTGAAGGCTTTCAAGACTTTTTACGATAATAATCAGCTTGCGGTGGTGCGCGGAGTGGGCTACCCCAACCCGAATTACTCGCACTTTCGCTCGATGGAAATCTGGCAATCGGGTGAGCCGGACAAATCTGTTCGGAGTGGCTGGCTGGGCCGCTATTTAGACCAGGCCGGAAGCCCGGCGGAAGTCAAGCGATTGGGCATGACGGTTGGTAATCCGAGTTCGGGCGGGGGCGCGCCGTTGGCTTTCTGGACAGAAAAGACCGTCGTGCTTTCCTACAACGGGCCGCAGAGCTTCCAGTTCCAGACTACCGGGGCGGATAAAGATGACGCTGCCGCCCAGCTTGCCGCCGCCAAACGGATTTACGCTGTCGCCACCAAAAACGACAACGCTGAATACATTCGTGCTGCCGCGCTGGATGCGCTGAGTGCTTCCGAGAATTTGCAAAAACTGGCGACGAATTATAAACCGCAGGCCACTTATCCCAAAACGCCTTTTGCCGAACGACTCAAAAACGTAGCCCAGGTACTCGGCAGCGACTTCGGCACGCGCATCTTTTATGTGCCGATGGACGGTAGCTTTGATACGCATTTCAACGAAGTACCGGCCCATACCCGCTTGCTCACTACTTTGAGCGAAGGGCTGGGTGCGTTCTACCAGGATTTGAAGGCGCAAGGGCTGGACGATAGCGTGCTGACGCTGACCTTTAGCGAGTTCGGGCGGCGCGTCGGCGAAAACGGTAGCCGGGGAACTGACCACGGTAGCGCCGAGCCGATGTTTATTATTGGCGGTGCAAAAGCTATCAAGGGCGGACTTTATGGCGAACAACCCAGCCTGACCGACCTGGATAACGGCAACATGAAGGTTAAAGTGGATTTCCGCAGCGTCTATGGCACAGTTCTGAACAAGTGGATGGGCGTGAACCCCACCCCGATTGTTGGCGGTGAGTTCCCGCAGCTTGATTTCGTGCGAGGGCAATAGAATGAAGTATTCCAGATTAGTTTTGAAATTGCAAGGGTTGGTCGCAATTATGCTGCTGGCCCTGACGCTGGCGGCGTGTGGTAGCAACAGCACGCCCACCGCTGCGCCCCAACCTTCCGCGACGGCCCAATCTACCACTGCCCCCGCCGCCACTACTGTTGCAACCACGGCTGGCAACACTCAGACGGCTGCTACGGCTGCCAGCACTACCGCCGCTGCAACTACGGCTGCCGTTGCCGCTAACTCGAATGTGAAAACGGAAATAACGATTGCCGATGGGGTGCGCCAGGGCGAAATGACTTTGCTCAAGGCCCAGATTGCTGATTTCCAGAAAGCTTATCCGAATATCAAAGTTACTTCGGTGCATTACAATCCCGAAGAATTGGGCGAACTGGTTAAATTAGCAGTAGGAACTGACCGCGCTCCGACCTTGATTATTGCCCCCAGCGATTATGTGGTGGATTGGCAGGATAGCAAAGCCCTTCAGCCGCTTGATAAAGTGCTTGACCCGGCTTTGCTCAAGAGTTACCCGGCCAACGCACTTGGGGCAAGCCAGATAAGCGGCACGCAGTGGGGCGTTCCTTACACCTACGGCAACGTACCTGTTTTGCTCTACAATCGCAAACTTGTTCCCACGCCACCCGCCACCACCGACGAAATGATTGCGATGGCTAAGAAACTGGAGGACGACAAAAGCGGCAAATTACGGGACAAGCAACTCGGCATGGCGATGGATATGAACCAGCCGACCTGGTTTATGGCCTGGTTGGGCGGCTTTGGCGGCTCGGTTCTGGATGCCAATAACCAGCCGACCCTGAACACGCCCGAAATGGTCAAAGCCCTTCAGTTCTATCAGGATTTGGCCTACAAAGATAAGGTTGGTACGCCCAACTACGAATTTGGGATGAACCAGCTAGATTACGCTTTCCGCGATGGTCGGATGGGGATGCTGGTATCGGGCGATTGGGCAATTCCGGCCTACGGTAGCGCCAGCAAGAAACAGGTCAAAGCCGCCGCTACCATCGCGCCCACCACTACGGTTGTCCCAACCACCGGGGCTGCCAGTATTGAGGTTACGCCCGGCGCAACCGATTACGGAGACAAATTTGAGCTAGGGGTCGCGCCTTTGCCCAAAGTTTCTGCTACCGGCAAAGCACCCGCGCCGTTGCTCGATAACAAGGCCATGTTTATCGGCGCACAGGTCAAGGGCGACCAGCTAAACGCGGCTAAAACCTTTATTCAGTTCCTGGGCAGCGCCGAGCAGCAGCAAGCCATGATTGACAAAGGTTTCCTGCCGACGACTCAAACCGCTCTCGCCAGCGAAGATGTGAAATCCAACCCAATCCTGAGTGGTCTCGCCGCCCAACTTGCCGTCGCCAAACCTTTGCCGCCGCTAATCGAAATGCGGGCTATCTGGGATGCTATCCTGCCCAACCTGCAAGCCGTCACCGCCAACGAAATGAAGCCGCAAGAAGCCGCCAAAAAGATGCAAGAACTGGCTCTTCAGAAGTTCAAGCTCCTTTAATAGGATTTACGATTTACGATTTACGATTTACGATTTACGATTGAAGAACTAAACGGGTATGTTTAACCAACAATTTTCTAAACCAGAAACCCCAATAATCGTAAATCGTAAATCGTAAATCGTAAATAGACAATGTCCTCCTATCACTCAATCACAGTAATCCCCGCTCTACCCGCCGGGGATTACTTTTGTTCTCGGTTATGAATCATTTGGTACGTTATCGTCGTATTCCAGTTCAAAAATCTGAAATTACTTCGCTCAGGTAGTACGAGAGTTGGCGATTAACCGCCATTTTTTAGTTTAAATTATCTATTTCAGGATTAATACCTAAAATAGGCCTACCAGCCCTTGCCAATTTGGGGTAGTTAGGTGTACACTATGCAACGTTGGCAACCTTGATACAGATTATTTATTACAAGAGGAGAGTTCTTTAGTGAAGGTTCAAAAGAAATTTTATTTGGTGCTGGCAATGCTGCTATTAAGTACCGCCCTGTTTGCGGCCTGTGGCGACCCGACCGCTACTACCGTGCCAGCTACTACCGCGAAAGCGACGACTGCTGCGGCTACCACTGCTGCTGCCACGACTGCTGCGGCAACAACTGCTGCTGCTGCGACGACTGCCGCTGCCACAACTGTTGCTGCCACGACTGCACCCGCAACTACAGTCGCGCCGACAAAGGCTGCCGCCACGACGGTTGCTGCCACGACAGTTGCCGCCGCCGGTAGCATTCCAGTCCCTAGCAGTTGGAAAGAAGTTACCCTGGAAGCCGATGTAGTTAAAGCTTTGGAATCGAGTATTCCGCCGGGCCTGAAGGTGGGTTTCAAGTTCTATGGTTCGGCTGACGATGGCGCAACTGCTGCCACTGCCGGAGATACTACAATGATCGGCGCTGGTTACAAGTTTGCTATCCCTGGTCAGACCAAGCCAACCGATACCGCCGGTACTATTGGTGGTCTCTATTCCAAGTCTGGCGCAGACGATGTGCTGTTTACCGTCCAGGATGCCGCCACCAGCGTTGCCAGCCTGGAAACGTCCTTAAAAACGGGTGGTGCAAGCCAGGCCAACATTGATAAGACCGTTGCTCTGGCTAAGAGTTACAAGAGCCTTATCACTGTAATATACGGCCCTGGCCTGCTCCAGTCTTTAATGGGGATCGGTACTACTCCGACCACGGCCGCCGGTGCGACTACTGCTGCGGCTACCACTGCCGCCGCTACTGCTGCTGCATCGGGTAGCGGCACCGATACACTGGGTATTTACCCTGGCGCAACGGCAGCTACCCTGCCAGCCAGTGTTATCAGCCAGTTCGAGGCTTCGGTTGGTGCCTCGGTTGCCAATCCACAGGTAGCGGCTTTCACCACGCCCGATAGTGCCGATAAGGTCAAAGCTTACTACGTTGACCTGTTGACCAAAGCTGGCTGGACAGACCTCGCTGCGACGGCGGGCGCGGGCCTTGCCCAACTCGATAGTGTCGGCGGTACTGGCATTATCTATAACAAGGACAAGCAGATTGTAGTTCTAATCGGCTTGCCCGGTGCAGTAGCCGCCGGTCTCGGCATTAGCGGCGCGTCCGCTTCTGGTACGCTGGTCATCGGTTTCTACGGCGAAGCCAAGTAGCCAAAACCAAATTCTCTGGAATAAAAAGGGAGCGAGTTGGCACTGCCAGCTCGCTCCCTTTTTATTTTAGGTTTCATTTATCATTTAGAATCTAGCTCAGTAGGGGCGCAATTCATTGCGCCCAAGTTCAGAGTTTGATGAATCAAACCTCTACGGCGATAGGCTCTTAGCAAAGGTGATTTGCCGAAAATTAGGGCTAACGTCAATATTATTCTAATCCGGGCAAAATGCCGCGTAGTTCAAAACTGGCATAATTTATATGAATACCAGCAGTTTTATAACTGGCGATACTGTTTTGGATAAGATGTGAGGAGAAATAACTCTGCTGGGCCTGCAAACTATTCCAATCGGTGCGGTAGAATATCTGATTTGGATTGGTCATAGACCGACCAATCCAGACCGCCTGCACATCCGACTTGTTTGAAACATCCTGGCGAGTAAGCGGAATATTTTTATTAATCCAATCCGGGACATAATTATCGGGTAAAGTCAGCAAACGCAGCACCGAAGCCTGCCCGTTTTTGCTCAAGCGTCGAAAATCCCAAACTAATTGGTAAATCTGGCCTTCTAAAAACATTCCTCGTCCTTCCAGTATTGGCAGCAGGGCGTGGTAGGCCACTTCCTTTCCACTATTTAATTCTTGCAGATGCCACCAAAAAGAAGTCACATACATTTCTTGCGGGTCGTCCGCCGACAAATAAAAAGCAAACTCAACCATCCCCTCCAGCCTTGTATGGGAGACATACTGTTTAACCGCGCTAATTAGCTCTTCAATTGAAGTACCCGGAAGCGCTCTGAGCTTTCGCAAAATCGCAAAATTCATTGA
>JBBQXW010000376.1:0-6619 GCA_038209275.1 Chloroflexia bacterium | reverse complement strand
TCGAAAGGTGGATAATCCCAGTTCGCCGCGTTCCCCGCCACCACCGTATCGAGCGGCGCTTCCAGCCAGAGCGTCTTTACTTCCTCCCGGCGTGGCGCATAGTCGCACAAAACCGAGGGTCTGGTAGCATCGCCCAATAGCCGTGCCTCAAAGCCAAATTCGTTTAGCTTTCCCGCGATGGCTTCGGCTACCGCCTGCTCCAAATCTACCCCGTTCTGGCTGGGTATTCGCACCAGTTCGCCCAAATATTCCAACATTCCGGCCTGATTAGCTTCTAGCCAATCCCACCCCGCCTGCAACGCTTTTTCACTTTCACTTTGCATATTTATTACCGGGGGCTAGAGTTAGCATTTTTACTCAGCCACTCATCAAGGCTACTCAGCCCGCTAAAGTCTAGCAAGCTATCACCTAAATCCTCTAGCTGAGTGGTGGAAAGTTGATTAAGCATCTGTAATTGGTCGAGGTTTAGTTCGCCAATCCGCCGACTTAGAAGCCTTCTGACCATTCGGCGGTGTGCCTCTAACTCGCCTTCCATTCGGCCTTCTACAATGCCTTCTTCTTTCCAACTGGTTGTGAGTTCCATAAGTTCCTCCCTTTGAGGTGGCGCTACTGTCTGCTCTAGTTCGCGCTTAAATTCGGTCTGCTCGGTCTGGTTCAATCTTAAGTAGGTATCTACGAAGCCTGAGACTAGCCGCCGCTTCGGATAATCCAGCCTTAAGCCTACCAACATTTCCAGACAAGCTAATTTTACCCTAACCCGGTCTTCTGGCGCAATTTTCATCTTTGCCGATTATAGCACAGACCGAAATTTCATTGACAGCCTTTCTTGCTTGCCCTATAATCGAGTTTATATTCTCAAACTTAGAATAAAATAAAGCCGTCCCGCACGGCGGTTTTCTAAGATTTGCTCCTTCGCCAACTGAGTAACAGCAAAGAGTCCAGGTACTGTAAGCACTTAATTCCGTAAAATTGGATGGATTTAGCTTTACGCAACTATTTTCATTCTGAGTCTATCCTGCAATCATCTTTTAACTGGGAAGATTTAGTAACCGCCTGTTTGTAGCCCCACCCGTAAGGGGCTTTCGGATAGCATGGCTAAAGTTTAACCGATACTTTTGAACTTTGGACTTAGTGAGGAGAGAAACACGGTGACAAAAATAACTAAACGGAGCAGCTTATTTGCTCTACTGGTACTGGCCCTGGGGCTGGTGCTATCGGCTTGTGGCGACCCGACTGCCACTCCTGCGGTGGCAACGACTGCCGCAACCAGTGCGACCACTGCCGCCGCAACTACGGCAGCCGGTGCTGCGACAACGGCTGCTGGTGCCGCAACTACCGCCGCTGCCGGAACGACCGCAGCAAGTGCAACTACCGCTGCTGCCGCCGCTGCTGGTGGTACGCTCGACCGGGTAGTAATCGGGCAAGGGGTTGACCCGACCACGCTTGACCCGCAAAACCACAATGAAACTCCGGCTTTCAATATTCTCAACAATATTTACGAGACGCTAGTCACTTTTGACCGCAACGGTAAGCTTCAGCCACGCCTCGCCGAATCCTGGAAGCAGTTGGATGACTTGAACCTCGAAATGAAGCTGCGAAAAGGGGTTAAGTGGCACGACGGCACTGACTTTACTGCCGACGATGTGAAATTCACGATTGATCGCTATATCAATTCCAACAAAGAGCCAGATGCTTTGAAGCGGCTAAAACGAGCAGGCAACCTGAATTTTGTCAGTTCGGTTACAGTGACTGACCCGCTAACCGTCAAGATTACCACCGAAAAGCCCTCGCCTTTGCTGTTGCCCAAGCTGATTGCTGAAGGCATTGTTTCCAAAAAGTTTGTCACTGAAAAGGGCGAACAGGCGATTGGTCTGAGTGCAATGGGAACTGGTGCTTACAAGTTCGTCGAGTGGAAAAAAGACAACTACCTGGATATGGATGCCAATACCGAATGGTGGGGCGCTCCCGGTGGCCCGAAAGCCAAGAAAGTGCGCTTCCGCCCTATTCCCGATGCTCAGACCCGTATCAGTGCTTTGCAGGCAGGTGAAGTTGACATAATCGTGAATGTCGCCCCTGAACAAGCCAAACAGCTTGAAACTGGTGCCAAGACTGGCGTTAGTTCCGTTCCTAGCGTTCGCGTCATTTTCATCACTCTGAACACGCTCGACGATAGCCCTGCTCCAGCCCTCAAGAACGTCAAGGTGCGTCAGGCGCTCAATTATGCGATTGACCGCGACGCGATTATCACCAATATCATGCTCGGCAATGGCAAGAAGATTTCCAGCCCAATTAACAGCTACTTCTTCGCCTACGAAGATTTGCCGCAGTACAATTATGACCCGGCCAAAGCGAAAGCGCTGCTGACCGAAGCTGGCTTCCCCAACGGCTTTGACCTGGAACTCACTACTCCTAACGGTCGCTACTTGAAAGACAAAGAAATCGGCGAAGCTGTTACCGAATACTGGGGCAAAATTGGCGTTAAGGTAAAGTTTGCCGCCGAGCCGTTTGCTTCGGTCTTTATTCCGAAGGTGGACAGCCGCAAGCAGACTCCAGCTTTCTTGCTGGGTTGGGGTAACTCCACCTACGACCCGGACGGCACGCTGTTTGACCAGTTTGTTGGCCCGCGCTACAGCTACTACAAGAACCCGGACTTCAACAAGTTGATTGAAGAAGCCCGCTCTATCGTAGACCAGAAGAAGCGCGAGGAGCTTTACAAGCAGGCTAATAAAATTCTCAACCAGGATGCGCCCTGGATTTTCCTGCACCAGCAGAACGACATCTATGGCATCTCAAAGCGCATTAAGTGGCAGGCTCGCCCCGATGAGCAGCTTAACGCCTTTGAAATTACGGGCGCTTAATTAAATAAATTTGAAGTATATAAAATTTGATTTATCAAATTTTATATACTTCAAATTTGGCTAACTAAATCAACCTCATGGAATTAATAAATGGGTAAATTTATTGTCCGGCGGCTAATCCAGGCCATTTTTGTAATGCTGGGGGTGTCCTTCGTAGTTTACTTTCTGCTCTTTCTCAAAGGCGACCCGGTTTCGGCGATGTTGCCACAGGAAGCGACTAAAGAGCAAATCGAGAAACTTCGCAAAGACCTCGGCTTTAACGACCCGATTCCAGTACAATATGTACGCTTTTTGGGTAAAGCCGCTACCGGCGATTTGGGTGTTTCGCTTTTTGAAAACCGCCCGGCCACCGATGTAGTATTGGAGCGGGTGCCAGCTACTGCTCAACTGGCAATCGCCGCTTTTATTGTCTCGCTGCTAATTGCTTTTCCAATTGGTATTATTTCCGCAGCCAAACGCAATAGTATTTTTGACCGAATTGGGATGCTTTTCGCCCTGATAGGCCAGAGTATTCCCGTTTTTTGGCTTGGTATTTTGATGATTCTGGTTTTCTCGGTCAATTTGGGCTGGCTGCCAACTTCCGGCTACGGCGAATTTAACAATATCATCATGCCCGCCGTTGCCCTCGGTCTTTTCACTACCGCCCGCACCACCCGGTTAGTTCGCAGCACTATGATTGAGGTTTTGAGCCAGGAATACATTCGCACCGCCCGCGCCAAAGGCTTGCGGCAACTAACCTTACTGCGCCGCCACGCCCTTAAAAATGCCCTTATCCCGATTGTCACGGTGCTGGGCCTCGATTTTGCAACTCTTTTGGGCGGGGCAGTTATCACCGAAACCATTTTTGCCTGGCCCGGTATCGGTCAGCTTGCTATTCAGAGCATCAGCCGCCGCGATTACCCGGTGGTACAGGGAGTAGTTTTGCTGGTCGCCTTCGGCTACGTCTTGATAAACATTATGGTAGATTTACTTTACGCCTATCTCAATCCACGCATACGCTACAACTAGCCCGACTAATTTACTGGAGTAGCATTAATGTTTAATTGTCCTACTAATTAGACTGTCAAGCAAATCTTGTAAGAAATAAATTTAGCTACTCTAGTTGCAACGTTTACAATCATAACTGTACTAACTTGCTTGACAGTCTACTAATAACTCAAAACTCAAAATTCAAAACTCAAAACTATAAAAGGAGTCCAGGGTTGTCTACAACTGAGCAAAATTCGATAGCTGCAAATGTTTCGGCGGAGAAAGCCGGGGCTGATATTCCTGTCTTGCCTCGGCGAAAACCCTGGTACTACCGACTGGTACGCAATCCCAGCGCCCTGATTGGGGTAATCATTTTGCTATCGGTCACAATTATGGCGCTGGTTGCTCCTTTAATCTGGGCCGAACCCAATGCTCAGAGCCTGGTAAATGCGCGCCGTCCGCCCGGTAGTCCTGACCATCCGCTTGGGACAGATGATTTAGGCCGCGATATGCTGGCCCGCCTCGCGCATGGGGCGCAAGTCCCTTTGCTGGTCAGCCTTGCCGCCGTCTTTATTTCGGGAACAATCGGGGTTTTTCTGGGACTAATTAGCGGGTACTTTCGCGGCTTTTTGGATGATATTATTGGCTGGCTGGCAAACGTTCAACTGGCCTTCCCCTTTATTTTGCTCTCGATTGCAGTTGTGGCAGTGATTGGCCCTGGCACACTCACTTTGATATTCGTCATTGGCTTTACTAGCTGGGTGGTTTACTCGCGGGTAGTTCGCGGCGAAACGTTGGTTTTACGCGAGAAAGAATTTATCGAGGCTTGTAGAGCGATTGGCATGAGTAATACCCGTATTCTTGTTCGCCACATCCTGCCCAATATTGTCACTTCGCTGACCGTTATTGCCAGCTTTGAGGTCGCCCGTATCATTATTCTGGAATCGGCCCTTAGCTTTTTGGGATTGGGCGTAGATGCGCGCACTCCCTCCTGGGGCGAAATGCTGGCACGTGGCAAACAACAGATTACTGTCGCGTGGTGGATGCCCACTTTCCCCGGTATTGCCATTATGCTAACTGTACTGGCGGTAAATCTTGTTGGCGATTGGCTACGCGAAGAATTTGACCCGCGCCTGAGTCTGTAATTTGGCTAAATAAAACGTAAGCGAACACGGGTTTGCAAATGAGGGCAAAAGTGGGTAAACTATTGGTTATGGAAAAGGAAAAGGAAAAGGAAAAGGAAAAACCCCAACGACCAACCGAATTATTGCAAACCCTGCCTGCTCAAATTCAGCTCTACATTACCTATCTGGAAAATCGCCTTCTCGAATTGGAAGCCCGCCTTAATCAGAACTCCCAAAATAGTTCCAAGCCGCCTTCGGCTGACCCACTCGATGCCCCGCCTCGTCCGCCCAAACCGACCACTGGGAACAAACCCGGTGGCAAAAAAGGCCATCCTCGTCACCAGCGTCCTTTGGTGGCCGTCGAGGAGGTGGCTGAAATTAAAGAATGGTGGCCGAGTGCTTGCGAGAAGTGCCAGCTACCGCTACGCCCGCACGACCAAGTCGGAGTACCCAGCCGCCAGCAGGTCTGGGAAATCCCCAAAGTAAAAGCTATCGTGACCGAGCATCAATATTATCAGTGTGAATGTCCTAGCTGTGGCAAGCTTAACCAGGCTAAACCGGACGGCACTGTCCCCAGCGGGCAGTTCGGGCCACAACTGAGTGCGACCCTAGCGGTGCTGCACGGACGGTATCGCTTAACCAGCCGGGAATTGGTGGCGGTGGCCGAGGGATTGTGGGATTTGAAGCTGAGTCAGGCCAGTGTGTTGCTTTTATGTCATAAAACCAGCCTGGCTTTAGCCCCGGTATATGAGCAAGCCCTCACCACCTTGCAGCACAGTGAACATAGTTACACCGACGAAACCAGTTGGAAACGTCAAAAATTACGCCACTGGTTGTGGGTGGGGGTGAGTAAGCTGGTGACGGTCTTCTACTTGAGCCAGACCAGAGGCAGCGACGGAGCCAAACACTTACTGGGCCAAGAGTACGAAGGAGTAGTGATAAGTGACCGTCTGCGTAGCTACGGCTGGCTCTTGGCGCAACGGCATCAATGGTGTTGGGCGCACCTACTGCGCGATTTTAGAGCGATTAGTCAGCGCGGTGGGGCGGGGGGCATCTGGGGCCAGGAGATGTTAGAAATGGTCAGCCAGCTTTTTGAGCAGTGGCGGCTTTATCGTGCCGGGGAGCAAAGTTGGGCTGAAATGAAGGAAGGCTTAGGGCCGATTCGAGCCGACATCCATCAGCTCTTAATCGAGGGACCAGCCACGCAGGATGGAGCGGTGAGTAGCCTGAGTGGGGAATTAGGCAAGAGCGAAGCGAGTTTGTGGGTGTTTAGCGAAGTGGTCGGGGTAGAGCCAACTAATAATGCGGCGGAGCGGGCCTTACGCCCGGCGGTAATCTGGCGCAAGACCTGTTTCGGCAGCCAAAGTGAGCGCGGAGAGCGGTTTGTGGAGCGGATTTTAACCGTAGCAGCCAGTCTTAAGCAGCAAGGTCGCGATTTAATCGAATTTGTGGCAAGTGCTTTGAAAGCGCACTGGTTCGGCGAACCCGTTCCCAGCCTATTGTTTGCCTAACCCTGTGTTCGGTTACTGAACAAAAGCTACTTCAACTTGAAACCGAAAACGCCGCGCTACGCGAGCAACTAGCTTCCCGCGACGCTTTGATTACTGATTTGGTGCAACGCATTCAAGTTTTAGAAGCACGCCTGGCTCAGGATAGTCATAATTCCAG
>JBBQXW010000375.1:0-6629 GCA_038209275.1 Chloroflexia bacterium | reverse complement strand
AAGTCAGGCCGCTGTCCTGATAGAAAGGTCGGATAATCGGGTAGAACTGCGTATCAAAATAGCTCAACCAGCCGTTCGGCTCGGTCTGATTAAACCGGGTATAATCTTTGCGGTCAATATAATCATCTACGTTAAAAGCCCACAACGCAAATTGGGCCATGAGCAAAGCGCTGTCATAGGGCAACGGCATTGGTAACGCCACCACCGCCGCATACGCGCTTACTTCGGCGCGGGCCGTCGCGATATTGTGCTGGTTGGCCCATTTATTTAGCGCCACTACTAACCCAGGCAATTGTTCGAGCCGGGCGCGCTGCAAGGTGCTATGCTGTCCTGGCTTGTTCTGAGCGACAAGCGTTTGCCAATCAAAATGGGCCTGGTTATTATGGCTAATTGTTGTTGGCATTGCTTTTGAGCCGCTCATAATTATAAACAATTTGCTTTCGTTTGATGGGTTGGCCCTGTTCGGCTATTTCTACCCACTTTTCGTAAAATTTCCTGAATTCGAGTACCCCCCGGTCATTTTTGGTGTAAGCGCCGCCGCCATCGGACTTCATTCTGTTCCAGATAGGAACATCCTGCATTCCGCTTCCTTTAGTTTGCAAGCCAAACAGGGCGTAATAAGCCAGATTGCGCCACCAACTGCCAGTCTTTTTTACCAGAAGCAACACCTGCTGCACCGTCTCCATTTCGGCTACGGGCGTAACTGCGACCAACGAAGTAAATTTTGGTTCGCCGTTGAGCGAGACGGTAACGATATGTCCACCGGGCCAGCTCTCGGCCCGAATTGAAATTTTTTCGACGTTCAACCCCAGCATCTGAGCCACCAGCCCCAGCACTCCGACAAAGCGTTTTGTGTTGGCTTCAATCAAGCCGCCCATACAGGCATCCGCCGGAAGCTCGGTGACACTGCGGGTTGTGTCGGTAGGGCTATGCTCAACCATTGAATCTTTAACCAAAATATGATTACTCGGATTAAACAAGGTGAAAGAAGCGGATGAGGATTGCACACCGTGAACCTGAATAAAGTGGTAATTGTCATAGGCGTTTTCGGCTACCCGCCGCGCCGTCGTGTTAGCCTTGAACTTGAAACGAAGCGACATATAACTGGTGCGTTCTCGTTCGGCTGCCGCAAATTCGGGCAAGGGATAAAGGGGCGTAGCTGAACCGTACCAGACCCAGATATAGCCATATCTTTCCATAACCGGGTAGGTCGGCTGGAAGGCCGTTTTAGGAATATACTCGATATCCGGGGCAACCGTGCATTGTCCGCTATTATCAAAGCGCCAGCCGTGAAAAGGACATTCCAGGCAGCCCGCCTGGATTTCTCCGGCAGCCAGGTCAGCGCCCATATGGGAACAGTAGCGCTCCATAATGACGGGCCAGCCCTGGTCATCGCGCCAGGCTACCAGCGCTTTACTAAACAGAGTTACTTCGAGAGGTTTTTTATTTAAGGCTGATGAGGCAAGAGCTACAAACCAGCTTGCAGGCAGTTTCATAAACAAAAGCGCTTTCTGGAACTTGTTGATTATTAAAAATTTAGACAGTCGTATTTACACACTTTGTGCTAATTACTCATGTAAGCATACCAATATTCGGCGCTTATACAAAGAGGTTAGGCGGGTACATTAGTACTACACTAAAGTACTGTTTTGAATTTAAGTCAAAACCCGCTCTCTTCGGACGACTTTCGAGTAAAAAACAAGTAGCTAAATTAACTTTTTATAAATTAATAAATTTAAGTTAGCTGGGTGAGCCTTAGCAAAACCCGGACGTGAACGTCCGGGTTTTGCAAAAAGCTGAGGCTCACCCAGGTTAACAAGTTAGCTGATGGTATTGACTATCTGGATTTGCTATGTTATTCTAATAACAGTGTTAAGTGAAAGAACAACGTAATGTCAGAAAGTGATACAAAGCCGAGACAGCTACGGCTTCGGCAGGCCAGCCGCCAGCGTCGGGAGCAGCAAAAGCAGGAACTTCGCTCCGAAATAGTGGAAGCCGCCGCAAAATTATTTCTTGAGCAAGGTTACGAGCGTTTCTCACTGCGGCAGGTAGCCGAGCATATTGGCTATAGTCCGACCACGATTTATCTTTACTTTGAAGATAAAGACGATTTGCTCTTTACCGTGCTGGATGATGGTTTCATTCGGTTCGGGCAACAATTGCTGGAAGCGGCCCAGAGTACCGCCGACCCCAAAGAGCGGCTACTGGCTATCGGGCGGGCTTACCTTAATTTTGGCCTATCCAATCCGGGTTACTATCAATTGATGTTTATGCAGCGCTCCGATTTCTTGCACAATTCCCGCAAAGGCGAAGCGCGTCCTCGCATTGCCGCTTTTGAAATATTGCAACAGGTAGTTGGCGAAGCGATTGAAGCCGGAGTATTGAGGTCGGGCGGGGTTGAAAGTTATAGTGATGCGCTTTGGGCAGTGGTGCATGGTATCGTCAGTCTGGCAATCAGTGGGCCGAAATTTGACCCGGCCCGCGTCCAACGCGCTGCTCAGGTTTCCCTTTTAATGGCTTTCGATGGTCTGGCCCAACCCTGATTTTGAGTCTTTTTAACAGCATAATTGGAAAGGAGTACCGACATGGCAGCGAAATATCAAGCGGGCTTTAATAATGCACAAGCGGAGCTTGAAGTACAAGCTCTTCCGTCGAGTGGCACTATACCAGCCTGGTTATCGGGGACACTGGTTCGCAACGGCCCTGGTATGTTCGAGGTGGGCGGACAGCAACTGCCTCACTGGTTCGATGGCCCGGCCCTGCTCCATCGCTTTTCTTTTAATCAGGGACAGGTTTCCTATGCCAATAAATTCTTGCGAAATTCAGCCTATGCCTACGCCAAGCAGTTAGAGACCGCCGTCGTCGCCACCGTTGGTGGTGGGTCTGCGCCTCAAGTTTCTGCTTCTGCGGGTAGTCAGGCTACCGGGTCGCCCCCGGTAAGTAGCACCAACGTCAATATTACTCGCATCGGCAGCCACTATATTGCCATGACCGAAGCGCCCGGCGTAGTTGAGTTTGAATTGCCAAGTCTTCAGACGGTTGGCGCTTTCGATTATCAGGATAGGCTCTTTCCGGGCCATACCACCGCCCATCCGCACTACGATTTTGAAAGAGGCGAACTGATAAATTTTATCGAGCAATATGGTCAGACCTCGGCTTATCAGGTTTATGCTATTAAGCCGGGTCAGACCAGTCGTACCTTGCTGGGCCTTATTCCCGCCGCGCCGGAACTTGGCTACATGCATAGCTTTGCCCTGACCGAGAACTACGTTATTCTGACCGAATCGGCCCTGTACCTGAATATGATGAAATTGATGCAGCGCATGAGTAGCGCCCCGGCTACGCCCATTACCGATTACAAGGGCTTTTTGAGCAGTTACGATTGGAAGCCGGAGCGCGGGGCTAATTTTGTGGTAATGAGCCGGAAGGATGGTGAGGTGGTAGGCCGTTATCAGGCCGAAGCTTACTTTACTTTCCATCAGGTCAATGCTTTTGAGGAAGGCGATACCCTGGTGATTGACCTTTCAGCTTATCCTGATGCCTCTATCAACTACAAATTTAATCTGGATACACTGACTAATCCGTCCGGCACTGCCTTTCCCGGTGGCGAATATCGGCGCTATCGTATTCCTTTGAATGGCACGCAGGCCGATTACGAAGTGATTATGCCCGATGGCATTGAGCTTCCGCGTATTAATTATCGGCGCAACAACATGAAAGATTATCGCTACGCTTATGCGCTCAACCCTAACCAGCAGCGCCCCGCCGATTTCCTCAACCAACTGGTGAAAATAGATTTACATAATCGGCAGTCTAAAACCTGGTACGAAGACGATTGTTACCCCGGCGAACCAGTTTTTGTCGAAACTCCCGGCGCTACCGCCGAGGATGCGGGAGTGTTGCTTTCCGTGGTGCTGGACGGAAAGACTGGTACTTCCTTTTTACTGGTTCTGGATGCCGTTTCATTTGAAGAACTGGGCCGGGCCAGTGTGCCGCAAGCCGTCCCCTTCGGCTTTCACGGGCAGTATTTCAGCTAACTTTCCGCCGAATTTTAGCGGCTACAGCCTTAACCCTTAGAACCTATCTCGGTAGGGGTTTGAAGGGTCAAACCCCTACCGAGATAGGTTCTTAATGGTCTTTAAAAATTAAATCCGTAAATAGGTTTTGGTAGGGGCGAGGTTGCCTCATAAGTGTCAAGTTAAGGAAATCACAAATCGGTTTTGCGGCTGGCAAGGTCTCAAGCCGTCAGCGCCGCTTTTTGGTAGGGGCGAATCGCATACGCCCTTGAACGCTGCGTCAGGTCAAAAGGGCGTATGCGATTCGCCCCTACCAAACCGCTTGCCTATTTTTGCAGGCGAGTCTCAGCCTCAAAACCGATTTGTGAAAAGCTTAACTTGACACTTATGAGGTTGCCTCGCCCGATACGCATCAAGCTAAGAAAGAGGCTGATCTAATAGCGCGGTGGTAAGGGTCGCCTGGGACTAAACTCCCAGGCTAAAAAGCGCAAGCCGTCTGAAGGCGGCTGAAATTCAGGCAGACCACGGGATATTTTAGTGAGCTTCAGCTTACTTTAGCAACTTAGCCTGGGAGTTTAGTCCCAGGTGGACTGCACTGGCCTACCATTTTCAGTCTTACATCCTTACTGCACTCGGATTTTGACCCAGCTAATTATGTCCTACCTTCAGTTATTTAAGTAGTGCTACTACCTGGGGCAGGGCTAAAATCGCTCGTTGGTCTAGCTCTGGTTCGGTTAACGACCCCAATGGGTGTGGGATAATCGCGAACGGGTAGTTGTGCATTCCAAAGGTTTGCGCGGTCATTTTAGCCGAGCTAATAAATTGTTCGGTGCAAATTACCGCCGCCGCCATGCCGCGCTGTTCCAGCATCAGTCCATCGTGCAAACTGCACGAACTGCACGAGCCTCAATCACCTACCCCTACAATACCGACCTCACATTCCGCCACTAATTGGTCTAATAAGGCGGCGGGGGCGGGTCGGGATAAATCCGGCTTGCGGTAATATCTAATTTCAAGGCCGGGATGCTGTTCGCCCAGCAAGGCCGCTACTTTTTTTAGCAACGCGGCTGAATTATTCTTGGTATTATCCAAAAGACCCACTCTGGTGTAATGGGCCGGACGGGGCGCTTTACTCAGGTTGGGCGCGGCTACCTCCAGAGTCGGATCTAACACAATAATCTTCTGGCTCATAAAGTCTTTTTCTTCCTCCTAAAATAGCTAACAATCCACACAGACCCCAATCGCCCGCGTTACTGGGAGCGATTCTGCGCCACCAGCCCAGGGTGGAATAAGGGCCGAGAATCCGCCTGCGCCGCCGCCTGCGGTTATTATCAGCAATTGCTCTGGGTGGCTGACGTTGTGGAAAAGTGCCTGCTCGTCTTCCGGGATAATCATTTCCTCGCCCAGACCGACCAGCCGTTTTTGGTCAGCCACCGAACGCACCGCCCGGTCAAAAATCGCCTGCCGAATTTGGGCTTTAGTCCAGCCTTCCCGCTTGAATATGGCAACGTGTTCGGGACACATTACCAGCACCCAGTAACCGCTTCGGTAGAGCGTCCCCAGCATAGTATTAACTATCGCCCGCACTACTCTTTCGGCAGTGCCTCCGGCAGGGCTATGCACATAATGGGGCGCTTCTCCGGCAAAAACGGTCACGGCGCTGTTTTCTGCTGGGATGCCGCGCTCGATACTTAATGGCTCCCAGGGATTGCCCGCCTCATCTTCGGCGATACAATAGCTGTATTTTCCCGGATGTCCCAGGCAGCTTTTGTCAATTACGCCCGGAACAGTGCCGCCAACGTTCATCATAACCAGCCGAATCGCCCGTCCGATAGTGGCGTTGGCCCTTACCCCCGGCCCAAAGCAATTAACCCCGCTATTCAGGTTCAGTTCTTGCACAATCGAGCCGTTGACAATCAGCAGAGGTGCCGCCCCGCCAGTACTAGCGGAGTGACCATGAAAATTGAATTCTTCCTGACACATCGCCTCAATCGCTGCCACAATCACCGGCATATAGGAAGGCAGACAACCCGCCATCACTGCGTTAATGGCTACCTTTTCGGCGGTAATCATGCGGTTACGTGGTGGAATCACTCCCAGCACTTCGTCGGGCGCTTTGCCAGCATAATAGAGAAATTCGCTAACCCGCTCTGGCGTGGGCGGCACTACTGGCAGGCCATCCGTCCAACCTTTCTGATAGAAAAATTCTACTACTTCCGAAGGGTCATTTAGCTCAAACTGCTGGGAACTCAGTTGATTATAAAGTTCCATAGGCTGAGTTGAAGAAATTTCTTCTTCCAGTTCGCTTGCAATAGGGGAGCTTAATAAATCCAAGTTTTAACTCCTTCCTTTGGGATACTATTCTTTTGTCCGTTAAGTTGTTGGAAAATAAAGGTCGCGCCTGGCGCTTTACAAGCCTAAGCGAAACTCGACGGAAATGCAAATTTGAAAGCGGAGTGCGTATTTGGAGAGGGGTGTTGTAATGGCTCATTGTATTAGCCCCATACGCATCAAGCTAAGAAAGCGGCTAACGAAGTAGCGTAGTGGTAAGGTCGCCTGGGACTACCCACAGGGCAACCCTACGGGCCGAACTCCCAGGCGTTCATCATAGGC
>JBBQXW010000374.1:0-6649 GCA_038209275.1 Chloroflexia bacterium | reverse complement strand
GCAGTCGGGTCGTCCAGCGTGTGCATAAGCTCGACATCCTCGGCTTCGCTGCCCGCCACTGGTGCGTTGAGCGAAACCATTACCGCCCCTTTGACCCGGCCCACATCTGCTTCATTAGGCGTGATGCCCGCGCTTTGTTGGGCGCGCAAAAGCTTCTTGCCCTGAAAAAGTTTTTCCAGTAGCGTTGCATATTCACGCTCGAACGAATGACGTACCAGTCCGCGCAAGTTGGTGATAACCTCGTTGCCGTTCAGCCGTTCCAGAACGGTCTGCATTGTTTCGCCCGCCAAATCCTCGGCGTAAACCGTTCCTAACCGCCCCATCGCCAAATTATAGATGTGCGACCAGTAGCGGCGGAAAATCGGCTCGAAAGCCAGCGAAGCTTGTTCGCTTTGTTTGCCAAACTGCGCTGCCGCGCTGCGATAAATTTCGACCAACTCGGCATCGCTCGGCTCATTACGATTAGTCTGTTTGCGGCGCTGGGCCAAAATTTCTTCGGCCTCGTCCAAGATTTCATTCGAGTTCAGGTTCGCATCAAACACAGACATCCCTCCAGCTCAATTAAAAGTTTCGGCTCAAAATCAAATTTTCCGGCTCAATTAGTTAAAAACGTCTGATGAACCATCGCGCCCATTTATTATATCGCGCTTTTATAAAAAATGGGCCACTTAGATAATTTTGAATTTTGAATTTTGAGTTTTGAGTTTTCCTTTAGCTTTAGACATCTTTGGCAAAATTGCCGAAGCTAAAATATATACCAAAAATTTGTTTAGAGAAGTTTTACAACCTTTCAAGTCAAGATTGGGTTGGTGGTGCGATTTATGCAATGTTAGTTTCATCTATATTAATTAGTGAGTGGCACGAAAGGAGACTAGAGAAAATGGCGGATGACAGAGAAAAACAGGCCAGTTGCCCGATTTGTGGCTATACCGATACGGCGCTGGACGCGGATGCGCTCGAAGATGCAATGGTAGACCATATGCGGACGGCTCACAACCAGACCATGTCGGTGAACAAAGGAAACACCGATATGAAGCTGACCGGGCGCGTAGATGATGAAGTCGTTGCAATGCCGGTAGTGGCTACCCCCGAAACTTCGTCGGCCCTGCCCGGAGTTGCAGGCAACAATATAGGGAACAATCGCTCGCTTTAGGGTCAAATAATACTTTGGCAAGGCGCTTTTGCAAAAGCGCCTTGCCAATTTTTATGTCAAGTTCCGGCTTGAATGATTAGCGCAATCCAGCAAAAAGGTCTTCTTCATGACCCTCGGCGGGACGAGTGTAATTGGGCAAATTGCTTTTTGCCAGTGTGAAAAATTCCACACCCAGCCCTTCACGCTGCATTTCTTCGGGAATGATGAACATAAAGTTATTGGGGGCAATCTGGGTTTTGTGCGCCCGGAAAGCCGCTATTTTATTATCAATAAACTCGCGACCATCGAAACGAGTAGTAACAACCCTATCGTCCGTACCCCATTCGTCGGTATCCATTTCAGGATTGTTCCAGGGGCCATCAACGCCACGTTCGCGCATTTCTTTACTAAGCTGCTGAAACCAGGAGCGCGGAATGACAGTGTAATAAAGCTTTTGAGGCTGCCAGGCTTCCAGGCCCAGTTCAGGATAGAAGCGCGGGTCGCCCGCCGCATCAAAAGCAATAGCCGTCACCCGATGCGCCTGCACATGGTCGGGATGACCGTAGCCGCCCCAGGGGTCGTAAGTTGCCATCACCTGCGGCTTGAGTTCGCGAATCAGTTTGACCAGACGGCGCACTGCTTCATCGAAATTGGCCTGAAAAAACGATGCCGGGTTCTGGTTCTCTTTTGTACCAACCATGCCGGAATCGTTGAAATCGAGAAAACGGAGTTCGCTTACGCCAAGCGCGGCCACCGAATCGCGCAATTCGCCTTCGCGCACCTGCCCTAGCTTCTTAAACACCTCGGCCTTACCCGCCTCATCCAAATCTGGGTCAACGATTTCGCCGAATTCACCGCGAGTAGCCGTAACAAGCACAGTGCGAACGCCTTCGCTCGAAAGCCGGGCAAAGCTTATGCCAGTCCCAAAAATCTCATCATCTGGGTGAGCGTGAACCGCCATAAAAGTTAATTGTTCGGTCTGAATATCAGCCATTTTGTTATAGATTTCCTTCCTTAAATAAATACTGATTTCTGAATAAACCAAAGTGGTTTAATTTCTTTTATTATGTGCCAGTTTAATAACTGAACGGGCTAAAGCGTAACTGGCAAAAAATTGTAACACTGGCTTAAAGGCCCGTCAATTTATCCTTCCCTTTAGGGTGAGCGTCAGTTTTTTGCACTAGGGTCAAGCCAACCCGGACGTGAACGTCCGGGCTAAAATTTCGGCTTATTTATTTTTAGCCTGGACGTTCACGTCCGGGTCATTGCAAAAAACTGACGCTCACCCTTCCCTTTAACTTTAACTTTTGAAAAGTTTTGTAATTTTAATCACTCGGCGGAGGCGGGTAGAATTCTTCCAGATGGCGGAGTTTGACCCCAAACAGGGCGGCGGTGCGTTCCATTTCTTCGGGCGGGACGCTGAAATCGGACATTGTTTTAATTTGAATATAGGTTTTGGCGTAGCGAGATTGGGGCTGTACCATTCGCAGCATCATATTGCTGAGAAAGTTGCCGCGAGGTCGGTATTTGAAGGTCAGTCCGTAATGAGCCGCCAAATCGCGTACCCATTCGCTACCTTTGTAGATATGCGGCCCACCAATATCAAAAGTATGGTTGAGTGCTTCAGGAGTAGCGGCAGCCCTTACGCAAAATTCAGCCATATCATCGTACATAATCGGCGAGTGCGGCATGTTTTCGCCTTCGATGGGGGCAAACCAGCCTTTGCTCAAGCCGTTATAGGTACGTATCAGCATAGCCCGGCTCATCATAGCGGCGGGCCGGAAAATAGTATAATTGAGTCCGCTTTCCTTCAAAATGGCCTCGGCTTGATGTTTGGCATTGAAAATATGGTTTTCAGGAAATTGCTCGGCGTGTAGCAGCGAAATAAAAGTAAGGTGACGCACTCCCGCCTGATTTGCCAACCGAAAGAGGCGGCGATTGCCATCCACTTCAAGATTGTAGTGAACTTTGGGCGGGTCGTACATATTGGCACGAACCGCCGTAATCACATATTCCACCCCTTCAAGGGCAGCGCGCAAACTTTCCTCGCTGGCGTAATCGCCGGGGACAAGTTCTACCTCGCGCCGCACTTCCGGGCGTAAAATCTCTAATTTTGCGGGTCGCACCAGCCCACGTACTTCTTCGCGCCGCTCCACCAGCCGTTGCAGCAAAATCCGCCCCAATGTGCCGCTTCCACCCGTTACCAAAAATTTAGTCATTTTTAGGGTTATCAGTTTTCAGTCGTCAGTTTTCAGTCGTCAGTTTTCAGTCGTCAGTTTTCAGTCGTCAGTTTTCAGTCGTCAGTTGTTAGTCGTTAGTTTTCAGTTCTATAGATGATTTATCTATGAACTCACTCATCACTCATCACTCATCACTCATCACTCCTTCAACTGACGACTGAAGACTGAAGACTGAAAACTGAAAACTGAAAACTGAAAACTGAAAACTATTATAACACCAGTTTAGACAATCGTTCTGATTACCTCTTTACATAAAAATAGGGGTATGGTAAAATAGATGCGATATGTAGTCTAAATTCCTGCTTCAATGGCTGTGCTAAATCTATTCTGGTAGAGGTTTGACAATTCAAACCTGGTTCGATGCAATGAATTGTGCTGCTAGAGAGATAGCTCTAAAGGCAAGAAAGAACGGCGTTGGAAAAAAGAGCAACAGGCGCAGCACGGCTGCGGAACAGATATTTTGCACCCATCCGAGCGGGTTTTTTTGGCAATGGTCTGATTTTGCCATTTTTAGCTTTTATACTGCTTTTCCCCTTTCTGATACGAACTGAAATAGTTGAGGCGGCTCCGGCTATCCCAAATGTTAATGCCAAAATTGCGATTGGAGTAGATACTACAACCGGGTTAGTTATTTTCGCCAAAGATATTCACCGCCGCGTTCCCATGGCAAGTACGACCAAAATTATGACGGCCCTGACCGCGCTCGGCACACCCAACACCAATCTAAATGACCGCTACACCGTAATAAAAGAAGATTTAATTGGCGAAGCCAGCATGGGCTTGCGGGTCGGGGAAACCGTAACTTTCTCGGATTTACTATACGGGATGTTGCTCAATAGCGGAAACGACGCAGCCCAGGCGGTTGCGCGCTATGCTGGCTCGAAAATAGCAGGCCAGGGCGACCCGGTAAGCCGTTTTATTGCCCGCATGAATAATCAAGCCGAAGCACTCGGTTTGAAAGATAGCCATTACGCCAACCCGCACGGCCTTGACCAGGACGGACACTATTCCAGTGCCTACGATTTAGCTATTACTGGCTGGTACGCGCTGCATAACCCGACCATTGCAAACATTGTCAGCCAACAAAAAGCTACCGTCGCCGGGCATAATCTGGTCAATATAAATAATTTTCTCAAGCGCTATAGCGGCGCGAACGGTATCAAACCGGGCTTTACCGATGGTGCAGGATTGTGTCTGGTTGCCAGCGCCACCCGCAACGGTCAGACCGTGATTGCCGTAGTGCTGGATACCGATCAGAACGGCTTTACTACCGATACCGCCGCAATTCTGAATTATACTTTTGAAATGGGCAAGCAGCCAGGACAATTTCAGGTTGCGCCGCCCGCCGGAGGTGGCCCGTCTAACAGCACCGCTCAGTATATTGGCTATCCCAAAGGGGATGTTTTGTTACCAGCGACGGTTGCCAAAACCGCCGATAATTTGGGGGTAAATAGCGGACAGAATGCGAACGTTAATCCGGCCTTTTCCGGGCCAGGAGTAGGTATTGCCGCTCAGATTAGTACGCCACCACCTGGTTCGCCCGATGACCCTACTGGCGGCAGTGGGGATGGTGGCAACAATAACAATAAGCAGAGCGGCGGGCCGAATTTCTTGATAATTTTGCTGATTATCCTTATTATAGGCTTCGTATTATTTGGGCTGGGGCGGGCCGGATATTTATGGGGTGATACTGGCAAGAATATCGCCTTACAGATTGAGGATGGCGTAGTAATTGGAGTACGAGCCGGGCGGCAGGGTCTGGGCCGCTTATTCAATATGTTGAAACCGGGCAATCACGGGGAAGAACCGTCAACTAGCGATAATCAGATGCCCGGCTTTAAGCCAAAACCGCCTGCCCCAAACACTGATTACCGCGACCGGGTAAACCCAAATCGGGGAGTACAGCCTACCAACAGCTCTGGTACTGGCACAGCCCAAAATCCGGCCCGCCCGCGACCATCGGCAACAGATAGTTCTTCTTACACCATCGGGCGCAATTCGCAGCCCAATCCATTAGAAGGCTTCTTCGATGATGTACAACCCTTTAGTGTGGAAGAGGGAAAATTTACTTCCAGCCCTGCTACCAATACCTACCCGCCCAAAAGCGAGCCGCTAATTAAACCGCCGCAGCCGATTTCGCCATTATCGAGTAGTGCGGTGCCGCCCTCGATTAATCGAGCGCCACAACCAGAAAAAGAGGCGGTTCAGGAGCGCCCGGCAGTCCCTAAACCAACCCATCCGAACCGAACTGCCACCGAGCCACAGCAAAAACCAAATTTGAACGCGCCAGCCGACCGCTTGCGTCCGCCGCAGCCACTCTCGCCGCGACCTCCTTCGGCCTCAATCCCGCCAGTTACGTTGCCAACTGATGACAAACCAGTGGAACCGGGGCAAGAACGACGGGAACGGAACTATTTTGGTAGCCGGGCTTACGGCGCGGGTGGCGCGGATGGACTGATGGCACGGGCGCGGCAAGCGATAGATTATGCTTATGCCGGACGTTTACAGGCCAGCACCGACGAATTTCGCAAAGTAGTGGAACAGGACCCATTATTCGATTTTGGTAGCCTGGAAGAATTTGAGCAAATGCCGGTACTGGGTTACAAAGCGCTGGCGAATGCGTACAGTGCATCGGGTCGCCAGAAATTTGCTTTGCTACTACTCGATATGGGCATCGAAAAGTATCCCAACGACCTGGAATTACGCAATCTGATGCGTACTTTCAAGCGTGAGATAGGTCAGGGATAAAAGTTTCTGGTTTCTGGTTTAGGTTTACTGGCGCTGCTGCCGTCGCAATTCTTCCAACTGGCGCTGCAATTCGGCGAGTTGCTGTTCGGCTTGCTCACGCGCACTTTGTTCAACCGTAGCACGTTGTTCGGCTTCTGCGCGGGCGGCATCCGCTTTCTCGCGGGCGGCAGCCAGCGCTTGCTTCGCGGTTGGTCGCCGATTGCCCGCTCGGTCATAGAAGGCCAGATATAACTCATCCGGCCCTAACCAGCTATCCAGCACTTCACTCCATAACCAGCCCTGCTCATTCGCTTGAATTGGTTGAGGTTGGCCTGCTGCATTGTAACGCCAGCCCAGCAACCGAGTGCGGTATCGTCTGGGCCAGGCTCGTGGGCGGTTCGGGTCGTAGGCAAAATATTCGCTTACCCCAATTAAACCATACAGGCGTGGCTTCTTGTCCAAATCAATATCACCCTTATAGGTGCTGGCTGAACTCATTTCGATTACTAAGGGCGGCGCAGCTCGGTTGCCCGAACGCATGTCCCAGCTT
>JBBQXW010000373.1:0-6655 GCA_038209275.1 Chloroflexia bacterium | reverse complement strand
GGCTTCTGCTAAGATGTTTGTGTGGAGTCTCATGTCAATGAGGGAAAGAAAAGCAGGCATGGCAGATTTGATTTTAGATAGCCTCGAAGTTCAAAATTTCCGACCATTTAAACATTTGCGGATTGAAAAATTGGGCCGGGTCAACCTTTTTGTTGGAAAAAATAACGTTGGCAAATCAATCTTGCTGGAAGCAGTATGGCTTTATGCTCGGCAAGGCTCTCTTTCAGCAATTTGGGAACTCTTAGAAGCCCGAAATGAGAGTAACCGCCGTATTCGGTTTGAACGATCTAACCAAGACCAAGTATTAGCAATCAAATATTTATTTTATGGTAGGAAAGACCCTAAAGAAAATACTGAACCTATTAAAATAGGGCCGGTTGATTCTCAAAGAGATACAATTTCTGTCAATTTAGGTTGGTATACTAGACAAGTCAATAATGAAAATGAAATCGGTACTTTACGACAACTTCAATTTGATCAGTTAGATACAGTTGAAGAAGCTTTTCTGTATCTTTCTGTCTATTTAGGGAATAGACAAAGAGCGCGTTACCGACTTGACGCAAGGATGCGGAATGAGTTTATAAGACCAGAAGAAGAAAAAATATCTTCTGTTTTCACGTCTGCCAGCGGTGTAGATAATAATCAAATCAGTGAGTTGTGGGATAAAATTGCCTTAACAAATCTTGAAGATGATGTATTGAAGGCTCTGCGCATTATTGCACCTGAAATTGAGCGCGTAAATCTTATCAGTATATCTAGTTCTGCAAGGGAACGTGTTCCTATAGTGAAAATAACAGACCTTGATACACCTGTACCTCTCCGCAATTTGGGCGAAGGCATAAATCGTCTGTTTGGTATTACTTTATCCCTGGTTAATGCCAAAAATGGAGTGTTATTAATAGATGAGGTTGAGAGTGGTCTTCATTATTCGGTGCAGCTAGATTTGTGGCGTTTGATATTTCAGGTAGCCCATCGGCTTAATGTTCAGGTATTTGCCACTACTCATAGCTGGGACTGTGTGCAAGCTTTTCAGGAAGCGGCGGAAGAAGATGAACATGAGGAAGCCATGCTTTTCCGGCTGGAAAATAAGCGGGGAGAAATTATCGTCACGCCCTTTGATGAAGCTGATTTGCGAATTGTTACCCGCGAAGAGATTGAGGTACGATAACAGTGCCGAAAGTCTATCCGTTAGTATTATTAGTTGAAGGTAGAGATGATGTTTTTGTCATCTTTAATTTGCTGAAACAGCATTATCAAATGCAAAATTGGGCTGACGTTACTGACTCGGCTGACAGAAGTCAAAAAATTACCTCTCTTACAATTAACAGCCAAAGACTTGGAATTAAAGATAAAGTTGGCTATGAAACCTTGCGAGAAAGCCTCAGCAGAGAATTAAAAGCCAGTGATTTAACGCGGCTTGGTGTTGTGGTAGATGCCGATGCTAATCTCATAACGCGCTGGCAATCTTTAACCGATGTTTTTCGTCAGGTTGGATATTCTAATATACCCGTTGAACCTGACCCGTCAGGAACTATCATCGAGCAAACCTCAGAAAATTTACCCTCAAAAGTCGGTATCTGGCTAATGCCGGATAATAAGCTTCCAGGTATGTTAGAAAATTTTGTCAGCTTTCTCGTACCTGACCACGAAACTAACCCTCTTTGGAATCTTTCTGAAAAATGTACTCAGGAAGCTTGTGCTGTTTCCTCCAAGATACCTCAAGCTAAAGCCCAGATTCATACCTGGCTGGCCTGGCAAGAAGACCCCGGTACACCGTTAGGGCAAGCTATCACAAAAAAATATCTGGATTCTCAGGCACCGCACGCCCAACAATTTGTAAACTGGGTAGAACGATTATTTAATTTTCAGCAAACAATTTAAGTGGTGAGGGGCGTAGATGAATTTTAGAAACAGAATACCTAGTCAAATTAGTTTTTCTATTCCAACATTAATTAATTTAGTTATGCTAACGCTGTTAATTTTAATATTACCATTGCTGGTGAGCGCGTGTAGTTCGGGGCAGACTGGCCCAGCTTTGAGCGAGGTCAAAAGTGATAGTAATACTTTGAATTTGAGCCAGGGTGGAGTAATCAATACTTCTTATCAGGTCGGCAGCGACACCAAGATTTCGGCGTTCTTGCAAGGGCCGGATGGCAAGCGTTACGATTTGCGCCGCGACGAACCACGTATGCCCGGTAGCTATATGCTAAGGCTGGATGGGGCGGTAGAACTAGACGAAAACGGCTTGACGCAGCGCCGGATATTGCCGGACGGCCTTTACAAACTAATTTTGCAGGCGCAAAATGGGCCGCAGGAGACCCGCGAATTTAGTATTAGCGGCAGCCCCGCCAGCGAAGGCGCACCTGAAATAGAAAGTTTAGGTGCGAATCCGGCAATAATCAGCCCCAATTTCGATGCCCGCGACGATGTGGCGAATTTGAACTGGCGCACCACCCGCCCGGCAACCGTGACGATTTCGATTGCCGGAGCAAACGGCTTTAATCGTACCCTCAAAACCGCCAAAAACCAGCCCGCCCAGGAAGACCGGGTGGATTTCAACGGCCTTGACCAGACTGGCAAGCCGCTAGTGGACGGAGTTTATACCTACACTGTGCAAGCCGCCGATAAATACGGCAATATTACCCGCCGGGCCAGTACGCTGGAAGTGCGCGGCGGCGGTCTGCCCGAAGCGGTAATTACTTACGCCAAAATTGGCCCGACTGCAATTATTAAAAATAACCTGGTGACAGTGACGGTACGGGTGAAGAATACCGGGAAAGTGCCGATTCGCAGTCACGGGCCGGATAGCGGCTTTGTCTACAGCACCCGTGATGTTTATAGTTCGCTCGAAAACGGGCGCTACGATGACCAGGCGGGCTACTGGCGCATCGGGGTAGATTTCGATGCGAATAGCGGCGTGGGTGGCCCGGTGCGCTATCCCTTCCGCTGGGGTTTAGGGCGCGATTTGCAACCGGGCGAAGAAGTTGAAATCGTCGGGCAAATTCGGGTCGAGAAAGACGAAAAAGATATAACCCTCTATGTCGGCCTGATTCAAGAAAAAATTCGTTTAGTCCAAGACCGGCAACAAATTACAACTGTGAAGATAACATATTAGAGGACTGAAAATTGAGGACGGAGGACGGAGGAAATTCTCGTTCTCAATTAAGGTAGTCAGTAAGGTGATTTACAGTGTTGAAAGCCTGGATTTGTTATTTATACGGAGGTAATTATGCGAAACATCGTGGTAGCGGAGTTTGTGTCGTTGGACAATGTTATACAAGCGCCCGGTGGCCCAGAAGAAGATACCGAGGGTGGATTCACCCAGGGCGGTTGGACATGGCAGTATTGGCACGATGACATCGGAGCGCATTTTTTCGAGGCAATGAGCCAAAGTGACGCGCTACTTCTGGGGCGAAAAACCTGGCAGATTCACGGCGGGGCATTTGAACCAATGCCAGTCGGCGACCCTTTTGGCGATGTAATGAATACCGTGCCGAAATATGTAGTTTCCACCACCCTGACAACGGCTTCGGCCTGGCGCAACTCAACCTTGATTAGCGGCAATGTGGTCGAGGAAATACGCGCCTTGAAAGCACAGCCCGGCAAGAACATCCTTATGGATGGCAGCAGTGTGCTGGTGCATACCTTAGCCGAACACGATTTGGTTGACGAATATAGCCTGCATGTTTACCCGCTTGTACTGGGCAGTGGCAAGAAGCTTTTTCCCGATGGGCAGCGCCTTAATCTGCGCCTGGTCGAAGCCAGCCCACTCCCATCAGGCGTTGTATTCATGCGCTACGTGCGTGCATGATGAATCGCAATCGAGCTGCCTGTTCGATAAATAGCGAATACTGAAAACTTTAGCGTTCGCCGTTCTCGTGCTTTTGCCAATACGTTGTAGTGTATTCCCAAAGGAAGGATGAGGTTACAACCTCATGGAAAAGGATACATCTTCACCTGATAATTTTGCCGAAGACCCGTTTGGCTGGAAAAAGCTTTTGCACGAATGGAGTATTGACCTACTTGCATCGAATGATTTAATGAAAAAGCCGTCGCAGGAAGCGATTGATGCTCAATGGTTAGGCTATCCTGGTGCAACCGAAGAGCAAATTTTACAGGCAGAAGCCCGTTTAGGTACAAGGCTTCCACCATCCTACCGCGCCTTCCTGAAAGTGACTAACGGCTGGGGACAAACCACTAATTTTATTGATAAACTTTGGTCTACCGAAGAGATTGATTGGCTGCATGTCAGAAATCAACATTTGATTGAAGTTTGGAACACAAACCCCGATCCTATCTCGGATGAGGAATATTTCGTTTATGGGGAAGAGCAAAGCGAATTGACAATGCGTGGGGAATATTTGAAAACAGCATTGGAAATTAGCGATTGGGGTGACTCGGCCCTTTATTTGCTCAATCCACAGGTTGTTACTCCTGAAGGTGAATGGGAAGCCTGGTTTTTTGCAAATTGGTATCCGGGTGCGGCGCGCTATCGCTCCTTTTGGGAAATGATGCAGGACGAATATAAAGAATTTCTTAGGTTGGAAGGTTAATAAAAACATTAGCTGGAAAAGTGTCAAGAATTATGGACACGTTCGATAAGTTAAATTTGTTGGGCGAAGGGGCGCAGTTTGAAACGGTCTCGAGTTCGACGAGCCGTAAGCGAACTATCACGCCGAACGCCGCTCTGTGCGTGGCGGGCGAAGGACACGGTAAATCCAATCGTCAATCCAAAATAATGCGGGTGTTGCAGACCAATCGCTGTGACCGGGGCTGTTCGTATTGCCCGTTACGGACACAGAACGATAATGTGCGGCGGACGACCTTTGAGCCGGACGAACTGGCGAAACTCTATCTGGAATTTCAGAGCCGGGGCATGGCGGACGGGCTGTTATTGAGCAGTGGGGCGGATAACGGAGCGGACGCAGCGATGGAACAGGTAGTCAAAACTACCGCGATTTTGCGCGAGAAATTTCATTACGGCGGCTATATTCACCTGAAGATTTTACCGGGTACAAGTTTTGGCCTGATTGAAGAAGCGGCACGGCTGGCGAACCGCCTTTCGGTGAATATGGAAGCGCCTTCTGCCGAGCGACTGGACGCGCTCTCGTCAGAAAAAAACTTTTTCAGCGATATTATTATGCGGATGGAGTGGATCGAAAAGCTGCGGCAGGAACGTGGCTGGCTCTCGTCCGGGCAAAGTACCCAACTAATAGTCGGGGCGGGAGCGGAAACTGACCGCGAGATTTTGAAAACTACTAGCTGGCTCTACAACGATAAAAATTTGAACCGGGTCTATTACGGCGCGTTTACGCCTTCGCCCGGTACGCCGATGGAAGGCTTTAGCGGGCCACCACCGCGCCGCCGTCAGCGCCTCTACCAGACCGATTGGCTATTGAGCCAGTACGGTTTTAGCTTTGATGAATTGCCGTTCACCAGCGAAGGCGGTTTGCCGCAGAACCTTGACCCCAAAGTAGCCTGGGCTTTGCAACACCTTGACCGCTTCCCGATTGAACTGAATCATGCTGCGCCGGAAGAGTTACTGCGAATACCCGGCATCGGCCCGGTCAGTGCCGCCCGTATCATCAATTTGCGCCCGCACGCTCTTTTCAAAACGCTAGAAGCCCTCAAGCAGACCGGGGCTGCCACCAACCGCGCCCGCGATTTTATCACGCTGGACGGACGTTACTTCGGCGCACCCCACGAAATGCTGTACAAAGCCGGGCAGAAGAAATTATCCGCCGCCGTCAATCGCCAACCGTCCGCTACTCAACTAACCTTGCCGTTCGAGTGGGAACGCGAGAACGTTTTACCAGCCCGCCTTCCCGCTTCGCTGCTGGATTATGGCTTTGATTAATCGAAAATTTCGGCTAATCTGTGGTAGGGGCTAGGTCTCCTCGCCCAAGTCTGTTGCTATGCCGAATTGGACGGGGAAACCTAGCCCCTACCACAGATTATAGATGGTCTATAGTTTACGCGCCCGTAAACCTAAAAACAAGGGAATTTCCTGATGCGCTCGTTTTTCAGCTTTTGCATCGGTTTTGCCAAAAATATTACCGGGGATTTCTTTCATGTAATCCACCAGCAAACCGCAATTTGCCAGTCCATTGACGTACTCTTCCATCGGGCGGTGAAAGCTGAAAGTGACCCCTTTTTTGTGGTCGGTAAAAGCTTTCATGGGGACGGAAAGCGCGGTCAGGTAATGGTCAATCCGCCGATATTGCAGCTTGCGACTCTCATCCCAGCCCCAACCGCTTTGCCGGGGAACTCGAAAACAGGGATGGGTCATTAAAATCACTAGCTTGCCACCCGGTTTCAACGCCCATGCCGCCGAATTTAGCACGCTCTGCAAGGGATTCATGTCCTGAATACTGAGTAAGAAAACTACTGCATCAAACTCAGCCGCCTTTAATTCGTCTAATTTATCCAGCCTAGATACATCGCCTAAAAGGAATTTTCCTTGTCGCTTGTGATGTTTTTCGGCAAATTGCCGTAAGGTAGGGCTGGCTTCTACCCCGATATAATTTGCGCCCGCTTCATAGATATAAGGGGCTAAAACTCCTTGTCCTGAGCCTAAATCTAAAATCTTTTCACCCGTCTGAACTTCCAATAATTCCATGACTGCCGGAATAGCCAGTTGCCGATGATGCTCACT
>JBBQXW010000372.1:0-6679 GCA_038209275.1 Chloroflexia bacterium | reverse complement strand
AGCAAGGCCAATCTGTCGGAGTCCAGCTTGCGCCGTACCGACTTAAGCAAGACCAACCTGAACCGGGCCAACCTCCACCAAGCCGATTTGCCGGACGAGTGGCACAAGCCTAATCCACGCGAATAGCAATCCTCTGGCAAGGGGTTTAAGCCCGAAATTGGTACGCCTATGTAGTCCACCTGGGACTACCCACAGGCAACCCTACGGGCCGAACTCCCAGGCTAAATTGCTAAAGTAAGCTGAAGCTCACTGTAACCTCCCGTGATGTACCTGAATTTCAGCCGCCTTTAGCTTTTAGCCTGAGAGTTCGGCCCGTAGGGTTGCCTGTGGGTAGTCTCAGGCGACTTACCACTACTCTACTTCGTCAGTCTCATCCTTAACTTGATGCGTATGGAACTAATTGCATTCGCCCTTCGGACAATTATTCAATCAAAAAGGCGAATGCAATTAGCCTCTACCAAAAATCAGCTCTGCAAAAATAGGCACTACTCAAATAAGTTAGCTTTTGAATAAATTGACAATTTGCTCATAAGATAAAACATTGTTCTAATTGCCAAACTTCGTGCTGGTCAGGACATAGCGGAAGGGCAGGTCTTTTAGACGGTCACTACTGTCGTTCATAAGCTTGAGTTGGCCCGGCGCAAGCTTGCCGACCCGGTTGCTGATGGCGTAGGTGTAGGTGCGATAGTAAAGTGGCACGCTGGGCAATTCGCTGGCCCACAAATCTTGCCACTGGTTGTAAAGTTGCTGCCGCACGCCTTGATTAATGCTCTGGCGGGCTTTTTCCAAAAGTTGGTCGGCTTTGTCGTTGCGCCACCCGCTGTAATTAGAACCCTGCTGTGCTTCGGAGCTATGCCAATAGCTATAAACATCGGGGTCGTTAATCGCGCCCTGTACCGAAATGAGCAGCGCATCGTAGTTGCGGGCGGCAATATCCTTGTCCAAATCGCGCACGCTGGGGGCAATTCGCACCGAAGCGGCAATGCCTATTCCCCGTAAATATTCGGCTATATCCAATGCTACGGCTTGTTGGTCGGCAGTGTTAGCGGTCAGAATGTTGATTACCAGGGGTCGCCCGTCCTTCTGGCGCACGCCATCGGCGTTGACCTTCCAGCCTGCATCATCCAGTAATTTACGGGCGATAGCTGGTTGAAAATCAAACTTCTTGATGTCGGCTTTGTAGGCCCACAGATAAGACGGGATTGGCGACTCGCTAACGGTGGCTTTGCCCGCGAAATCGCGTTCGATTAAGGCCCGCTTATCAATCGCCTGGGCAATCGCCTGCCGAACTTCCTTTTGCCCAAAAAGCTCACTACGTTGCAAATTGAAGAACAGAAAGGTGTTGGGGGCAAGCGGCGCGTTGTATTGTTCGATGTTCTTACTATCGTCAAGCAATTTCAGTTCGTTCGGCGGGACATACGAAATACCGTCAATCTGATTGGAGCGCAAAGCGGTCAGTGCGGCCCGCGAACTGGGATAGTAACGAAACCAGACTTTATCCAGGTACGGCTTCTGCCCATAATAAAGCGGATTGGCAATGAGCGTCACCCCATCGTTAGCCAGACCGCCCGGTGCAAGACGATATGGCCCGGTGCCAATCGGTTCAAAATTAAAATCGGCGCGGCCCAAATCTTTGGCGGTAATTTTATCTTTTAGAAGTTGTTCGGACAACAACCCAAAGGTGGTATAGTTCAAAAAAGGTGTCCAGGGAGTTTTCATGCGAAAGCGTACCCGGTAATCGCCTAATCGGTCTACTTCAATGTTTTTCCAGGTAGATTTCAATTCGGGCGCGCCGGGGAAATCGTCGCTTTTAATCAGGCCAACCGTAAAAACCACATCGCGGCTGGTCACGGGCATTCCGTTTTGCCAGCGGGCATTGGGCCGAATATGAAACTCCCAGGTTTTGGCTTCTTCATCTAGTGGCCCCCAGGTGTCCGCCAAATCGGGAACAATTTCGCCTTTTTCGTTGGCCCGGGTCAGGCCACTAAAAACCAGCGAAGAAACGTCTTCGCTAAGGGGGTTGGCGGTTAAGAGCGGGTTGATTACCAGAGGTGAAGAAGCGTCGAGGACGACCCCTTCGACATAAGTGCCGCCTGGTGTCGGGGCGCTGCTGCGTGGAACTAACAATAGAAAGTAGGCGAGAGCCACTGCTACCGCAAAAAAGCCTACAGCAGCCACCAATACCTGAAGCCTGAGATTGTTAACCAAAGTGCTTAATTCCTGGATAGTCAAGCCGTGACCGGGCGCAATGAATTACGCCCCTATCGAAATTGGCTTTAAGCCTTGACAAAGCTGGCCCACAAACAAATCACCACAAATACGACTGCAAAAGCAATCGTGAACTGAAATAGGCGCTTCTCGAAGCCGCGCCGGGTGCGGAAAATCGAGTTGGAATCGCCGCCCATCGCGCCACTAAAGCTGCTACCTTTGGTCTGGAGCAGAATTAGTGCAATGAGAAAGACTGCCAGTACAATCTGAATTACATTCAACGTCGTTAACAAATTTCTTATCCTGCTTTCCTGAATGAAAATAGCATTTTATCGTGGGCTAATTATAACAAGCCTACCCCGGTTTGGCAAATTTTGGTTCAAAGTTCAAAGTTCAAAGTTCAAAGTTCGTTAGGAGAAGTTTCTGACTTCTGACTTCTGACTTCTGACTTCAAATGGCATGTGACGGTAGAGGCGGGCGAGTTCGGTTACTTCACGGCCTAGCACGGCGATTTGACCAGCGATTTTTTCATCGAGCAATTGGCCTTCACTATCAAAGATTTGCTTGCCGTGCGAGATTGGGATAGCAGTGGTTGCAACCAGTAGTTTTAAGGCGCGGGCGCTGTGCCAGAGAGCGGTAAGGGCTTGCGGGGCGCTGAACTGTCCGCCCGAAACCGTCAGTAGCCCGACTACTTTCCCTTCCAGATAAAGCCGGGGACGGCGCGGGAGTAATTCGAGCATTTCCAGGGCGTTTTTGAACGGGGCGGCTACCGTCCCGTGATAGACTGGCGACGACCAAATAAAGCCGTCCGCCGCTCTCATCTTTTCCAAAAATTCATTAATTATTTCAGGCTGCGGATACACTTCAACGGGTTGGTCTGGTACAAAAAACGGTAAATTTAAGTCGCCCAGGTAAAGCAGTTCAGTCTCTGCTCCAGCCTGTTTTGCCGCCCCAAGCGCTATTTTCAGGATGGTCAGGCTACGCGATACTTTGCCCAGCCCCCCGCCCAACCCGATAATCTTGACTGGTTTTTCTCCTTCTATTATATTCGTCATCAAGTTTAACTTCTCCTCACTATTTCCTCAATTTTAGCCTTTTTAGGAACACAAGATTATCGCTTTTATTATAGGAGATTATCGAAACTTTTGTAACTCCTTGCCGTGTCGTGCCTGGATGATGACAAAGGCGATTTTCGCTGTGGGAGGGGCTGCGCCCTCGATTTTGCCCTTACCACTGGGCAAAAATCGAGGGCGCAGCCCCCTCCTACACCAGCTATTTTGTTCAGGGTTATTTTAATTTCGTTTGTTGCGTTCATTTCGTTTGTTGCGTTTAAGTTGATAGCGTGGTAAAATATGAAGGTTGAAAGGAGCTAGAAAATTATGGTAGCGTTGCCGGAACGTGATACAGTCGCCCGACCAAGAAATTTGCCGCCCGCGCTGGATAAAATTGAAATAGCCCTGCCCGCCACCTTCCGAGCGCCGCCCGGCAAGCGCGCCCGGTTGATTGGGCCGGAAGGCGAGGAAATCGAAATTTCGGAGGTAGTTTTCCAATTGCTGCGACAGGTAATCGGTTATCTGGAGCAGGGAAAAGAAATAACTATTGTGCCGTGCAACCCGGAATTATCTACGCAGGAGGCGGCAGATTTGTTAAAGGTCTCGCGCCCGTACTTAATCAAGTTGCTTGAGCTGGGCGAGTTGCCCTATCGCAAAGTGGGAAAACACCGACGGGTTCGGTATGAGGATGTAATAAGTTACAAGGAGAAGAGATTTAATGGTTACGTGTAAAACCAAAAATGAAATTGAATTGATGCGGCGGGCCGGGCAAGTGGTTGGCAAAACAATCGAAGAGCTAAGGAAACATGTAAAGCCAGGGATTACGGCACTAGAACTTGACCGCATTGCCGACGAGTATATTCGTTCGCAGGATTGCACTCCGGCTTTTTTTAAGTTGTATGACTTCCCGGAACACATTTGTATTTCGATTAATGATGAAATAATTCACGGCATACCAAGTCGGCGGGTGCTAAAAGAGGGCGATATAATCAGCCTGGATGTTGGCGCAACTTACAAAGGTTGGAACGCGGACTCGGCAGCCACGTTCCCGGTGGGCAAGGTATCTCAGGAAGCGCAGCGCCTGATAGATGTTACGCGAGAGGCGCTGGAAATCGGAATTGGACAGGCCAAATTGGGCAATCACGTTCATGATATTTCGGCGGCGGTGAACGATTACGTGGAGCGCCAGGGTTTTTCAGTAGTGGCGGAAGGCTACGGCGGGCATGGCATTGGGCGCAACGTTCACGAAGACCCATTTGTGCCGCACTACCGCCAGAACACTCGTGGCATGGCCTTACGCCGGGGCATGTGCATCGCGATAGAGCCGATGGTAAATGCCGGACTTCCCGCCACCCTGAAAAAACCTGATAACTGGACGGTTGTCACTAAAGACGGCAAACTCTCGGCGCACTTTGAACATAGCATGGCAATCACTGACGGCGAGGCGCTAGTTTTGACGAGAGTTTAAACGATGAGCAAGCCCGCCCCGGAATTTATTCCAGGGCGGGTTTCACGGGCGTACCATCTCAAATTCTCAATTCTATCTGATAACATTCACCTCAAACAGAATGACACTGTCGGCCTGTTCGCTGGCTACTACCCCGGTGGGTATTTCCGAGACGGTTAGCCGCTTGCCGTCGGTGGGGCGGTAGACCCCAACCAGCAGTTTATAGCGACCCGGTGCTAAATCGGGCGGTAGTTCAAGCGATTGGTCGTCGTCAAACAGTTCGCCCGGTATCCATTTGGAGGTATCGAGTGCGCCGTAGCGGGGGGCGGTGTCGCGCTGGGCTACCTTATCACCCGCCTCGTTCAGCAGATGCACAAAGATAACGTAATCTTCGGCTATTTTGCGCTCGCCCCGCCAGAAAAAGGTCAGGGGCATTTTAGTTGCGCCAGTTTTTATTTCTGATGACGCATCGAAGCCGACCAGCCGCATTTTTTCGCCAAAAAGCAAGCCCGATTGATTACGAATAAACCGACTGCTACTATAAATACCCACCAGCTTATCTTCCAGGCGATTGATAAAATCAGCCTTGAATCCCTGGCGGGTCTGAGGCGAAAGCTGAGTATCGGCCCGTACCTCGGTCAAGAGATAATCGGCGGTGGCGGCGGCTTTGCGCCAGTTTTCTTGATTGACTGGCAGATAGCGCAAATTGCGGAAAGCTTCGGTACTGGGCTTTTTATCCAGGGCGGTTTTGCGGAGCGCCTGCGGCAAACTGGCACTATCCAGGCCCAATCCGACGTAATCAGAATAGGCCGAGCCATCGGTCAGGTAGCGATTATAAGCATCAAGCGGCATTGGTCGGCCCAGAATAAAGCTATAGCGGGCATCCCAGGTCAGGAGCGAACCTTGACCCAGCCCTAACTGGTCGAAGCTACCCGCTACCGCCCGTTCCAGACTCCATTCCGGCTTGCTCGGCTCGTCCCCGGTTTGCTGGACAAAGGGCCAGAGCAAGACGGCGAGCAAGACCACGCCAACCAGCGAAATAGCCAGACCGATGCGTCCCGACCAGCGTTTTACCAGCCAGAAATTCACCATACCCCCCGCCATCAACGCCAACGGCAAGGCCATCTGAGCATAATAATGCGGGAAAAAGCCCGCTTTGGCGGTATAGCTAAAGGCGGTAAAGACCGTTATCAGCACAACGGGCAGCCACATTTCGCCACCACTCCGCGTAACCCAGCGCAACACAATCGCCACCAGCCCTAAACCCGCGCCCAGCAGGGTAAAAGCCAGATAAGGAGTGCGGGTCATATATTCAAAGGCGGTCAGGGTTGTGCCGGAATGAAACTGGCCCAGCACCGACAATTCGCTAAAAGGGTGAACCGCTCGATAGAGATAGGCTTGCTTGATGAACAAATCGCCTACCGTAAGCAGGTAATAGCCGCAGGGCAAGAGAAAGCCCGCTACCAAACCCAGGCTGAAACTGCCAAACCCTTTCCAGCGTCGCCAGATTAAAAGCGTCATTCCCAGACTTTGCCCGACCACCAGCGCTGGCGCTTTAATCGAAAAGGCAACTCCAGCGAGAAATCCCGCCATCAGCAGGATTAACAACTGCCCTTTCTGGTTTTTGGCGGCGGGTTGGTAATGCACGAAGGCGCAAATAGCGGCGGCAATAAAGAGATTAGAGGGTGCTTCCAGCATTACTTGCTGGTCGGTGCGAATCACTACGCCATCAATTGCCAGTGCCAGCGCCGCGATAAGTCCGGCGATTGGCCCGGCCCAATTTCCGCCCAATTTCCGCCCGGTTAAATAAACCAGCCCGATTGTCACCAGCGAAAGCAGCGAGGTAAAAAAGCGCAGGCGCAAGAAATCGAGCAAGCCGCCCCAATCTGCCCCGCCCAACCGCAAGGGAAGTGACCAGAGCCAGACCCCGATGGGCGGTTGGGTCAGGAAGAAATCCTTGTAAACAGTTTTG
>JBBQXW010000371.1:0-6684 GCA_038209275.1 Chloroflexia bacterium | reverse complement strand
TCCCCCTATTAACTTAGAACCTGCGCTGGTGCTATGTTTTCGGAGCCTAAAGCTTCCCCGATCTCTATCCCCTAGCACTTGCTATTCTTTAGCCCAAATTTCCTTAACTACCGAACTTACCAAAATACTTTATTAGTTAAGCTTAAATTGACCCACCAGTAGATTATTTACAAACCATTATTTTTGCTTACTGGCTTTTCTGTTTTCAAGTAAGACCTTTTCACAGGCTTATGCCAGGCTTGATATTTGATTTTTTAAACCACGAACAGTTTTGATGGTGCAAACATGTTTGGGGTTTTAAAGCTTAAAAAGCTCTCCCTCCATCATTGGTGGGCCGAGCTAACTGCATTATTTTGTTATATTCATACCTAACATTTAGTACCACTACCGAGCGACTATTGCGCATTTTCTTGTTTTGGTGTCGGCTTTGCTTTACCAAAATATTTTGCATGGCACTGTTGCTTAACTTTATGATAACAAAATACCATACTCTCGTTCTACTGTCTATAGTATTTAAAACGAATTTTATAAAAGTCATAAAATTGTAATAAAACTCTCCCTTCCGATTCTTAATAGCGTCAGGCTCAAAACTAGTAAAAATATACAGCTATAGGTAATGCAAATCATTAATTTTCACCAGCACTAGGTAATGCAATAGATAAATTAAATACGCTAAGTTATGATGCAAGCTTCAAGTGTAACTTAATCTTCCTTCAGGCAAGATATAGCCAGGATTTATGGCCTCTAATCTCAAATACGTTGTAGGGTAATGCAAAAAGTCATCTATTTATCAAGCGACTACTAAATTGGGCTTTGTTGTCGCTTATTTATGAATGGAGGATAGGCAAGGCGACCATTTTATCTATCAAGCTGTCCAAACCTTCTTTAACTAAACTCTCAGCCGCCTTTTTCTTTTCGACATAGTTATCGCTGGTAATTAAAAAATTCAGACCATTGAGACTGGCCTGGATATTTTCTTTAGGTTCGGCACTCAAGGCTAGTAACGGCAACCAAATACGGCCCTTTTCGGGCAGACAAAGCGCTATCGGGTCAGACGGATCAATCGGGGGACGGGGTTTTTTGCGATTATTAAATGTGCCAATGTAATCACCATAAGCAGCAGTGAACCAGCTACTGGTAGTAAACCACCATTCGAGGGGCTGTTTTGGCTTAATTAGTCGTTTCAATTGTTCCCGCACCCCTAGCATCAGGCCCAGCAAATGTCGTGGGCCGCCGTTCGTAACTATTAGAATGGCTGGAAAACGTCCCAGCCACTTTTCCGGCCAGGCCCGGTAATTATTGAATAGTTCGCTATAGGCGATTATTTTTTGGACAAACGCTTCGGCTGTTTCGCTGCTATCTACGTATTCAACCAGGAAAGGCCAGACTGCATTACCTTCAAGTCGGCTCAGTGCAAATTTCGTTTCGTTGCGGTGCGTCGAAATATTGGCCTGATTCAGTAATACCTGAGCCAATTGCCGCTCGTCCAGTATTAACCGCCCGGCGGCATCTGGGTGAAATAGCGTATCATTATCGCGGAAAAAGAGGCGATAGTTTTGGTCTTCCCATTCCATCCGCAAAGCGATTTGCTCGTCGGCGGTCTGAAACCAGCTAGAGCGCCCAAAGGACTGGTACATCAACTGGGTTAGCTTGCCTGTATTGGTCGCTACTTTGCATGCTCCTGAAATTGAGGCCAGGATTTGATTTGCACCGTAAAGCTGCTGCAAACTGGTATTTAGTTCGTAAAGTTCCGGGCGCTGAAAACCTCCTTGCTCCCGGTAATGTATCAAATTATAAAAATTTTGCCCGGTGGTAGTTAAAGTATAAATTTCGGCCTGTGAATTTTTCCAGGTATCACATTCGTGCGCTTTCGCAAATTTTGCTGCTACTAATAAATTAATCGTTTCCGAGGTTTCGTGCTGTGAAGCAACCCCCTGTGAGCGGGGGAACTCGGCTAGAAAGCGTAGCTGGTCACGGGTCAGGCCGCCCGCCCGCCGTAGCAAATTTACAAACTCTACCGCCCTATGATTACCAGCGACAGTTCCGCCGCCGCGCAACTTCGTTCCTTTGCGCCCAATCACCGCCTGGGGAGTCAGGGCCGCTTCCCAAACCTGCCGGATGGTTTTTGCAGTTTCGATTCCTTCAGCATTTTCGGTAATATCTTCAGTTACTACTGCACCGTATGCTTCTGTCCCGCTTGCTTCGGTAAATTCGGTAATGGCACGGGCGGTGGCTTCCAGCAAGCGGTCTACTGCCCATTCTTTATATTCCCGGTTTGTTTCCAGATTCCAGCTTTGCGGCAAGCCACCGTTTTCTTCATTCCATTTAAATGCAATCGCCATGGCCTTCGCTACCGCCAACATTCGTAGCGGCACTGCCGGAGCTTTTTCAGCCTGAGTTAATTGTTCTTCGAGTTGAAGGTAAGCTTGCGGCTTTGGCCCGGATAGTGACGGAGCAACCTCTGTTACATTTTCCTCAATTGGGTTAGTTGACATAACTGGAAACTGTCCTTATTTTATCTGAGTAAGTGTAAATATATCCTATTAAACTTGGAGTCTGATTATGACATAACCTGTGGTCTTTGACAATTCGTAGCAGCACCGTTACGAAGTGATGCACATTCGGGTGTAGGATGGGGCGATGCCCTCGATTTGCCGTAAAATTGTAGCAGAGGGCTGCGCCCCATGCGCGTCAACCTAAGCTTTTCCTCTTGGATCGGTACATCGAGTTCGCCCGCCCCGGAATTTATTCCAGGGCGAACTTGCTTAAGCCGCCAATTTCACCACTAACGCCTTAAGTTGACGCGCATGGGGCGATGCCCTCGATTTTTCCCCTGTCACGAAAATCGAAGATATAACCCTCTCCTACAGCGAAAAGCAATTGGCAGCCTATTGCCAATTACGTTATACTCAGAGCAATAATATTATTCCCCGTTTGAACTCTAGTAATTTTTAAGCAAGAGGCAAAAAAGTAAGAAAAGAAGAGAGGAGCGCAACCCCATGGACAAAACCGAATTATGTTTTACTCCCGCTACCGAACTGGCGAAATTATTACGAGCCAGGGAACTATCGCCAGTCGAGCTAACCGAAGCGGTGTTAGAGCGAATTGAGCAGGTAAATCCCAAATTGAATGCCTATTGCACCCTTACCCCAGATATGGCCCGCGAACAGGCCAAAGCCGCCGAAGCCGCGATTATGCGCGGCGATACCGAGGGCAAATTGCTGGGACTAGCCGTTTCAATTAAAGACCTGATTATTACTAAAGGCGTTCGCACCACACGCGGCTCGTTGCTTTATGCCGACGATGTGCCACAAGAAGATGCCCCGACAGTCGAGCGCCTCAAAGCTGCCGGAGCGGTTATTCTTGGCAAGACCAACACGCCCGAATTTGGCTGGCGCGGTAGCACCGACAACCGGGTTTTTGGGCCTAGTCGCAATCCCTGGAATTTGGAGCGCACGCCGGGCGGTTCTAGCGGCGGCGCGAGTGCGGCGGTCTCGGCAGGGTTAGGGCCATTGGCGCTTGGCACTGATGGCGGCGGCTCGGTTCGTATTCCGTGCAGCTATACCGGGATTTTTGGCCTCAAACCTTCGGTGGGCCGCATCCCGGTCTATCCCGCCAGCGCTACCGGAGACCTGTCACATATCGGCCCGATGACCCGTACCGTCGCCGACTCCGCTTTGTTGCTCAGTGTGTTAGCCGGGCCAGACGAGCGTGACCGCAGTTCGCTACCAGCCGACAAGGTGGATTACCTGGCGGCTTGCGAACAAGGGGCGAAAGAAGGTCTGGCCGGATTGCGAGTAGCGTGGAGTGCTAATTTAGGCTACGTGCCAGTCGAGCCGGAAATTATGGCGATTACTGAGCGTGCCGCCAAACGCTTTGGCGAACTGGGCGTTGATTTGGAGGAAGCCGACCCCGGTTTTGCGCCGCCGATTAACCTGCTGAATGTTTTCTTCTTTGGTGGCATTTCAGCTTACCTCAGCGACTATATGCCTGAAAAAGCCGATTTGCTCGACCCCGGTTTGCGCCGGGTGGTCGAAGCCGGAATGAAACTCACCGGGATGGAGATTGGTAAGGCCATGATTGCACGTGGCGCTTTCTGGGATGTGGTACGCCGTTTCTTCGACAAATACGATTTGTTGATTACGCCTACTATGCCGCAAGCCGCCTTTGAACTCGGTATCGTCGGCCCGACTACTATTGCCGGGCAGTCGGTAGCGGATTTAGGCTGGACTCCCTTCACCTACCCTTTCAACCTGACCGGGCAACCCGCCGCCAGTGTTCCATGTGGTTTTACCGCCGATGGTTTGCCGGTTGGACTCCAAATCGTGGGTCGCCGCCACGCCGATGCTTTGGTTCTTCGCGCCGCCGCCGCTTTTGAAGCCCTTCAGCCCTGGGCGCAGCACCGACCAACGGAAGTATGAGGAGAAGGAAAGAGGAAGGAGGAAAGAGGATGGGGGAATTAGCTTTTGAGTAGCAATGAAGTAAGTAAGCTGAAAGAGACTCGGCATAATTTGCCCCCGCCTTTAACCAGGTTTATTGGTCGTGGGCAAGAATTGGCGGAAATTGGGCGGCTGTTGCAATCCACCCGTTACGCCATTGAAAATGGTCTGGTTTAGGCAATTGCCTCATAATTCGGTAGGGGTTCGATTTATCAAGCCCCTACCAGTTTTAAAACAGATTCTAAACAAGAATAGGTGAGGGCTTAAGTGAGTACACCGATGTGCTTTTCTTGCCGTTATGTTAAACTAGCAATGGAAGTAAACAACCCCTGATAGCTTGACAAATCCGAGAAAGGAACATTTCTAATGACTACTCAACTGGATAACAAAGCCCTCACCCGCCGCTTTGGTGAAGAAGCTTTTAACAATGGCAACCTGGCAGTAATAGCCGAGACTTTTGCCCATCAGGATACAATCGAACGTATGGCTCAATTTATCACTACGCTACGAGCAGCTTTCCCTGATTTACACCGCACCATTGAAACTGTAGTGGCAGAAGATGATATGGTCGCTCACCGCACTACTTATAGCGGGACACAGGCGGGCGAATGGCAAGGGATAGCCGCTACCGGGCGCAAAGTTAGCTGGTCGGTGATGGTTTTCTACCGCTTTGAAAACGGCAAAGTGGTGGAAGACTGGGTAATAAATGACCAACTAAGCGTGATGCAGCAACTCGGCGCAATTCCTCAATCCAACCCGGCTGCAAATTAGTTGCATAATATAGCATTAAAAAAGAGGACGGAGAATGGTTATTCTTCCGTCCTCTTTCCTTCTCCTACAAATATTGTTGTTTGCTGAGAAAAGGATGATTGTTTAGCCCGGTACTGCCTTCGTTCAGGGGAATTAACCTTGATTCTTCTGCTGGATTTACGGCGTAAGCGCCAATAATGCGCCCGTTCAGGAACAGTACATAAGCTTCGTAGCTTCCCTGGCTCGGACGGGCTACCAAATATTTCTCCATAATGGCTCGCTTCCCGGCGTGTTCGGCTAAATGCAGCCCAATCCGGGCCGAACTCTCGAAGGCTTGCTCAATACTGCTGCGGGCATCCGCCGGGACGCTCTGCAAACTTTGCATAGCTGGCACGACCCAATAGCGTAGCCCTTTCGAGTCCAGCACCTGCCAGCCATAGCTTTGCAATAGCTGTAGCGCCATCTCCTGCTCTGCTCCCCGGTTAGCTTCTGGTTCGGCCAGACTGAAGATAAACGAAATATGCCCGACCTGTATCTCGTCCTCGTGCCGCAAGCGGTAAGGCCGATTCGGTTCGAGTTTTTCGCCGTTTATAGTAGTTCCGTTAGTGGAATTTTCGTCAGTCAAAGTAAAGCCATCGCCGGTATATACCAGGCTACAGTGCATCCGCGATACTTCTTCATCTGAAAGAGGAATAGCTACTTCCGGGCTACGTCCGATTACAATCGGCCCTCGGCTAAAATCTTCAGCACTTAACTCGGCTGACTCGCCTAATATTTCCGGCGGGCCAAAGCTACAATAAAGAGTTGCAATTGTCCCCACACCTAACCTCCGCCATCATTGTGTCGTGATGGTTCATGTTATCCTGGTTTGTAATTTACTACCCACCAATAGCCTGCAACTACTGGCACGCAGTTATTGTAGCACATAACATGCCAAAAAAATTTAATTTTCAGCAACTTATTAGTGGACTGTCGGGATATTATTATCAGGATACGATAGCGCGGGTTTCTGACAAATTGCTATTCGAGATCAAATTCACTACGGCGCAACCCACGAAAAGGAGACTCTTCTTCAACTGAGACGGCTTCCAATTCTTTGCCACGTTTGTGTTCTAGCCGCTGGTTTTCAAGTTTCTCTACCAAAATGCCTGGCAATCCGCGCATTAGCCGCCGTACTCGTAGCAATAAATCGGAAGAGCGCACCGGCTTTACGATAAAGTCGTCTGCTCCCATACTCAATACCGCTTGCTCGAAAGTTGGGTTGCTCTCAATAGTCGCTACCAGTAAAACCGGGATAGTTTTTTGGGCGGTGTTGTGCTGGGCTTTACGCAATTCCTGCACAAAATCCAGCCCGTCCATTTCGTTCAGGAACAAATCGCAGATAACCAGCGACGGAAGTACTTGCTCCGCCATTTTCAACTGGCGTAACGCCTCGTGTGCGTTTACTACGTGCTTGACCTGATAGCCACATTCCACCAACGGATTGCAGAGTGGA
>JBBQXW010000370.1:0-6719 GCA_038209275.1 Chloroflexia bacterium | reverse complement strand
TCGGCTATCTGGCTTTTATCGGCTGGGAAGCTGGCTCCCGTATGTGGCAAGAAGGCAAATTTAATCTTAGTTATGTCAACTGGAAAGCGGTTTGGGGCGTTTCGCTTATCCCTGTCTCGCTAATCGGCGTGTTTGCTATTTTTGCGTGGCGGCTGGGCGATTTTCTGGCTTACTTCCATATTGATACCGATGTAAAGCACGTCGGCTTGTTGCCGTTCTCGTCCCTGGTAGCCGGCGATAGTAGTGGTGGCGGCATTTTCTACTACTATATTTTCGAGGCTATCGGGCTGATTATTTTGTGGCGGCAAGGGCGGCGCGATTTGTTCTTTACGGGCCTGAGTATGTGGGGCTTTACGATTTTCTTGCTCTACAGCGATGTGCTGCGCTATTCGCTAGGGGCGTTCCCGCTGCTGTTGCTCATTCCGTTCGCCAATCTACTTTCGGGCAAGGCGGCGCGCTGGCTGGCTGCTCCCGTGCTGGTGGCAGTTTTTCTGTATAGCTGGGGCATTCTCAACATTAATCTGGCAAAGCTCGATACGTGGCAGATGATGAAGGATATTTTGCGGTAGAAATATTTAACCACAGAGGACGCAGAGTACACAGAGGAAAATTCACCACAGAGACACGGAGATTAGGATTTAGTTGACCGCCCTGGAATAAATTCCGGGCTACGTAGCTAAAGTGGATTTAAATCCACTGATTACAAAAGAGCTTTCGGTCTACAGCAAGACTCCAGCAAGTTTCAACAAGCTATGATTAAAATTTTACTAATTACAACATTGTATCAGCCTTGTATCCAGTGGTTTTCAAACCACTTTAGCTATGTAGCCCGGAATTTATTCCAGGGCGACCTTCACTTGCATACCAACTCCAAACCTAACCACTTAACTTGATGCGTATGTGACTACTTGGATTCGCCCAATGGTCTTGAACAATCACGATGCTTCAAAACCTAATATTACCCACCTCTGGACGAACTGGACTGAATAACCATATTGGCTTTAGACTTGTGCAAGGGTTTGGCGCTTTTGATGAGCAGCACGACCCCGACCAGTAGCACTACACCCGCCACCCTGAACACAGTTAGGGAATGTGAATCGGCTCGGAACAGACCGATTGTATCGGCGGTTAGCGACATGATTAGTTGCCCGGCGACGGTTAGCACGTTGGTCATAGCCGCTCCGATGTGCGGCGCGACGATAGTTACTACTACTACGTAAGTCGCGCCCATTGTGCCGCCCAGCCAACCCCACCAGGGCGTAGCGGCAAGGTTCGCGCCCAGATTGGCCGTGTCTATGCTGGCGAGGCCAGTGCTGAACGCAATCGCAATAATCAGCAGAATAAAAACTACCCCGCCGGCAAAATTGACCAGGGCCGACGCGCCGGGATTTCGGACGTAGCGGGCGATGGTGGCGTTTATGCCCGCGCTCATCGAAAGGGCCAGTCCCGCCGTGAACGAGAGCAGCAGCAGCCAGTAATTACCGTTGCTTTGTACCGCTTTATCGCCGTCCGCCAGTCCCAAAATCAAAAGGGTCGCGACAGGCAGCAGCAACGCGCCGAGCCATTGCCATAGGCCGATAATTTTCTTCTCAAAGCCGAGTGCGCCCAATTTATCTACTATCAGCGAGCCGATAAGTTGGCCCGCGACTACCGTTGCGCTCATTGCCGCCAGTCCAACCGAAGGCGCAACAATAATAGTGCTGGTGACGTAAAAGCCGCCCACGAAACCGCTAAAAAAGACCCATTTCGGCGCACGCTTCAGCCCACTCCACTCCGCCCGTCCCAGCAGATGCAGCAAGTTAATCGCGCCCAACACCAAAAAGCCGGTACTGAACGAAACCAGCGAACTCGCCAATGGGTTGCCGACCTGCTTCCCAAAAGTAGTATTAAACCCGACCTGAATCGTTAGCAGCAACCCGGCAACCAGGGCCAGTCCCAATGCCACGCCCCGGTTAACTTTAAAATTCCTCATCACAAAAATTCCCTCACTTTTATTAATCAGGAGGGAATTATACCATTACAAAGAGAAACAAGACTACAACGGAATATCCATTGCGTTACTTCTTTTTGATTAATTGGAGTCTTGGTTAGCCGGAGGTTGTGGCATAGTCGCAATTAACGCCCGCAAAACTGCCTTGACCGATTCCGGCGTGGTGAAAACTTTAGCAATATCTGGGTCAAGTACAACCACTACCATTTTTTCTTCTATTTCGTCAGCAAACCGATTTGGACGAGCCTTGCTATAATCGAAATCGTATTCAGGTAGCATTTCATCATCTTCTAGTTCTGTTTGCACTTCTTGTACTTCAGGGGCGGAGGTTTTTTTCATAATATTATGTTCCCTTAAATCAGAAATTTCTAAATTGGCTGTAGGAGAGGGCTGTGCCCTCGATTTTCCTTTACCACAAACCTCTGTAGGACATTGCTCCGTCAATGGATTTGTCCCTGACCTCAATTGTTGGCTGCACCTTCAATTTTGTTTTGGTAGCGCTGACAAATCCATTGACGGAGCAATGTCCTACACTGAAATATGGCCTTGCTTCTAAAGTTTCCAGACCTTGACGCTGTTATCCTCTGCGCCGGAGATAAGGGTTTTGCCGTCGGGGGAGAAAGCAACGGCCCGGACAACGCCACCGTGACCAACAAAATTGGTGATTTCGCGGCGGTCAGCTAAATTCCAGACACGCACGATGGCATCGGTTGAACCAGTAGCGAAGGTTTTGCTGTCGGGGGCAATTGCTACGCACTCTACCGACTGGCTGGTGGTTATGCTGCCGCTTTCCTTGCGGGCGGCTACGTCCCAGATTTTGATGGTTTTGTCTGCCGAGACAGAAATAGCCATCTGACCATTGGGCGCAAACGCGATAGCATTGACCGCGTCAGTATGTCCCGCGCCGCTAATTATTTCCTTACGACTTTCCAGATCGAATAATTTTATCTGGCCTTTGGAATCGCCCGATATTAGCATTTTGCTATCTGAGGACGCGGCGATGAATAAATTACCTTGCTCGGCAACTTGTAGGGCGGGCGGCTGTTCTTGCCCGGTCTCGGTGTTCCAGAAGCTGACCTGACCGTTATAATCGGCGACGAGCAACGTTTTATTCTGGTTGAGATAGGCCAGCGAGGTTGCCCCGTCGCGTTTACTTATAACTGAAATTTCTTTGTTGGTTTGCAAATCATAAATTCTGATTTTATCGCCATCGGTTACTGCCAGCCGCGCCGGATTGCTTCCGGCTACCAGTGGGTACAGCCCTTCGTAGTCGAGCGTGAATTTGGTAGCGGTTTCTTCGTCCTTCAAGCCTTGCAGCGTCCAGAAGCGCAACGTTTTATCTACCGAAGCCGAAAAGAAGGTTTTGCCATCGGGGGAAAAGGCCAGATTGGTGACATTGTTGGTGGGACTGTGCAGCGCGACAAGATTATCTTCGCGCTGCCTCACGCCGTTGCTATTGGTCGTGCCGCTAGTCTGGCTACCTGTACTATTTCTGTTATTGCTGTTTCCGCTATTAGAAGAACTGGACAGAACTACGAACGCTATGACGGCTATGATTATTGCCAGTGCGCCACCAATACCCAGGTACAAGCCCAATCCCGGTTTAAATTTTGGTCTGGTGGGCGAGGCTAATGCCGTTGCAGGTGAATTTGCCGCCTGTAAAGCTACTGCCGGAGATGCAACGGCAGTTTCTAGCGGAAACAGATTTGCTGGCGCGGCTATTTCTGTTACCGAAGGCGGTGATGTTGGTGGTGAAGCTGCTACTGTCACCGAAGCAGCAGGCGCGGGCGGAGTCGGCGGTGTAGCGATGGCAGTTTCAGGGCGGGCGAGTGGTGACAATGGGGTAGTTGCCGCTTCGTAGGTTTCGTTTTCTTGCATCGGAATTGCGGTTGCGGGAATAGTCGGCTGGGTTACGCCACCTGACGAACTAGATTGAAATGCTTCGCGGTAGAGCCTGACAAGTTCAGTGGCGTGGCGCGGGCGGGCTTTGGGGTCTTTCGCCAGGGCTTGCTCGATGACTTTGTCCAGCGCGGCGGGCAGTTGCGGCACGAAAGTGGTTACGGAAGGTGGGGCGGCGTTGAGGTGCTGGCCCATCAGTTCAAACTGGTTGCCTTTGAACGGGCGCGACCCGGTTAGCATCTCGAACAGGATAACGCCTATCGCGTAAATATCGTTGGGTCGTCCGACGTGACCCTGCCACTGTTCGGGCGACATATAGGCGGGTGTGCCGGAACTAACGTCGGTCAGCATGGCGCTAGACGAGCCTTCGACAATTTTGGCTAATCCCAAATCGGCGACAAGCAGCCGTCCGCCTTCATCCAGCAAAATATTTTGGGGCTTGAGGTCGCGGTGAATTACTCCTTTGCGGCTGTGGGCATATTCAATAGCATCGGCAATTTGTTCGAGGTAGCGCCCGGTCTGTTCGGGCGAAAGCCGCCCCTGTTTCTTGATTACATCTGCCAATGAACCATTTTCCGCCAATGGCGTGACGATATAAGCGGTCTCGCCACTCAAGCCAAAATCGTAGACGCTCAAAATATTGGGGTGATTGAAGGATGCGAGGTTGGAGGCTTCCTGCACAAACTGGTCGCGCACGGTAGCATCGGTCAGGAATTGTTCACGCAGTAGTTTTATGGCGATTTGACGCGGCGGCTGAAATTGCAAATCGCTGGCCCGATAGACTCGTCCAAACGTGCCAGCCCCCAGTTCAGCATCGAGCCGATAACGTCCGGCAATTACTTTTTTTTGCTCTTCTGTACTCATGCTCATGCCCCGCTACTTTACTACTTTCGCCTGGTTGCTATTTTTTGCAAAAAATAGCAACCAGGCGAAAAGGGAGTGTCTTAGCTTTTGAAAAAATTTTGCAAAATTTTTTCAAAAGCTAAGAGAAAAGTGAAAGTCCAATCTTATAAATGAAACCGATATTTTTTAATTGTGCAGGGATTATAAGAGAGGTTGGACTGGTTGTAAATAGTGACCGTTCAAACGGGCCAAATTTCTGTGGGAGCGAGCTTCCGCTCGCGATTTTCCCATACCACTACCCAAATCGCGAGCAGAAGCTTGCTCCCACAGCGGCTTATTTGAATGGTATTGGATTTAAGACCCTTCCTTCATCAGGGTGACAGGCGCGGCGGGCGGCGTAGCTACTTCTATTTTATTGTTCCTTGCCGAGTTTTTCGTTGCCGCGCTTAAAATTGCCGGTGATTTTCGCCATCACCAGTTGGGCGGCTTTGTGGTTAAGCCCTGCGATTTTGGCGCTAAATTCTTCGGCTTCCTTGCCTTTCAAAATTTTGACCTGCTTGCCGTACCAATAAAGAAATACCTTGCCATCTTTCATCGCCCGGTAACTAAAAACTTCCTCATCCAGCCGATTGCGCTTATCTACCTCGCTCATAGCATCCTTTCAAATTCAAAGAGAATTCACCACGGAGACACGGAGACTTTTATAGATTGCCGTATTTCAGTAGTAGCCAGTGGCCCCAATTGGGCAAATCGCTACTACTAATCCAAACTTCTAAAAAATCTGTGTTCATCTGTGGTTCTCTGTGTTCATCTGTGTTCCTTCCTCTTTTCTAACCTTAAAGCTGCCGTCGCTTACCCGCACGTTTAGTTTTTCGTTGGGTTGGGCCTGCGTTATGCTTTTGACGACTTGCCCGTCTTCTTGAGTGACGATGGCGTAGCCGCGCTCTAAAATCTGGCGGGGGTCGAGGACTTTGAGGCGGCTTGCCAGGGCGTTTACTTCAGCACGTTGCAGTTTAGTTTGATGCTTTAAATTCAGGCTGGCGCGGGCGGTTATTTCGTCCAGGCGTTGACGCAGTGAGGGGATGCGTCCGGCAGGTGAAACGACTTTGAGGCGGCGCTGGGTCTCGCTCAATTCGCTGCGCTTTTCGTCCAGCACGTTTGCGATGGCGCTATAAAGCATGTCTTGCAAGCTGCCTACTGCCAGCCGCAAATCGTCTATGTCGGGCGTAACCAGTTCGGCGGCGGCGCTGGGCGTTGGGGCGCGCACATCAGCAACGTAATCTACCATCGTTGTATCAATCTCGTGGCCCACGCCGGTAATCACCGGGATGCGACTGGCGAAAACCGCCCGTGCCACTCGTTCGTCGTTGAAGCACCACAATTCTTCGATAGAGCCGCCACCCCGCGCCAGAATCAGCACGTCTATATCGTCGCGCCGATTTAATGCCTGAATCGCACTGACGATTTGGGGCGGCGCGTTTTCGCCCTGCACCAGCGTCGGCGAAAGCACCACCTGAGCCAGAGGATAGCGGCGATTTAGCACATTCAAAATATCCTGAAAAGCCGCCGCGCTTGCCGATGTCACCACGCCGATAATGCGCGGACGCTCCGGCAACGGGCGCTTGCGTTCGGGCGCGAATAGCCCTTCGGCTTCCAATTGTTGCTTGAGCCGCTCAAATTCAAGCGCCAGCCGTCCTACGCCGTCCGGCAATATTTCGCTGACGTAAAACTGAAGCTGTCCCCGGTCTTCGTAAACCGAAAAATAGCCGCGCATCAAAAATGACGCGCCATCGCGGGGTAAATGGGCCTGACGCAGCGCGGTATTTCTAAAAAGGGCGCAATCCACCGCCCCCGCCCCATCCTTGAGCCGGAAGTAAGAATGTCCGCTGGCGACCCGCTTCATCCCCGAAACTTCGCCCCGCAACCATATATCGCTCAACCGCTCGTCTATTTCGAGCATCGTCTTGAGGTAGTAAAGCGCCTCGCT
>JBBQXW010000369.1:0-6732 GCA_038209275.1 Chloroflexia bacterium | reverse complement strand
TCCATTTGATTTTATTTTTCTAAATCGTTCTTGCTTTAATGGTGTAATGAGATTTAATAGTCACGGCAATTTCAATGTTCCTTTCGGTCATAAGCCCCAGCGATTTGCTCAAGCCTACATCACCAAAATAGTAAATCAGGTAGGTTGGGCCGCCCAGCAAATGCAAGGCAAAGACTGGGAATTTCGGGTTGCAAATTGGCATGACCTTCTTGCTGAAGTGGGGCAAGAAGATTTTGTCTACCTTGACCCTCCTTACATTGGAAGACATACTGATTATTATAATTCGTGGGATGAAACCGAAGCTACGAAATTAGCGACAACCGCCAAGGATTTACCCTGCGGTTTTGCCGTTTCAATGTGGTTAGAAAATCGCTACAGAAAGAATCACCATATTGAAGAATGTTGGTCTGAGCTAGAAAATAAAACATACAGCCATTTTTATCACGTTGGTTCAACTGAAAATTATCGGAATGAAATGGAAGAAGTTCTTCTTATCAAGCCGGGCTTTGCGGTACAGGATAATAAGAACCAGAAGCAAAAAGTTACCGAAAAAGTTGCGCTACAACTATCATTTGCTTTGTGAGTTTCTTTATGAGTTTAGGAAGAAAGATTAGAGAAATGGTCGCTTGAGTCAAAAACTCAAGCGACCATTTTAGTAAAATTCGATTAAACGAGCTATTTACTCGTCCAACGCCAGTATTGAATGGCGGGGATAATAGCCAGGACAGAAGCAGCCAGCGCGCCAATCACCGAGAAGCTACGGAAGCTCCACAGCCAGTACCACCAGCCCTGGTCGGCACTCAGATTGGGCTTAAAGACGGCGTTGGCGAGGTAATGGGGAATCGCAAAAGTGAAGATGAGCAGCCAGCCGGAAATACGCACCAGACCTTCAAGCGGTGGCTTCTGAATAATTTCCAGCAATTCGCCCAGAATACGGGCAAACCAGAACAAGGCGATTGCCAGCAAAACAAAGCCGATGTCCAGCAGGAAGGCGGGCATTGGTAAAATATCTATAACGTTGCCACCAATGACTATATTCATGTTTTCTCCTCCTACTCCGACTCCAGAATATTTTTAGCAACCAGTCGGAAAATATTAATCACATAAAGACAGGCTAACCCGGACAAAAATAGTGCGCCAAAGGCCACCCAACTAGGCAGCGCGGCAGTCAGGTTGCCTTCAGTAACATAGTTGTAAACTACGACTGCATCGTAAATAGCGATACCGATAGGGGCGGCCATCAACCATTCCCAGTAGGTCTTTTGCTCGGCTAGTACCTGGAAACGGCGGGCAATCAGGGCAATGAGAATAAAGACCAGCCACAAAATCAGCCCACCAATGCCGGTCAAAATGTCGGTGACAGGTCCCAAAAAGGTATTATAGCGGGAAGTAGGCTTGGGTACGCCAATACCGGGCGACGGGTTGTTGTGAACAGTGAACAGACCTGCTGGGCCACCTGAAGCGACTGCCCCGTTGGGAGTACGACCCAACGTGCGGTCATTGCCATCAGGCGCGGTCTCTTCAAGGTTTTTGGTATTAACGACACCGAGGCGGTTTTTATCGGCATCCGATACCGTTCCCCAACCGACCTGGTCTATTATTTCGTTACCTTTTTTGAGCAGAATTATCTCGTTTTTGGGGTCAAGCTTGCCCATCAGAGTTTTGTCTTCCTGAAAAAAAATCGGGGGCAATTTATTGACCTTTAGCTGGTCAACCGGAATTGCTGCATCAACTTGAGCCGTGTAAGCCTGGTCTATCAGGCTGGCAGTATTGCTGGTAACGACAAAGCGGCGCGGTTGAGCTTTGGTCGGGTCAGCCGGTTTAGCGGCCATTTTGCCGTTCAAAGCTACTTCGCCTTTGGTAGTGACTAATTTCCAGCCCGCCAGGTTGATTTCATCGTCAGTGTTATTGTACAACTCGACCCATTGTGTCCCGCCAGCAGTTGCGCCGGTATAGATTTCACTGATTAGCAACTTGTCAAGTTTACCATCGTGCGATTGCTCACTACAGGCCGATAGTAGTACCAGCAAGGCTACCGCACACACCGCCAGTAACCAATGTTTACTCCGCATACACAAAGCTCCTCCTGCCCCTCTGGATAATAGCGCTACAAAGCAGGTTCTGATGAACAAGTTAACAACTTAACAGTATAAATAAGATAAACAAGCAAGATTTGATTAACGCTCAAAAACGACCCGGACTCGCTCAAGCATTTGTTCGGCAACGGTTTTAGCGCGGCCTGGCCCCATAAGCATAGCAGCAAGTTTGCGGAAGACTTCAACAACATCGAGAGCTTGCTCATAGGTAATATCGTCATCAATTTTGACCCGCGCCCGCTGGTAAGCCTGGTCGAGCAGATTTTTGGCGGCGTTGCCCAGGTGAGTGGTAGCAATGGTATCAAGTTCGGCATACAGAATATATTTAATATTGCGTTGCTTTTTTTCAATCACTCCCTGTTCCAGCAAATGAGCGATAGCCTTGCGAGTACGAAAGTCGCCCAGGCGCGTAACTCTGGCAATGGTCTCAATATTATCTTTGCCGTTGATAGCCGTCAGTATTTTCCATTCATCGGGAGTAAGGTTAACCTGGTTAGATTTGATATTGTCGGCGAGCAGAGGAACCAGGTCGGTACTCGGCACGATTTCCTTAATTTTCTTGAGTTCGTCCGAACGGTTAATGCCCATCATAATGAGGAAGGCATTGTTCCGCTTGATGTCTTCGCGGGTCGGTTGTTCCCCGTTCAGGAATTCAAAATGACCATCGGTGAAAGTAAACATAGTAAAGAGGGCTTCTTCGGCGGACAGGTCGGATAGCTCGGCATGAACGACACTTCCGGTTCTAAAATAGATGCGCCCGGTAACGGGTCGGCCATTCATGACGCTATTAATTTGAGCCGCGCCGGATTGCTTGCCAAGCTCGACCAGCGAAATTATGTCATTTAACGGAAACTCATGAAGCGGGCCGTTTAGAGCCATCGCGCGCCCCCAATTTGTGCCAAGAAGAAGCTAGACTAGAGCTTACTAATAACAAGCTTGCTGATGGATTTTAATGTATCGAAAACACCTACTCCTTTGCTGGCAATAGCTTCGTAGCGCGGCACTTTGATGGAGGAGTTCAGGTAATGATCCATCTGCTCCAATGGGAGCGCATTCGGCACGTCACGCTTATTGTATTGAAGCACCAGTGGGAATTCCAGGAATTTTTTGCCTTCCGCCTGAATATTGCGGGCGAGTTCCTGCAAGCTGATGATGTCTTCACGCAATTTATTTTGTTGGCTATCGGCGACAAAAACCACGCCATCTGCGCCATTTAGTACCGCCACGCGGGTGCGCTCGTACAACACCTGACCGGGAACGGTATAAAGGTGAAAGCGGGTCTGGAAGCCATGCACCTGGCCCAAATCGAGCGGCAAGAAATCAAAGAAGAGCGTGCGCTCTGTTTCAGTCGCAATCGAAAGCAGGTCGCCTTTGGCATGACCTGGCACGGCGGAGTGGATATATTTAAGATTGGTTGTTTTTCCGCACAACCCCGGCCCGTAATAGACTATCTTGCAATGTATTTCACGGGCTGCAACGTTTATAAGAGCCATAGTTACTCACCACCAGTTCTGGTAATTAGTCAATTAGTCTTTAAATAGCAAGTCAATCGTGTCTTCCACGCTGGTGCGGAAGTTGGTACTGATGATATGATCTTTGGCGCGGCTTTCCAGCTTGACCCGCTCAAGAATAGAAGCCAGTTCATCAGTAGCGCGCTTGCTTAATACTTTGACCAGGCCGATGTGGGTTCGTTTGTCGAACATTACGACCAGCATCCATTGTTCCGAAATAAGTTCTGTAAAAATATTTTCGCGCACGCCCTGCTGAAACAAGACGCGGAAGTCTTTTTCTTTAAGAAGCCGGGCTACTTCGCGGCTGCTGGCGAAAGTACCAGCCAGCAAAGCACCGAGGGCGGTAATGTCCTGCCGGTCGGTATCGCCCGAAGCCGCAATTACTTGTCCGCTTTTATCTAAAAGCATCGAATAATTAGCCCCGGTTTCGGCGACCAGCCGTTCCAGAGTGTCCTCAATATGCGTTGTTTCGGCCTGCGAAACGACCAGGCTGGTCAACTGAGGGTCCATAGAAACTTTTCCTCCTATCCCGCACGAGTAGACGAGATTAGTTTTGGCTGTAACGGTTCGCAGGTCTGTGTAGGTCAACCGCTGGATAATCCAAGCTTCACTCACCAGACACACTTCAGATTTAGAGTATTACCAAATGTCCCAAAATAACAATAACAAAACTTAAAAGCACCGCGCTTTGGTGCAGGCCAGAGCCAATCACCGTTGCAAGCTAATTATACAATATAATGGTCAAAGCAGAAAGAGTCAATAGCAATAGTTTTGAACTTTTGCTTTACTCAGTCCAACAGCAATCTGACAAAGTCCAGACTTTCCTGACTTATTGAAATTTTCTTATTTTTTGAAATTTTTGCAAAAATTTCAAAAAATAAGAAAATTTCAACTTTAGGCTAAAGGCCGTTGCTATTGTCAAGGGCGTTGACCAGTTCCTGACGGTATTTTTTGCTCATATAGCGAATGCGCCCAATACTATTGGGGTCAGCCGAAACTATCAGCATCATGGCTTCGTCGTTAAGTGGCTCAAGGACGATTGCCCCGCCGTCGTATTCAAGCACAGTCTGGCGGGAGTTACCCCGCTCCATTTCGCGGCCCAATGCTTCGGAGATACGTAGGCCGGTAGTGGCGATGGCACACAACGAGTCAACATCTACATTGCCTCGGCTGTAGCTTTCGATTTGCATTCCATCAATGCTTACTATCGCCGCCAAATCCACCCCGGCTGCTTTAAACTTGTTGAGGACATCTTTAATGGCCGCCATTGCGCCTGCCTCCTGCTTTTTTAGTAGTTATCATCGCTTTGACACTTTGCTGCTAAAACCTTGTTACCATAACATGATTTTAGACCTATTATAGCCTAAGTTGCCTCGCTTGGCTAGTCCCTTTGCTTTGTGTTATTCCAAATTCGTTAGGTTTTGAAAATTTCACTAAAAATCTTCAAAAGTAAGGGTAGATTAGAAGGATGAGACTTGCTCACGAAGGTTATAATATTATAAGAATGGAAAATAATTTTGCACCATCAAGAACGCAGAGGATTTTAAGATAAGGTGGCCTTACTGGAACAATCGGGTAATCAGACAGGAGGAACTTATTATGCATTGTCATTTGTGCGCGCAGGGTGCAGTCGGGATGTGCCGACAGTGTTACAAATTCTATTGTGAACAGCACGGTGAGGGATTTTGCGATAGTTGCCAGCAAAAGGGTTGGTCGCTACAAGCACCAATGATGCCGACGGCGACTGTTGCATCAGTAGCGACTGCGACTGCGACAAAAGAAGCGCCAAAAGTGGTAGCCTCGGTAAGCAAAGCAGATGGCGTAGTAGCATACATTAAAGAGGGCGCGGAGGATAAACCAAAAGAAGCGGAAGCCGAAGCGGACAAGGAAAAAGAAAAAGAGGCTGCCATAGCCGCAGCAGGCTCAACCTGAATAAATCCGAGGCTGCTGGAAGCAGTGCTGGATTTGGATAATTTTGTGGGTGTGCTAGGCGTTGGCGGAGCCAGTCGGGTGAGCGATATGTTACTGCTGGTGAAGGGCATTGAGCTTTACAAAGCGGCGTTCAGTCTGAGCATCGGTATGCGGGCGGCGGAAAGCGTAAATCTGGACGGGCGGGCCTGGCCCAGGCCGGTAGACGTTACCCTGACCGACGATTTAGGCACAAGCTACAGTTTGATGAACCGGGGCGGGGGCGGCGGCTTTATGTCGGAATGGACGCATAATTATGCGGTTACGCCTATGCTCGACTCCGAAGCCAAAATTTTGAAGCTGGAAATTCCGCGCATCCAGATTGATAGCGGTATGGGTCGGCGCGGCAACAGGCCACCTGAGCAAATGTTTTTAGCCGGGCCATGGATAATTGAGTTGGCGCTGCCGGAGCAGGTGGAGAAGCTGCCCGATTCGGGCCAAGTTTAAGGGTGATAGGACGCAAGAGAATTTAAAACTTAGGTTAAGGCTGGCGAGGTAGCACAGTGGCAAGGGCGCTCGGCACTTAAGGCCGAGCTACGTAGCGTAAGTCCACTAAAGGGACTAAAACTATAGTCAAACAAAAGGGCCGAAATCAGCAGCGCGGTAGGGCTAATTGCATTCACCCTTCGGACAAGTACTCAATCTAAAGGGTGAATACAATTAGCCCCCACCACACTTCTTCCTAAATAAATATTTCTGCTCAAGTGAAAGGATTTGTCAGCCCCTTTAGTGGGCTTTGGCTTCGTAGCTCGGCCTTGAGTGCCGAGCGCGCTTGCTCAAGCTCCTAATTTCAAGAATAATGTCTTAGTCTGGTATATAGTATAGAGAACATGTACCTCAAGCTAAACTTTTTGCCTTTTTTCCACATGCTCAAGAGTAGTAGAAATTTGCTTTATTACGAGGTCGCGCACTTTAGCCGAAATAAATTCTTTGGGAAGTTTACGGAGTGAATTAGCCCATTTAACGAGATTTGGATAGTGTTCAATTACATAACTACCACTCCATTGATAGATAGGTTTTCCACTATCTGCTATTTCGGCAGGAAGCTTTTTGTGTACTGGATAGAACTCAAAAAGTTCTCCGTCAAACGTGGCATGGCCGCCACAACGGGAACATTTAATATCTACTACAGATAGTCCTCCTCGCCCAATTGGTGC
>JBBQXW010000368.1:0-6833 GCA_038209275.1 Chloroflexia bacterium | reverse complement strand
AAGATTTCTTCTTCGGCTTGAAGCACGCGCTGCTGGCAGACCGGGCAGGCGGCTTCGGGTTGGACGACCAGTTTGCCACGTTCCAGCAAAGTGTGGCGGCGTTCTTGTTCGAGTTCTGAAGGGGCTTCGTCGGTTTCTTCTTCTAATTCGGCTAATTCAAAGCTGTAAATGCGCTCGGCAAAAAGGTCGGAGCGGGGCGCTTTGCGGCGGCATTTCGAGCATGGCTCGGCGCTAACTTCGCCTTCTACTTTTAGAGCGTTCGGCTGAAATTGAGTAGCACCCTGATTGACCGTAAGCTTGATAGCCTGGGTGGGGCAAGCGCTTTCGCACATCCCACAATAAATGCAACTAGATAAGTCAAAGACGCGCAAATAGCCCGCCTCGCTGTCGCGGGTAGAAACGGCCTGAGTAGGACAGACGTAGGCGCACAAGCCGCAGGAGGTACAGCGCGCCGGAGTAAAATGCAGCCCGTTGCGCCCGGCGACAGGATAAATTACGCCCCGGTCACGTTCCAGGCGTTCGACGTTGGCTTCGCCGGGACGCACCAGTACCAGTGCTTTGCTATCGGCATCGTCCGCACCCGTCGCCTGAATATTGAGCAGACGAGCCAGACGCGGCAAAGCTACCCGGTTCGCTCCAAACAAATTTTGCCAGAAGAGCCGCCCGATAGACAAATGCGTCCAGACCGCCGCCAATACATACAAGCCTAGCCCACCGCCGACAATCCACAGCGCCGCTACTGGCAGACCATTTTTGAAAATATCCTGGAGAAATTCTACCATTTATTTAAATTACTCGACGTGGTCATTGTGAGCGAAGCAAAATTTAAGATTCTTCGCTTTGCTCAGAATGACTGAGGTGATGTTAAAGTTTAATCAGAAAAGCCAGCATTAAGAACCAGACCAACGCGCCCAGGCTGGCGTAGCGTAAGTAAAAATTCAGGGCATCGCGCAAGCGCACCTGACTGAAGAAAGCATCTACCACGCCAACCGCGCCCAACCCAAAGAGCCAACCGCCCAGCGTTACAAACGGATTGGTGTAGGCGAACGGCACAAACAGGATAGTAGCAAAAAGTGGCAACACCGCCCGTTCCGTCCATCCCATTAATCGGAAGAGTGCTAAAGGCAGGCCGGACAAATCGGTGGTTACGCCTTCGAGCGTTTCGCCCGCCGAAGCCGCCATTGGTCGCAAGCGCAACCGGGCAGGCATACACAGCAGCCAGGCCAAACCACAAACCAGCTTCACACCCAACATAGCTGGACTATCGGCAGCGACAATCGCCCGAAAATCGAGCGTACCGAGTGCCAGCGCCGGGCCAAAAATCGCTATGACAAAAGGTAAAGCGTAGGCTACGCTAAGTTGAGCCGTGCGCGACCCCGCTACCTGCCCGTAAATCGAGCCACCCAGCGACCCGATAATAATCGTCGTTAGCACTGGCAATTCCAAAAGCAAGGCCGCTGCCAATAAATCCGCCCCAAGTGGTCGCGCTTCGGTCTCGCTCCGCAAAAAAGGCCACAGATTGCCTGGCATCGGCAACAGTGCCGCGCCTAGCGCCAGCCCGACCAGCGCCAATAGCGGCAAATAAATAAAGGCCAGCTTTGCCCGGTTGTTGCGACTGGCGGCTACTTCGCGGGCATCTTCCCGTTTTGCTTCGTCCTGGTCTTCCAACAGGGGGTCGGGGAAGGCCGGGCCAGGAACAAGTATCGTGCGCCCTGCCCATTTCATTAAATCGAACACAGGTTGTAACAAAGGCGGGCCTTTACGCCCCTCGCCTCTCGCCGCAAAGTTGCGCCGCAGCCCTTCGGCTAACAGCCCCACCACTACAATAAATAAAAAGCCGGGATAAATTAATATCGAAAATAATACCTGTAAAATTGTTTCGCTAAAAGACAAATCTGTACCTTTTGTTTATTTGTTAACTAATCTAATCCTGATGCGGTTTGACTCCGCCGTAACTATCGCTCCAGCCTCTAGCTCGGTTGCATGTAATGCAAGTACTTGTAGGCAAATTTGCCCCTGCTGTCTGGCACTTATACCAACCAGACGAATAATTCCTCGATGTGGCATTTTCCCAACAACTGCCAGACCACCAAAATCATTGTCCAATGTTACTAGAGTTCGGTCATCAGCGTAAGCATACTCTAGAATTTTCGTGTCGCCGGGGTCTGCACTCCAATCTCCGACCCATACCACATCATGGCCCGCCACGCTAAGTTCGTCGCGCGTGCCACTCCACATACACGAGTCTAAAAGAAGCTTCACTTTACTGGCTCCAAAATAAGCGGCGCTACTCGTTCGCCAGCAACCATTTTGTAAGCATAAAGCAAACACGCCTGTATATCTTCGCGTTCCATCCAGGGGTAACATTCAAGCAGAATTTCGGGCGTGTCACCAGCCGCCAGCATCCCCAAAATATGTTCAACTGCCATGCGTCGTCCGCGAATAATCGGTTTGCCGCCAAAAATCTCCGGGTTCACCACAATTCTTTCTAATAACTTTTGTTCAGCATCCATTGTATTCTTTCCCTTCGCTTAACCAGACACCTGCTCTGGTCGGAACTAATCTGCTCCTATAGTTTATCATACTTTGACTTTAGCATGAAGTTGTGCGAAAATCGCGGCAGCGTAGCAATTTTCCAAAAAGCAGGGGGACTTTTATAAATGGTTTTGAGTGACCGCGATATTCTGGCATATCTCGATGCGGGCCGGATTAAAATTACGCCCGAAATAGACCGCACCAAACAACTAAGCGCCTGTTCGGTAGATTTCCGGCTGGGCAATACTTTTATGGTCTTCGAGCATAGCCGCTACAGTTTTATTGACCCGCGCAGCTCAACTGCGGTTGCCGAATCTATGCGAAAGATTGTCGTGCCGGAAGGCGAACCGTTTATGATGCAGCCGGGCGATTTTGTGCTGGCAAGCACCATTGAAAAGCTCGAATTGCCGGACGATTTAGTCGGGCGATTAGAGGGGCGGAGCAGTCTGGCCCGATTGGGCATTATTGTACATAGCACGGCGGCGCTATTCGAGCCGGGCTGGGTTGGCACGGCTACAATGGAACTGGGCAATCTGGGCCGAATTGCGGTGGCGCTCTATCCCGGTATGCGGATGTGTGCCTTTACCTTCGAGCAGCTTTCGTCGCCTGCCGCCACACCCTACCGCCTGAAGCCGGGCAATAAGTACGCCGGACAAATTTTGCCCGAACCAAGCAAACTTTCGTCAGAAGCGGAATAGACAGAAAATTCACTACAGAGGCACGGAGACACGGAGACACAGAGAATTTTAGAGATAGGCTAAATTTGTGTAGGAGGGGGCTGCGCCCTCGATTTCCCTGAGTTTGTGTAGGAGGGGCTGCGCCCTCGATTTTCGTGACAGGGTAAAATCGAGGGCGCAGCCCTCTCCTACAAAGAACTTGTTTGAACATTATCAGCTATAAGCAGGATTGAGGGTGAGGTGCGATGGCGGCATTTCTGACTAAGGGTGAGTTATTGGAATATTTGAACCCGGTGGAAGGGCGACCACTGGTGGAAAATATGGTGGATGCGGCGGTGCAAGTGCAACCGGCGGGAATTGATTTGTCGTTGCAAGCGATCTTTCGCTTTACTTCAGAGGCAACGGTGGCCTTTACCCAGGCTCAGACGCGCCTGCCGAATTACGAGGAAGTAGAATTTAATAAGGAAGGGCTGGCTTTTCTTGCGCCTGGCCCGTACAAATTGCTGGTCAACGAAATCGTGAACGTGCCGGGTAATTTAGTGGGCATTGCTCATCCCCGCTCGACCATGTTGCGTTGCGGCGCGACGGTCAATACCGCCCTATGGGATCCCGGCTATAGCGGACGCAGCGAGCTTTTGCTGGTCGTCCACAATCCGCAAGGGCTAACTCTGGCCCGCAACGCCCGCGTTGCCCAACTTAGCTTCTACGAACTCCAGGAAAGCCTGGGCGAAAGCGAAGGCTATCAGGGCCGCTACCAGGGCGAGAATCTTTTATAACTCAACAATACCCTTTGATATGAAGCAGTGCCGTTGATCATCGAATTTTAGAAGAAACAGTGTTAAGATGCCTAAACTGCCTAAGTTGCTTGACCGAAAAATATATAAAACAGGCCAAACACGCGGAGCTGATGATGATAATATTTTTCAAAATCGCGTTGGAAGGAACAGTACAATATTAATTCCCTATGATTACTGGGAAGTAGCCTCGAAACTTCCTGAAGGCGAAGATAAATTTGAAAACGGTTTCATTGTTTTAATCTCCCCAGCAAAATTTTTCACTACCAACAATATTGAAGAAGAATTGTTAAACCGAGGGCTTAAAATAGGTGAAAATACGCTAGTTTTTTACGAAAAAAGAGCTGATTGGAAAGAATTTAATCCAGATAGTAAAGGATGGATACCAGCAGTTAGCAGAGTATCCCCGCTTGGTGGAGAATATGTGGCCCGTGTATCCGCCACTACAGCAACCAATCGAGGAGAAATAATAAGAAAAGGCTTTACAACTACGTCTTTTAAAGGTGCTGGTATTCGTGCTTATGAATATGCCAGCAAAGTTACTATTAGCAAATGTCGCTTTCAACTAGAAGCGCTTTTTTGGTTGTGTAAAGATGCGTCGGAAGTTGCTTATAATTATGGAATGAGTGTAGCTGACATTACTACAAGAAAAGATGAGAACCTAAAGGCATGTCAGAAATATCTTTTACTAGATATGGATCAGCTTATCGCAAAGAGGCTTATAAGTAAAAATAGGCAAACTATGTGTCCCTTGTGCTTAGAAGAGGTCTCTGCGCTGGGCTTTTTCAGCAAAGTTGAACAGGCAGAAGGTAGGGGTGTCCATGACCATACCATCACACAGTTAAATTTGTTTCATGTAGAGGAGTTACGTCTTGGAAGATACGGACATCGCCCATTTAACGTAGGATGGGGACATCATCATTGTAATGTTGTTGTTAAAGATGCTGGCATTGATGAAACATTGATATGGATGACAAATGTTGTAAATAGGAATATCAATGAAGGCTATATCCTTTCAAAAAGTAAAGGCGCATCATAATCTTTTGTAATAACTGCTTTCTTAACAACTTGTTTCTTAACGATTGATTCCTTAACACCAATTTTAAGATCAGGCACTTTATCCCACAGAGTAGGTACTTCACAGGCTGTCGTGAAAGTAAGACGTGACGCAATATTTGTTACCCACCGAGCATCAATTTCAATAGCGATTGCACGCCGCCCCAGATGCAAAGCCGCTAGAGCAGTGCTTCCTGAACCAGCAAAGCAATCTAATACAATATCATCAGGAAATGTGGTCGCTTCTATCGCGTGTTCTAAAAGTGTAGCAGGTTTTTCAGCAGGATGTTTTCCTGGATAAGGCCGTACAGAAGGGAATGTCCAGACATCAGTAAATTCTTTAGAAGAATCTACCGAAAATGGGCGAATAACGTCTTCATATGGAGGCATAGCTTCTATTTTCCCGGTTGATATTAGCGCTTTACATATTCTAGCGTATTGCTCTCTACTAGGAATATTTCTTCCAGCCTCCCAATTAGAAACAGCTCCACCATGATTTACACGACCATGGTCGCCCGTAAGCGCAGTAAGCTGATGTCCTACTAAACCAGCTTTAAGGCGCATCTCTCTTAAAAAATTTCCGAAATAAGATCTATGTAAATTTCCGTTTGTTGCAGGCTCGGCGAAAATCACCCGTTCACTATGAGCATACCATTGCCGTAGAGCTTCTTTTTTCATTTTTTGTTTCCAGCCATCAAAGCCCGGCTCGTTTGGTTTTGTCCAAACTATTTGAGAAAGAACGTTAAATTGTTTGAAGAAAGCAACTTCTATCCGTGCCGCCATTTCAGAAGCGCAGAAGCAAAAAATAGAACCATTTGGTCTAAGAATGCGTTTCCATTCTTCAATATACTCAGTAAGCCAACAGATATAAGCATCATCATTCTGAAAAGACTTATCACCAACAATATTATTCTTTTTTGTCGAGTGATATGGAGGGTCGGTAAGAATAAGTGAAACACTTTGGGAAGGAATTTTTTTTATTATTGATAAAGAATCTCCTTTAGCTAAGAGAGCATTAGGAAGCTGCGCCTCAATATTCGAGGACATAGCGTTGGCTATTTTTTCAAAATCAGCTTTGCGGGTCATAGAGTACCTTCTTTAGAAATTTTTCTTCGTTTTGTAAATAATCTCTGACAGCTTCACGAACTACCCAGGCTAAAGATACTCTTTTTTCGACTGCTAACTTTTCTAACTTTTCATAATCATCTATTGGAAAACTAATTGATGCTCGAATGGTTTCTTTGGCAGCTTCCTGTACTATTTTCTTCTGTTTGATAGTCATATGAAATCTCTCCTTATTCACCATATTACACCACAATGGTGAAAAAAGAAAGTGACATTTCTATTTGGATTAATCCTCGTCGTCATCCTCGAAAGGATTATCTATTTCTGCATCATCATCGTCTTCAAAGGGGTTATCATGGTTGGAAGCGGAGGGAGCAGGCGCGCCGGGGGTGAGGTGGCTGATGCGGAGTTCGGCTTTGTCGAGCAAAGTTTCGCAGTGACGAGCCAGTGCCACCCCTTCTTCGTAGAGCGCCAATGATTCTTCCAGACTTAAATTGCCGCGCTCAAGCTGCCCGGTGGTTTCGGTCAGACGTTTGTAAGCTTCCTCGAAATCGAGCCGCTTGATTTTTTGCTGATTGAGCGCCATCTACTTGTTCGCCTACTTGTTCAAAATGGCGATATAAATCAGGGCCAGCGCAATAGATAAAGTCGGCATTATCAGCACGATAGAAGCGGCGGCGTTGTTGTCGTGGACAATCTCGTAAAT
>JBBQXW010000367.1:0-6848 GCA_038209275.1 Chloroflexia bacterium | reverse complement strand
CCGACAGATTAAAAGCTCAAGTTTGAGTACTTTAACGCGAGTTCTGGACAGGCTGGAAGAAGGCGCTTACATCGTCCGCACGCTCAATCTCCATGACCGACGTAGCTTTAATGTTACTCTTTTGCCCAAAGGTAGCAAGGTAGTCGAAGGTTTCTTGCAACAACTGGAAATGGTAGCCTTCACCATGCTTGAATCGCTTACTCCAACCGAAAGATTAGTAATGGTGGAACTGTACAGCAAAATCCGGGCTAACTTGAGCAAGAAAATTAGCAACGAAGTTGGCAGCGAAGAAAGCAGTTTAGAAGATGGTGGCGCTACCCAAAAAGAAACCATAGTGGGTTTGCTTTAAGTCAGGGTCTCTTTTTTTGCCCAAAGTTTGATTTCAATTTGAAACTATATTATTTTGGTTAATTTACATAATGCAACGAGGTTGGCGGTTTTATTCGGCTGTACCCGGTAAAGCCATAGCTATAAAGAAAGGTTGCGGATGAATACAATGACTAAAGGCAGGCGCTACGCGATTGCCTTGACTGCCGCGCTCGGCCTGATTATGGGCGTACTCGATAATACTATTATCAATATTGCGTTGGTGCCTATTTCCAGAGATTTAAAAGTTGATTTGAGCGTGGTGCAGTGGCTGGTGACAGGCTATTTTCTCTCACAGGCGGCGATAATCCCGGTAGCAGGCTATTTGAGTAATCGCTTCGGAGCTAAACGGGTCTTTTTGCTGTCCATCATTCTTTTCACGGTTGGTTCGCTACTATGCGGAATAGCCCAGGATGCGACGCTGCTGATAATTTTTAGAATACTTCAAGGTGTTGGCGCAGGCGCGCTCTTCCCGGTAGGTCAGACGCTGGCGATTGACCCGTTTCCGGCGCAGGAAAGGGCCGGAGCAATGGCGATTATCGGCGTACCGATTTTGCTTGCCCCGGTGTTTGGCCCGATATTGGGCGGATGGCTCAACGATGCGTTTAACTGGCACTATCTGTTCCTGATTAACTTGCCCGTCGGTATTATAGCCGTTGGATTAATCTGGTGGATTATTCCGAGCGATAAAGAGGCAATAGCGCAACAACGCAGTCAACCTTTTGACTACCCAGGTCTGGTACTCTCAATTCTAGGCGTATTAGCCCTGGTATATGCCTTTACGCTGGTCAACCAAACCGACCCAACAACGGCTACTCCGCTAAATCCGCGTGGTCAGGCTTACGGCTGGGGCTACTGGCTAATCTGGGTGCTGGCGGGGATAGGTGCAGCCATGCTAATCATTTTTGCGATTTACGAATTGCGCTTTAGCAAAGACCCGGTACTGGATTTGCGGCTTTTCAGAAATTATAATTTTACGATTGGTAGCCTGATAAGCTGGGTGCTGGGCGGAACGGTTTTTGGCAGTTTGCTGCTGCTCCCGGTCTTCTTGCAGCAAGTACGTTTGCCCCATATGTCTGCCCTGGATACTGGATTGGCGTTAGCTCCGCAAGGAGTAGGCGCAACTATCGGGGTGGCACTGGGTGGCCCGCTGTTCAACCGATTGGGCGCACGGGTTCTAACGGTAGTCGGTGCGCTGAGTTTAATTGTCGCACTATGGCAGATGACCAGTTTGACTCCTACAACCGATGGCTGGGACTTAGCTCCCTGGACAGCGTTACTGGGCTTTGGTTTGGGCCTGACCTTGATTCCTTCGCAAACGCTGGCCTTACAGACCTTGCGCGGCCCAGCCCTGGCTAAAGCGAACTCTCTATTCAACGTGACCCGTCAAATTGTTAGCTCGATAGCCACCGCCATAATTGTGACTTTGCTGGTTCAGCAAACTACTTCGCACCTGACCGAACTACAGGCGCAAGCCGCTCGGCAATTACCACCCGGCACAAACCCGGTTTTCGACCCGAATAATCCGCAGATGGTAAAAGCGATGGAGCAACTGGTATCGCAGGCTGGAACTGCCGCCAACAACGATTTGTTTCTCATTCTTGCCATCAGCACCGTCGCCGTGTTGCTATTAGGTTTTGCCTTGCCCAGTCTAAAGAAACAACAAGCCACCGTCTCTGCTATATCTAATAGTGAAGACGAAGCCGAACGTGGTTCTTTAGTCTCGTTGGGATAATATGGCAGAGGTTCAAAGCTTTTCGGTTATGTGAAATGCTTCACAGCTAAAATATAGCCAGATAGGTTATTATACAGGGGTTAGCGACGAATTTAGCTGATACCTTCCTTATAAAAATGCTGATCTGAAAGAAGGCATTTTGGAAGGGAACGCACATTCGCCAGGCTAACCCTTTTTTTGTGGTAATAATACAAAATTTTTCTAAATACAGTAACGAATGGAGTTGTAACTATTCTAGTTGAAGCAAAACGTAAACTGGTGGCATTTTCTGGTAATCGAACCGTATAGCTGGTTACTTATAATGTTTGTGGATACCGATAAAGTAAGTAATGCACTTCCTGAGAAAATGAGCGTCCGTGAGTATTATGGACGCGCTTTAAGAGTAGCCTTACCTTTTTTCAGTTTACTTTACCTATTTTTAATAGTAGCCATGCCAGTTATGACCTTGTGGAACGGTAACGACCTACCCAACCGTTTTCCCTTTGCTAAACTCGCGTTGGTAAGCGCTAGATTAGAGACCATCGTTTTAATGGCCGGTTTTTTATTCCGCACCCGGCTCGGCTTTCTGGTAACTATGAACCTTGCCTTGTTCAGTACAATGGGCCTCGGCTTGGGCATTGTCACTACTTAGAGTCAGTGTTAAAAATTAAATTCCCTTTTTTCGTAGGGGCGAATCGCATACGCCCGGTTGAGTTGGCACAGCGTTCAAGGGCCTATGCGATTCGCCCCTACCAGAACCGGAAGTTAATTCTTTATATTGCCTTAGTACAGGTCGTCCTAGAAAAGGTTTGGAATTACTTTCGTAGGGGCGAATCGCATACGCCCTTTAGACCCTGCCCAGCGTTCAAGGGCGTATGCGATTCGCCCCTACGAAATTCGTACCTTTTTTGTGAAACGGTGTACTTAGAAATAATTGACCGAACTTTGAATTTTTTATTTGGGCCACCGGGCTTTGCCGGGACGATAGGAAACCATCAGATAATTGTGGAGTGGGCGGTTAAAGCTTCCGCCATAGCGCATGAAAGTGTACCACGTCACCACTGCCTTACTAACACCATTTAGCACTGCCATATCAAACCTCTTTTGCTTTACTTAATCACCTTTTAATAAACCAATCACAAAAAAGTGATATAAGCATAAAGAGTGCCGGGCGGGGAGTTATCAGTTATCAGTCGTCAGTTAAAACACCGAACTGATAACTGACAACTGACAACTACTTCTTTCTTTGTTCAAGCCAGGTGGTAATACCATAGAGGCCAGCGTAGGCCGAGCCGACTGCCAGAAGGAGCAGGACAATGGCCCAGATAAGCGAGGTGGGGTTGGATAAATCGGCCCGCAATACGCCGAGCGCGCAAAAAATTATGGCCCATAAAAAGGCAAAGATGCCCCAGAGTAAACGGCCTATTTTCGCGCCTTTTTTAGGCGAAGCATATTGGCCCGGCTCGACTTTATCAGTGCTTTTAGAAGGAGGCATTTTCGACTCCATTATAATTTTGAAAGATAATTGTGAAAGATTATTTTGGAAAAATCTCAATCTGAAACTCTAATCAGCTTTAGCTATAATAGAAGTTTTTGGGCCTTACGTCAATGTTCTGGTGAGTAAACAGGAGAAAAGTCATAACTACGCCGCCCGTCATGCTGAGGAGTAATTGAATCAAAAAGCCAGGCAAGCGAGGTTTTTGGTTTACCTCTTGCGCCCGGCTTTTTTTATTCTAAAGAACTATTCTATAGAAAGGCTTGGTTCGATGAATTAGTAGCGACCACCGCCGCCACCACTGCGACCACCGCCGCCACCACTGCGACCACCACCGCCGCCGCCGCCGTCGCCACCACCGCCGCCACCGCTGCGACCACCACCACCGCCGCCGTAGCCACCGCCGCCACCGCTGCGACCACCACCGCCGCCGCCGCCATAGCCGCCGCCACCACTGCGTCCGCCTTCCTCACGCGGGCGAGCCTCGTTAACTACAATAGTGCGACCGCCGAAGTTAGTGCCGTTAAACATGTTAACTGCATTGACCGCTTCTTCGTCAGTACTCATTTCCACAAATCCAAAACCTTTGCTATCTCCGCTATAGCGGTCAGTGACTACCTGGGCCGATGTCACCGTACCTGCCCGTGAGAAAAGGTCTTCCAGTTCGCTGTCGCTGGTCTGGTAGGAGAGGCTCCCTACGTACAATTTCTTACCCAAAGTCGTAAAATCCTTTCTTCTGCCGGTAGCGTTTAGCCACCGACCAACAAACCCCGGCTGCTTACAGCCGGTCAATTATCAAGCCCGGTTTTTGCCTAAAAACCGCAAAGGAACGCAATGACAGAGGTGACTGTTCAATGGTCAGAAGATACGACGCTCGGAGGGGGCGTTAGAACTGACTAGCGAACGGAGGAGCATTTTCAGAAGAGGTTAAGCACTTCCCGTGGTTACTGTCATAACTGGTGATTAGTATACCAAAAATGGCTTTGAAAAGCAATTGGTATAGAACAGCCCATTTTGGCTATAATCTTTTTCTCATAATTCAATGGCTGATTCGGCTGAATTAATCTCCGAAATCCTATTGCATGTTGCAAAAAGTTGAGGTAAACTAAGTATAGCATTTTTAAAAGTTGCTTATCTAAAGGGCAACCAAAATGCGTTATCATACGTATTAATCATGTACATTTTAATTATCAGGTGGGTAGAACCATTTTCGGGTCGTGGCACAATTGCTATATTGCGTAAGAGCATAGTTCGGGTAACAGGAATTATATAGAAAGGTTAGTAGGTAACTTTTATGATTACTCTCGCAGCGGCGCTTGCCGCAGTCGCCGCCGCAGTTGCGGCAGCAAAGGCAATGGAACGGCAAAAGAAGGCTGAAGAAAAATCCAGAGTAAGAATCCCGATTCGAGTTGAGGAACCGCGTGTGGAGCGTCGCGAACGCTAAAGTTCCAACCGGGTTTCCCGAAAGCTATTATACCAAATTTAATTTGTTTGTTGAACTTAGATAAAGACAGGCAGCGTGACTACGTGTGCCTGTTTCGCTTTTTATAGGGTTCAGTAAAAAAATAGAATTGCCGAGTAGATGCAAAAATTAAGAAGAGTGCGCCTGATTGAGCTACAATTACTGGTAGTGCCTGCATTGCTGGCCTTCATTGGCATCCTGACGGTTATTTTGGTGCCGCGTCAGGCAGTACAGTGGGAAGCCAAAGATTTATGGATTAGCTTTGTCTTTATCGCCTTGCTGTTTGCCGTAAATATCGCGCTAACCATCGGGCTGCCAAGAGCCGACCAATTAATCGTGCCACTAATTTCGGCCCTGACAGTATTCGGGCTAATAATGTGCCTGCGCTTGCAAGCGACGAGTGGGCCAAGAGCCAATATCGCCAGCAAACAGCTATTGTGGGTCGGGCTGGGCTACGCTGCCTTTGTCTTTACTGCACTGATAATGCGAAACTTGATGCTGCTCAAGCGCTATAAATATACCTTTATGTTTATCGGGTTGGGCCTGACGGCGGCGGCAGCAGTTTTTGGCACGGAAATTAATGGAGCGAAGCTCTGGTTCAATTTCGGCGTTTTCAGCTTTCAGCCGGGTGAACTGCTCAAAATTTGTCTGGTGATTTTTCTGGCGGGTTATCTGGATGACAACCGCCTCTTGATTTCGCAAAATACTAATAAGGGTTTTGCCCTGCCGCCTCTGCCTTATTTAGGGCCGTTAGTGGCAATCTGGGGCATTTCGATGCTGCTGCTGTTTGTGCAGAAGGACTTAGGCCCGGCGCAACTTTTCTTTGGCGTGTTTTTGGTAATGCTCTACGTCGCCAGTGGGCGGGCCAGTTACGTGATTATTGGGCTGGTAGTTTTTCTAGGGAGTTCTATCGTTGCCTACAACTTGTTTGACCATGTACAAACTCGCGTGACTGCCTGGCTCAATCCCTGGCCCTATGGTCAGGGGCGGGCTTACCAGATTGTGCAGGCGCTGTTCAGCTTTGCCGATGGTGGGGTCGTTGGCGAGGGGTTGGCCTACGGCGCGCCCTATTTTATCCCCGAAGTGCATACCGATTACGTCTTTGCGGCGCTGGGCGAAGAATTAGGATTGGCTGGTACAATCGGGATAATCGGGCTGAATTTGTTGCTGTTCTATCGCGGTTTTCATATTGCCCTCAAATCGCGCAACGGCTTTTATCAATTGCTGGCGGTGGGCTTGACCGCGTTGCTCGGTCTGCAAACCTTTATTATTATGGGTGGCGTAACCAAGTTAATTCCGCTCACGGGCATGACGCTGCCGTTTATCAGTTATGGTGGTAGTTCTATTATGATTAATTTTATCATTGCCGGGCTGCTCGTCCGAATTTCCGCTTCCGAATAACAACTTAGTTTTAGAAAAATTTTTGTAAAAATTTTTCTAAAACTAAAATCAGGTAAAGAAAAAATTAGAGTCATATATAGTAGAAAACGATTTTGATGAGTTCAGAAGCAGATAAAGATACCGAGCTAAAATCAGGTCGGCCCGACCCGTTCTTCAAAGTGATAACCCGGCAAGAAGCCGAACAGCTAGGCATCGAAGCCAGTGAATCGGAATTACACAGCACCCGCACTGACATGGTGCTGAAAGTGCCGCCGAGCGTGGTGCTGGAAGGCACGATGTTTGATTTCTTTCAAGCGCACAACGTGATAGAATTTAAGGAAAAAGTTTGATTTATTGCTGACTGCCAAACAAATCAGACCAAAGGAGTTCGATATGATAAGCAAAGAAGTCCTTGACGAATTATTTGACCA
>JBBQXW010000366.1:0-6855 GCA_038209275.1 Chloroflexia bacterium | reverse complement strand
CACCCGCCTCCGCCAGAACGCCCGCCGTTCCGCCCAGGAAAATTTCGGACAGGAAGTAGTCATCGCCCAGGTGGAGCGGCTTTACGAGAATTTACGCTCGAATCAGTGAACTTTTCTGAATAAACCTCTGTGGGAGCGAGCTTCCGCTCACGATTTGTGCTTCACCCATACAAATCGCGAGCGGAAGCTCGCTCCCACAAAGTCAGGGTCTATTTGGATGGTACTGCGCTTGAATCGATACTTCTTTAACTTAATCTTCCTCTATCAATTAGCTGGCTTTACTGACTTTCACCACGTTGCCTTTGTCGTCCAGCATAATTACCAGTTGTAGCGGCTTGCTGGCGCTGTCATTCTGGTTTTTGACTTTTTGGACGGTGTTTACCAATAATTCGTCTAACTGGCTAAAACTTTGGTTAGTATTCTGGCGACCAGCCTGGGCTTCCTTACGAAACTGGTTGCGCGTCTCTTCGCTACTCAACCAACCATCCAATTCTGATACGCGATTTTCTACCCGGTCATAAAATTGGCCCTGGGACTTGCCCCATTTGCTTAACTCGCCTCGTACATCTTCCAGACGAGTTTGCGCCAACGTGCGACTTTCCGGCATAGCTGACCTGACTTGTGCTGCCAGACCGCGCACCGAGAGTGCTGTGAAATAATTGCCAGCAAAGCGTTTGTGGTCGCCCAAAAATTGCTGCAACTTTTTAACTTTGTCGCCATCGCTAAAAAACACGAAATTTTTCGATAGACTTTGCTTATCAAACTCGTTGTAAGCTTTGTCCATCTGGTCTTGCATCAAAGCAGTAATTTGGAGTGTCTGAACTTCAATAGCTTCTAGCTGATTACGGAAGCTATCTACATCGGTTGGGCTTAATTTTTGCTTATTAAGCAAATCGGCCATATTGTTCAAGTATTTCAGGTTGCCTTCTAACAGGCTGCGTTTATCTGCTTCCAGAAATTGCTTGATGTCAGTCACATTTTTGTTAATCGTTTCCAGTTGCTTGTTAATATCGTCCTGAAACTGTAAGGCTTCGATAGCAGTTAAGGTGACAAAAAGGGCTATCCCTGGTGGGCCAAGCGTCAACGCGGCAACCCCGCCAACCGCTTTTAAGGAAGCCACTCCCCTAATTACCCCGGTAGTGCTATCTACCACCACACCACGCACTCCACCTTCCAGCGAATTCATCAGGCGGAGCGAACCATCGGCTAAACCTTTACGTAGTTCAGGACTTAACGCCAGCGTGTAAAGATTCGATTTAGAACTAGCCCCTGCGACGGGAGCAAGGGCAGGCGCAAAAGCAAGCATATTGCTCAGACCCTTTCGGCTGTCCTCGTTCAGATTGTATTCTTTAAGACTGCTAGGGTCGCCCGTGAAGCGGGTGATTTCGCCCCAGGGACTATCTTTGCCTCCCAAAAGCAGCTTATTAGGGTCTGGCTCAGGTGTGGGCGATGGTGCAGCCGTAGTAACAGGGGTGCTAACTGGGCTTATGGTCGGGGTGTTAGCTTTAACCGAAGCTTCGCCACAAGCGCCCAGCACTAGCGGAAAAAGCAGTCCTACCAACACCAGCAAAACTAGCACAAGCGACCTCGTTTGTGAAAACCTGGCAAATAGAGGGTTCATTCTTCTGTGTCTCTCCTATCGGATAAGTTAATTTTAGGCTGTTAACGGAGTGTCAGAACTTAATGAACATTATAAATCTTTAACATTACAATTATAATTACTTTCTTTGTTAAAATAATCAAATTCTTAGGTGACCTAATAATTTCGATCTTACTCAGATTATTCTTTACTAAGCTAAAATATGCTTAAAGCAAAACCGTCCTGAGATGTATTTCAGGGCGGTTTTGCTTTAGCACTGTTTTCTGAATTTAATTCCCGTTCGCTGTAACGGTTTCGCCGCTTGCCAGTTCGCCGCCGGTGAAATTTTCGGGCTTTACATCGGTGCCAATGATACAGTTGCGCCCGATTTTGATGCCTTCGGGTAAGTGGGCGCGCTTGCCGACAATCGTGATGCCAGTATTGAGGTGTTTTGGCTCGACTTTGTTGGGCATACTATCTTCGCCGTAACCGATGTAACTGTTCGCCCCCACTATCACCTCTTTGTCAATTATCGAGTGGTCTACGATGGCGTTTTTGCCAATCACCGAGTCTACCATAATCACCGAGTCGCGCACAATCGCGCCTTCCTCAACGATTACGCCCGGTGACAGCACGCTGTGGATTACCTGACCGCGTATCTGGCAACCGTGCGAAACCAGGCTACCATCAATGTGGGCATTGGCACTGACTACTGCCGGAGGGCGCTCCTCGCTACGAGTATAAATTACCCAGCTTCGTTCGTACAGGTCAAGCGCGGAGGTCTTTTGCAGCAATTCCATATTAGCTTCCCAGTAGACCTGAAGAGTGCCAATATCGCGCCAGTAACCGTCGAAGACGTAGGTATAAACCTGGTTGCCATCGGCAATCATTTTCGGCAAAATATTGCGCCCGAAGTCGTGCTGGGTATTGGGGTCGGCGGCATCCTGCATCAACCGTTCAATCATTAGCTCTTTATTAAAAATGTAGATGCCCATCGAGACCAGATTATTTTTGGGCTTGCTCGGCTTTTCCTGAAAATCTATTACCCGGCCTGTATCGTCAGTCGAGATAACGCCGAAGCGCGAGGCATCTTCTATCGGCACGCGAATCGTCCCAACTGTTACGTCTGCCCCTTTCTCGAAGTGCAGATTAATCATGCGGCGATAGTCCATTTTGTAGACGTGGTCGCCACCCAAAATCAAAACGTTATCCTGCTCCAAATCGGTCAGTTCTTCCAGATTCTGATAAATCGCGTCGGCTGTTCCTCTGTCCCAACCACCTTCTTTGCGTCCCAAATAAGGCGAGACCAGACGTACCCCTCCCTGTAATCGGTCTAAATCCCAGGGCTTGCCGTTGCTGATATGGTCGTGCAATGACAAAAGTCGGTACTGCGTTAGCACCAGCACATCAAAAATCCCCGAATTGACGCAATTGCTCAAAGTAAAGTCAATTATGCGATATTTTCCGGCAAACGGCACTGCCGGAAGCGCCCGCTTCTCGGTCAAAACGCTCAAACGGTCTCCCTGACCACCGGCCAGGATAACCGCTACCACCTCTTTGTTATTTGGCCTGCTCATCAAATATCCTCCTGGCTTGTAAACGAAACTCCTCATTAGTAACTGTTTGAACCTGAGAGCAAGTTAGCAGATAACGCCTTTTTTTGCAACCTATTTCGCCTCGTTTACAGCAATTTGGAGAGATTGACCTTCGTGAAAGAGAAGTGATGAGTGATGAGTGGGAAATCCATTGGCGGAGCAATGTCCCACAGAATCGAGGTAGATTGTAGGATGCTGCTCCGTCAGCTGATTTCTCACTCATCACTCATCACTCATCACTTTTCTACTTCTCACGAGCCTGTCGTACTCCCAGGTATTCGGCAATCGCCAGTATCATCAGTAACCCGGCTACTAACCCCAAAATCCATCTGCCTTCAATAGTTGGTGCTACCCAGCCACCGATAATCAGGGCTATTAACGCTACTGATGAAACGTCATTGACAATTGTCACTGCCAGCGCCAACCGTCGGTTAATTGATTGCCGCGTACCGAGCCATAGCAGCCAGACACCTGCACCAATCAGTCCCGCTCCGATTACCATCAACGCCGGAACTGAATTAATGCCCAGTTCGGTAGTGAGTGGCCCGGCGGCTACTAATAAGCCCAGTCCACAACCAATTTCAAATATACCATCCGCCTCTAATGCCAGCCGCAGCAAATTCGTTTTGCTTCCCTGAGAAATAGTTTGTGTCGCCATTTTTGAAAACCTCGCTTTCTATTAATAAAATTTTGTGCCTCACGGTTCTCAAAATAGCGCAAAAAGCACTGCCAGGTCTATGAAAAGCACTGCCAAATGCTGCCAATGAAAAGAAGTAATGAGTGATGAGTAATGAGTGATGAGTGGAAATACTCATCACTCATCACTCATTACTCATCACTTATCTAGTGCGGGTGTTGGAGATTTCTCTGGCCTGTTTTAAGTCCTGGGCGACCAGTTTGGCGGCGGCGGATTGCCAGTTGTAGAGGGTACGTTCCGGCACACTGAGCCTGAACCATTCGAGTGCTGCTTGCGAGGCTGCATCATATTTGTTATCGAGGGCGCGGGTACTGTAGGGCTTCAGGCCCACAATATAGGGGAAATAAAGGGCGTTGTAGTAGCGCCACTCGTCGGAGGTGCCGAAGTCGCCTTTGCCACGCGGCTTTAGCCGAATAACGCTTTCAGTCAGCAGAGCTTTTAGTTCGGCGGCGCGTTCCAGTGCATCGTCTTTTGCGCCGCGCTCGGCTAATCTCGATTCTACCGAGGGCAAAAAGGTTAATGGGCTGGAGGCTAACCGCGACAAATCTCCGAAGTGGCTCAGGGCGCGGCGCGTCAGGCGAATAAACTCGGCTTCATCCAGTCCCGCCAAATCGAGCGTTTCGTTAACTCGCGGCAAAGCCCGTGCCGTATCGCGCAAATCGGCCTGCTCCTGCCGCAATCGGGGCGAGCGGACAAAAACCAGCCTATCCATTATTGCGCCCTGAATCTGGTAGGAGAAAGTTTGAACCACAATCGCACTGAAAATAGTAGTCAGCAGCAGCACCAGCATGGGGAAAGTTAGGCCCGTTCCGATAATAATCACCAGTGCGACCTGCCCGCCAAAGAGCAACACCGTCAGGAACGCAAAATCGAAGGCCCGGAAAAAATCGGTGGTTAACGCTTCGCCCTGGTCAAACGCATCCCAGACCGCAATCGCCACCCCCAGCAAAAATATATCGAGTCCCACCGATAGCAACACCCAGACACGCGGCAACCAATCAGTCGGTAAAAGCAACAGACCAGTGCTAAAAGCGAAAAAGAGCATTGAGGTAATGAACAGCCCCACGACGTTTTTGCGTCCGCCCGCCCGCAGCATTTGCCAGACCAGCCCTAGCACCGCCAGCATCGGCAGCACCGCCACCGCCCCGAAAACGAAATAGCCTACTCCGTTTCGTGGTGTCGCGGTAGCATTTTCTACTACTAAATCGGTGCTGATGCCTACAAGAAATAAAAGCGTTACTAAAGGCAGCAAAGCATATTGCCAGGCTTTCGCAAGTCTCAGTCTGAGCGTGGCTTCTTCCGGGAGGCTGTAAATCAGCGCGCCCGTCCAAAAAAAGGCCGGAAGAAATACGATTGACCAGCGCAACCGGGTTATTGCCAGCCCAAAATTCGCGTCTGGCGCATAGCTGCCCAGCAATTCGAGCGCCCAGACCAGCGCAAACGAAACCAGGCCCAGCCCAGCCAGCCGCAACCGCGTACTCTGCAAATCGCGCCCAATCAGGTACAGCCCCAGCCACAGCGCCAGGCCAAACACGGCAGTTTCTAAAATTATCAGTTCAGTCGTCATAGCTATATTTTAGCAGATTTAGCCAATTTCGATAGAGGCAATTCGTTGCAATGAAATTGGGTTTCATAAATCAACCCCCTACCGGGATGGTTGTTTAGCCGATTTCAAAGCTACCGCCCGTTCGACAAAATATGATGAAATTTTCCAGATTGCGCTTGGTTTCGCCCGAAAACCATTCCAGCATAGTTATGCCCTGACTCACTCGTCGTAGTTCTGAAATAGCCGGGCTGGATTCGGTGGCAGTTGCAATGGCTTGATGGTCGGGAATGTCCGGCAAAACCCGCTCTAACGCCGCCGCCAGCCCAAACGCATCAGCTTCGTTCATTATTCGTCCAATGGTGAGATAATAATCTGGTTTGGTAATGCCTGGTTGCCAGCCATAATTACGAGCCAGCGCGATGATACGCTGCCAGGTCTGGAAATTAAAGACCATCACGCCCCAGCGCCCCTTTAGTCTCACCCCGCCCGGCTCCATCACTCTTTTATTACCTTTCAGATAACCTAACTTTAATATGATTTTTTGAAAATTTTTGCCAAAAATTTTCAAAAAATCATATTAAAGTTTAATTAATTATAACTCCGTACCTCGTAGTTGGGCGCTTCTTTGGTGATTACGATGTCGTGCGGATGGCTTTCTTTGAGGCTGGCGCTGGTGATTTGCATGAACTGGGTGGTGGTTTGCAGTGTTTTGACATCGCCAGCGCCGACATAGCCCATACCACTTCGTAAGCCACCAATCATTTGGAAGACTACCGAGCGCAGACTACCCCGGTAAGGTACGCGGCCCTCGATACCTTCCGGCACAAGCTTTACGGTGTCCTTTACCTCAATCTGGTGATAGCGTGACCGAGCGCCTTCGCCCGCCTTCATCGCCCCAATTGAACCCATACCGCGATATTCCTTGAAATGCTCGCCCTGGAACAGCACTACCTCACCGGGACTTTCTTCTACCCCCGCGAAAAGTGAACCAATCATAACCGTACTCGCACCTGCCGCCAGTGCTTTTGTTATGTCACCGCTATATTTGATACCGCCGTCGGCAATAATCGGGATATTGTACTTTGCGCCCGCTTCTGCCGCTTCCAGAATTGCCGATATTTGCGGCACGCCGATACCAGTTACTACCCGTGTTGTACAAATCGAGCCTGGCCCCACCCCGATGCGAACCGCGTCCGCGCCTGCCTTGATTAAAGCTTCCGCTCCGGCTTTCGTCGCCACGTTCCCGGCAATAACGCCCAGTTGTGGAAAACGTTCTTTGAGTTGAGTGACGGCCTTTTGTACCGATTTGGCGTGACCGTGCGAACTATCCAGCACCAGCACATCCACATTGTGTTTCGCCAGCGATTCGGCCCGTTCCATCAAATCGCGTGCTACGCCAACCGCCGCACCCACCCGTAAACGGCCCAGGTGGTCTTTT
>JBBQXW010000365.1:0-7002 GCA_038209275.1 Chloroflexia bacterium | reverse complement strand
GCCGGGCCTGTTTCATCTGCTCGATAGCTTCGCCTCGTTTGCCGGGGCTGATCACGTTAACGGCCCGTTGCATTTTAATCTGCTGGTGATAGAACAGCCCTGGCTTATTCTGGGACTGGTAATCCTCACTATTGCCGGGCTAAACCGCCTGAAAAAGCGCCCTCGCGAACGCACTTTTTTACTGCTTTTCTGGCTTGCGCCTCTGTTCATTTCGTGGAGCGTCAGCCAGTTTAAGCCAGTTTATGCTGACCGGGCCTTTCTCGCGTCGAGCTTCCCGTTTTTCATTATAATCGCTGCCGCCTTCAACGATTTTCGCTTTCGTCCGGCCCAACTTGAGACCAAAAAAGCCGCCCTGGAAAAATGGCTGATAACGGCGGGCGGCGGCTTGATGCTGGTAATGATGGCTCTCAGTTTGTGGGTCTTGCTGGTAGGTGGCGGCTATATCCGGCACGACGTGCGCGGCCTGACCCGCGAAGCCGCCGCCCAACTTGCTGCCAGTCCCGGCGAACAGGCGTATCTACTCTTTACCGCCTTTGCCGGAGCGCCGCCACCTCTATTCGATTACTACGCTCCGCCAAAAGCGCGCCCGGTTGAATATGGCTTTCCGCTCGAAGTGGAGCAGCGCCTGAGCCGAGGGTCAGGACGAGTCTGCGGAGTCTTTACCGTGCTGGGTTCGACCTTCAACGAGCCGGAAAAGCAGCGCGACCCGCAAGTCCAAACCGAAAAACTTCAAAAGTGGCTGGCAACCCGTCCCAGCGCCCACCTCATCTTCGAGGGACGCTTCCCGGACGATACTTTGCAACTGCGCTGCTGGGAATATTAATTTGTAACAGGTGGCAGAAAGATTGAGCCAGGATTTAGCGTAGGGGCGAATCGCATACGCCCTTTTGACCTGGCACAGCGCTCAAGGGCGTATGCGATTCGCCCCTACCAACGGCTCAACCTCGCTGCAACCTGGTGTAGGGAAGCTAGTCGGCTAAAATATCGCGTAGCAGTCGCGCAATTAGCGCGTCGCGCTCCTGGTGCATTCGGGCAATCCAGGCCACATCCGGCTCGAAATTATCTATTTCGGCAGGGTCGAGCAGACCGCGCCGCCGCAAAAGCTCTTCGGTCACGCGCTGGCGGTCTTTCACCACGTACAATTCCGCCGCCAGTTCCAGAATCGTCCCCAGCATTTTATCCAATCGCGGGTCATCCAGATAAACCGGGCGACCCGCCTGTTCCTTCTCTGCCATCAGCTACACCATTTACGATTTACGATTTACGATTTACGATTGAAATTACTCAAGTTATAGGATAAAGATGAACCGCCAAGACGCAAAGAACGCCAAGAATTTTAGGAATGGTTTTTGTTCTTTATGTTATTATTAGCCGAAATCTTGATAATTTCGGTACAACTACACGATAGCGTGAAATAGCCTCAAACTATTTGGGTTCAATCACGCTGTTATGCGGCTGTACCGATAATTTCTTCTTCAAAAAAATTTTATCTGTGTTTATCTGTGCTAATCTGCGTTCATCTGTGTTCCTTCCTCATTCCTTCTCCTCATTCCTTCTCCTCATTCCTACCGTGAGCCAGGGGAATTTGGGGGCGATTTTGCTGGTGCCGAGGCCGTATTCGCGGACTGATTGGAAGCCGATTTCTTCAAAAATGGCGGGGAGGTAGGTTTCGTGCAAGGTGCTGCGCCAGAACGGTTCGCCGTTATTTTCCACCTGCCAATCGGTCATAAAGCGTCCGAAGGCGGTCAGTTCGCGGTAGGGTGTGACATCTGAATTGATAAAAGTGCCGCCCGGCTTGAGCAAACGGTAAGCTTCCTGCACTACGTTTCGCAGGGCCGATTTATCCAGTTCGTGCAAGAGGGCGTGGGCCAGAATCAGGTCAAACGAGCCATCCTCGAATTTCGTCTTTTCGGCGTTTTGCTGCGAAAAATTCACGACTACGCTGTAATCCTGGGCGCGTTGGTGGGCCAATTTTAGCAAAGGGGCGGCTAAATCAATCCCCCAGATTTCCGCTTGCGGGAAAATATCGCAGAAAGGCCAGGTAGTTGTGCCAAAGCCGCAGCCCATATCCAGAATACGTACCTGGGCCGGGTCGCTAGTTGGCGACGGCGGAAAGGCCCGCACTACGGCGCGCTGATTTTCGGCCTTGTCGTTCGTCCGCAAATGATAGACCTGCTGCGCCATGTTGTAGACGATTGCCGACATGTCGCTGCTATGATAGCTCCCCGGCTGAATATGAAAATCGTGGCGAGTGTAATATTCCGGCAGTGGCAAAGTAGGGTCAAGTTCCAGTTTGCCAAGCGGCGCGGCGGGCGCTTGGTTCAGGGCCGCCTCTAAAGCCGGGCCACGTTCGCGATAAGTTTCCACAATGCCGCTCCACATCATTTCCTGGCTTTTGCGCGACACAAAGCGCCCGACCTGACAGACCGGAAGTTCCGCCACCAGCGAAGCGACTTCTTCGATGGTTTGAGGTTCTTGCCCGGCGTGTTCCGCCGCCCATTGCCCGGCGCGCTCACGGTAGGCTGTTTGCACTGGCCCGTTCATTACTCGGCCCGAAAAAGCCTTTAAGCCAACCACAAAATCCAGGTATGCTTCATCCTTGCGTCGCAGGCTCAGGTCAAGCGCCATTTTTTCTCCTCCTACCGAAATTTGTTATATTTAAGTGTTTATTGTTCTATCAGGCGGAATGCAGTTCTTAAAACTTGATTAATCGTACACCGCCACCGCATTTTCTGTCAAGCTCTTTTCCCGTTTGCTAATAGTTGAGGCTGCAAATGTTGTATAATCATTTTAATCAATCATCAAATTCCAAAATGTGAAATACAACTCTAGGAAAATAGAAAAGAAAATAGAAAGGGCAGAAATTTAACATGGAATTACTGCGCGTGCTGGCATTTGTGGTGGGCCTCATCATTGCCTTGAGTACATTGGGTTCGGCTATTCGGACTTTCGTTTTACCCCGCAACGCCAGAAGCAAGCTGACTACAGGCGTATTCAGAATAGTATTTTTGCTGATGACACCCTGGGTGCGCCACTCGCTTCCCTACAAGCGGCGAGATGCCGCATTGTCGCTTTTTGTACCGATTGGGTTACTGACTTTACCAGCAGTATGGCTGGTTATTGTAGCGGGAGGCTACATGCTGATGTTCTGGGCGCTGGGTACAGACTCATGGGCGGATGCTTTTACTTTGAGTGGTTCGTCAATGCTTACGCTGGGTTTTGCCGTACCGAAAGATATACCGACTACTATCCTGGCTTTCTCCGAAGCGACGATGGGACTGATTCTGGTGGCGCTTTTAATTGCCTACCTGCCAACCATGTATTCGGCCTTTTCGCGGCGCGAACTGGCAGTATCGGCCCTGTTGAGTCGGGCCGGGTCGCCCGCCAGCGCCCACAAAATGCTGGGCCGCTTTTATACTTTCGCCAGCCTTGATTTACTGGAGGATTTGTGGGCTGAATGGGAAGAGTGGTTTCACGACGTGGAGGAGAGCCACACTTCGCTGGCGGCGTTGCCGTTTTTCCGTTCGCCCCGGCCCGAACGCTCCTGGGTGCTGGGCGCGTGCATTTTGCTGGACACGGCGGCGCTGGTGGTTTCCACCCTTGATGTACCGTACAATCCCAGGACGGCGTTTTGTATGCGCGAAGGTTGGATTTCTTTGCGCTACATTGCCACTTTCTTTGGTTTGCGCCACAACGAAAATCCTGAGCCAACCGACCCAATTAGTATTACCAGGGCGCAATATGACGAAGCCTACGACCATCTGGCCGAGTTGGGCGTGCCAGTTAAGCCTGACCGTGAACAAGCCTGGCGCGATTTTGCCGGGTGGCGTGTCAACTACGATTCGGTCATACTGGCGCTGGCCTCGCTGACGCTGGCTCCCGATGCTCCCTGGCTACCTGAAAGATTTCGGGGCGATGTTTGGGTCGGACGAGTAAAATGACAAAGAGTCAAGGTCAGGGCAAATCCATTGGCGGAGCAATGTCCTACATGTAGGATGCTGCTCGGTCAGCTGATTTTCCATTGACGGAGCAATGTCCTACAAGTTAGCTATTTTGCAACCGCCCGGCAAACTGTTCATGTCAAGGGTGAGCGTCAGCAAAGACCCGGACATGAACGTCCGAGCTAAAAAATTTAGGCTCATTTATTTTTAGCCCGGACGTTCACGTCCGGGTTGGCTTGACCCTGGCGCAAAAAATTGACGCTCACCCTCATGTCAATTAAAGATTGACTCCAGGAAAATCTGGTGGTAAGCTTTAGAGTATAAGCTGCTGCGAGAAATTGCAACGGTAAGCATTTGTCTGTTAGTGTTAGAAAAATAACTAAATTAAAAGTGGGTAATCGTATGAGAGCCGGAATATTTGTGCGTGTACGGCGCAAGAACCTTAATTTCGCGGGCTTTTTAGTGTGCTTGATATTTTGCCTGAGTCTGCTGGCGGGGTGTGATGGGGATATGACCCCTACTCCGGCGGGACGCACGCCGACAAACTCAACCGCAACAGGGAAGGCCACCCCAAACCCCTACCCTGTCGCGCTTAATCCGAAAATTTCGGCTCTGCCACTAACCGAATTGCAGGTCTGGTTTGCTGAGGATTACTATAATCAACCGCCGATTGTGGATTTAGTCAAAGAATTTAGCAGCGCCTATCCGAATATCAAAATAAAGATGGATACATCGGAATGGGGCGCGATGAAGGACAAAATCAAGGATGCGATAAAACAAAATAAATCGCCCGACCTGGTACACCAACATTCGTTTGTGATGGGAGCGCAGGGCTATGCCCAACCCCTCAACGATTTGTGGCAACAATGGGATAGTACGGCACGTGGGCGGCTTTTGCCGGGGGCAATCGAAGAAGTTAGCTGGCGAGCCAATTTTTACGGCGTGCCACTTGATATTAACGCCGCTTTCCTGATTTACAATAAAGCCATGTTCAAAGAAGCGGGATTGCCTGAACCGGATGCGAATTACACCTATCCAAAATTGCTGGAAGATGCCAAAAAATTGACCAAAGCGGACGGTAGTCGTTACGGAGTAGGAATTTATAACGCGCCCTGGAACACCTATGCCCACATTCGTTCCGTTGGCGGACGATTGCTGGAACAAACCGGCGGCAACTTGCCGCTGGCCCAACTGGATAGCGATGCCAATATCAAAATGCTCGATTTTATGGCGGCGCTGGTGAACAAGGATAAAGTTAGCCCGATGCCGCCAATAGCAGGCCGCTACGATTTGGTTGACCTTTTTATGCAGCGCAAAATCGCTATGTTCTTTAGCGGCCCCTGGGATTTGACGATTATGCAGCAGAAAGGGCCATCCGGCCTGTATGAAGAAGTCGGGACGGCGGGGATGCCACGCGGCTTTGATGGCAAGACTAACGGCTCGGTACAGGGTGGCGGCAGCATGTTTGTGCCGCAAGGCTCGAAGAACCGGGAAGCCGCCTTTGAGTTAATGAAGTGGGCGGTTTCACCAAAATATCAGATGCGCCTGGCCCGCGAAATGGGACGCTATCCGGTGCTGGCGGATTTGTACAAAGACCCGTTTTTCACCAGTCAACCTTTGCTCCAGCCCTACCTGGATTTGCTAAATTATTCCCATCCCTACGATTTGGAAGCTTACGCCGATGCTGATATAGTCTGGGATAATGCTGTAAAAGCTATTATCAACGAAGGCAAAAATGCCCGCACTACCCTACAGGACGCTAACCGCACGATTGACAATGTTATCAAGAACAAAGGCTGACAAGTTACTGTTCGCTCAAGGCCAGTTTTAGCGCACCTTCGGCGGGGTCGGTGACGATTATTGGCTCGGTGCATTGGGGCAAGCGCTGGGCCAGACGGCGGCGTAATTCGCCGTTCTTGCTGGCGATGACCGAGCCGTAGACCGTCAGAGGCAAAGCGGCACTTTCGACCACCCGGTGTCCGGCGCTGCCAGCCAGTTCGTAGGCCGAGCCGCGCTGACCTAAATTGCCAGTAGTTCCGCCCTTACGATGTAGCGCCTGAAACTGATTCCACAGATTAGTACGATTGATAACCGCTTTCACCGATTGAGCCAGATTTTCGGCTACCTCGTCCAGAATTAGCTGGGCCACCCGGTCTCCTTTGGTGGCGCTTCGCTCTACCAGCGGGGCAAGGGTTGCCAGCCCACGCTTGTAGCTTTCGATGGTATCTTCGATTTGAGCCTTGTTGCCGCCTGTGCCTGGGCCGGTTGCCAGTTTATAGACGTAGTCTGCCAGCACGTCAGGACGGTCAGGCGCTATTTTCCATTCCTGGGAAATCAGGTTGGTTAATTCGGTTTCCGGGCCGCGTCCGTCCGCCGCCTGCAACACTCGTCGTACCGCCCGCAGCCCGATGTAATGGGCGCTGCCTTCATCGCCCAGCAAATGACTCCAGCCGCCCGCTCTGGCACTCTGTTTATCGGGCGCGTAAGCATAGGCCAGCCCGCTTTCGCCGCCCAGCACCGCTATTCCCAGCCCGTCTTCCGTTCCCGCCAATAATACGCCGCGTGCATCGCTGATGGGCAGGATACGTTTGGTCAGGTTGTAATCGGCAATGATGCGACGGACGGCGGATTCGTCTTTGGGCCGTTCGATATTACTCATCGCTACGCAAATAACCTTGACATAGGGCAGAGCCGTTCCAGCCACCGCCATATCGCGAGTGTTGTAACCTGCCGCCGAAAAAGCCGCCAGAATTGCCATCCAGATAGCCCGCGAACAGCGTTCCTGCCCAACCGAACTATAGACCGAAGACTCCGCCGTCCCCTTGCCGACAATTGTGCCGTCCGCTTCAGCAAGCAGCGCCACCGTCCGTCCAGTCGCTTCGATACCTAAATAATATTCCGTTTCATTTTCAAGTGATTGGGTCATAGTATCAAGTCCTGTTCTGAAGATGCTCATTTTCTTTCTTGCGTAAATAAATAATATCACCTGCGCTAAAAATAGAGCCGACATTCAGCCCTAAACGCTGGTAAAGAATGGGCGGTACACCGATGTCCGCCAGGT
>JBBQXW010000364.1:0-7013 GCA_038209275.1 Chloroflexia bacterium | reverse complement strand
ATGCGAAATCAGGGCAAATATTATCAGCCCGACCATTGGCCCAATTACCAGTTTGAAAACGGAAAGGCCCGTCAACCAATCGTGGGAGTGCGGGCGGAAGATGCCCAGGCTTTTTGCGACTGGTTAACTCGAAGGCAAGCGGCAATGCTACATTATCGCTTGCCCCGGCCTGACGAAGCCACCGAGTACCAGACCACCCCCTCCGATAATCTGGCGGCGTGGTGCAAGGAAGCCGATCAATTCAGCCTTACGGCCTTAACGTCCGCCACCGAAGCGGCTATTCGGCAAAAACTGAATAATCTTTCGGGGTCAAAACTGCCCCTGCCTTCTTCTCTCGCCCTCGCCCTCGCCCTCGCCCGCGACCTCGCCCTCGCCCTCGCCCGCGACCGCGCCCTCGACCTCGACCGCGCCCTCGCCCGCGCCCTCGCCCTCGCCCTCGCCCGCGACCTCGCCCGCGCCCTCGCCCACGACGAGATAACTACCGCAATTAATCAGGGCAACATGGGAGAAGCGCTACGATTAGCGAAGGCACTGCAAAGCAACTCAAATATATATACTGCCCGACTGGGTACGCTGTTAAGCGAAATACTGACTGCGGCGGTTGCAACTACCGCACCCGAAGCAATCCAGGCCCAGAGTCGCTACGTAGCTCGCATAGCCGAGTATTCCTATATTGGCTACCAGGATTTGATAGATGATTACAAAAAGGATCGTAAGAGCCAGGCTTTAGTGGAAAGATACACCAAAGACCAACAGATAATGCTAGACCTCTACTGGTGGATGCAGATTGTGATAGCACGGACGGAAGGGAAGTTAGAAGCGTGGGAGGGGATTCGGATTGTGCGGGAGCAGGTGACGGAGCGGGGCGACGAAGATTGAGGATAGATACGCTCGGCACTCAAGGCCGAGCTACATAGCCAAAGCCCACTGAAGGGGCTGGTAAATGCACTAACACCCAGCAATTGTAGTCCCTTTAGTGGACTTACGCTATGTAGCTCGGCCTTAAGTGCCGAGCGCACCCACCACCAAATTACAAACCTTGCACCCAAAATTGGAAAATTCGGGGCTTGACAAGAAGCCGTACCGGGGCAATAATAAATTCAGGCCAGTGATGGCCTATTCGCGGTTTTTACGCAACGGAAAAAGAAAAGACGGTTTGCGACGCGGCGCTGAATAAGCAACGCTACGTCGCTGGCTTAATCCTCCTGTACTACCAGGAAACCAAGCCCAGGGTATTTTAACATAAGTACTCGAAGGCGGTTTACCTTAGCTTCGTGCTGGGGTGGGACGGCCTTTTCTTTTTCCTCTTTAAAAGGCAGGAGCTAGGAGTGAGGAACGAGGAACGAGGATTAAATTTCCTCACTCCTCCTTACTCGTTCCTCACTCCTTAAAACAGAGAGGAAAAATTAACATGGACAATAACGAGTACAGTATTGTGCTGTTTGAAGAAGTGGCGGCATATCGGTTGAAGCAGGTGGTGGACGAGTTGAACCGGGAAGCGAGTTGGCCCAGCGTTCAGGCGGACGCGGTAAAGTTGCTTTACGCGATTTGTCTGGCGCTGCGGCTCAATCGGCGGGCTATCGCCGGGTTGCTAGACCGCCGTAGCCTTAACCATCTGCATACGCTGGGCGCGATAGACCAGGCCGAACTCACCGCCCTCCTGCGCGCCCGCTCTTCCCGGCAGAATTAGAAGAGAGTATTAACCGCCAGGGCGCAAAGAACGCCAATTTTTAGGTTAGACGAAGGTAGGACATAGCTGCTCAGTTCAAATATAGGTTCATTTAATCTAAATAATCTTGGCGTTCTTTGCGTCCTGGCGGTTGAAATTCGGCCCACTTTATTTTAAGCATTCTCGAACGCTGCAAGGTCATCGAGGTTTTTTCGCTTTATAGCCAATCAAATATTTGCGGCCCTTCCATTCGCCCCCGCCCTCGTGATACCACTTCACCGAATTAATTCCTATCGCCAGCATATATAAAATCGAGAGGGGATGCAAAAAGGCATTGAATAGCCCGAAGCCAAAGCGAAAAGCCAACCCGATCCGCAAAAACCAGGCCAACCCCACCTGAACTAGCGGCAACCAGAGCCATTGCAGGCTGGCAGGTTGGTTGGTTATCCAGCCGAACAAAAGCCAGAAAAACGGGCCAACGAACGCCGCAATATTCAGCACCATAAACAAAAAGAACCAGATTAGCGAAAAATTGAAGAAGGCAAACAGATTTTTGCTGAAGCCCCGCCAAACTTCGCCGCTACTGCGATACATCCGGCACTGCACCAAATCGCTGCCATCCGGCAAAATCTGCTTCAACCCGGCCCGCTTGATGCGCCGCCCCATTATCACGTCTTCCAGCACCACCCCGCGCACGGCAGCGTGTCCGCCAATCGCATCGTAGGCATCGCGCCGGAAAAGCATAAACTGCCCGTTGGCGGCACTGAAGGCGGCGTTGGAACTCCGGCTCACCAACCAGATTGGAAGCAACCCCACCACATACAGCAGCATCAAAGGCACGACCAATCGCTCGGCAAAACTGACGGCTTGCTGGCGCGGGAAAACGCTCAAAAAATCGGCCTTTTCGTATTCGAGAGCGGCAATGGCTTTGGAGAGCGTACCAACCGAATGTACCGTATCAGCGTCGGTAAATAGCAACACCTCGCCCTGCGCCACCTGAGAAAGCTGATGGCAGGCAAAATTTTTGCCTAGCCAGCCATCCAGCAAAGTTGCTCCTTCCATCAGGCGCAAGCGGTGGGCCGGGTCGTCACTGGGGCTTGCCAATTGTTCGATAATCGCGTCAGTCCCATCTTGCGAATTATCGTCCAGCACAATTAGCTCAAAATTGGGGTAATCTTGCGCCAATAGTGACCGAATACAGCGTGCAATATTTCTGGCTTCGTTGCGGGCCGGAACCAGCACCGAAACAAAAGGCTGCTCACTTTGAGGAACGCGCCACTTGAAACCGTAATAACCCAGCGTTCGCAGTGTGAAGAAATTCAAGAGCAGCGTCAGAGCCATAAAGCCCAGCGTAGCGGTTATAATAAGTTGGTAAACTAATAACAAAGCCGAGGTTTTTCCTGTTCTGGAGAAGCAGCGCCGCCTGAGCAAACAACTTCTTTAATTTATGCAAGCTGATTTATATTTAATATTCATAGTCCATTATTCACAAGCTCTACAATTTCATTGTGAACTAACAATATCTAATTTATCACAAAAATGGCTTTTAGGCGAATAGCAGAAAGCAAATTTTGGGGGTTATTTGCGGAACGTGCAGTTATAGAAGATGATTCGACTGAGCCACCCAAATCAAGGGCGGCTCAATTTACCAGATTAATTTACAGGACTCTTGCAAAATAGTAGCGATTAATGAACTTTAACAAACAAACTGAGTATAGCAGTAGGGGCGAATCGCATACGCCCTTGAACAGCAGGCCAGGTCTAAAGGGCGTATGCGATTCGCCCCTACCAAAACCATTGCCCATACACAAAGTTAATAGTTAAAGCTCGACCCTTCAAACCCTACCGAAATAGGTTCTAGGCGCGGGATTCGCGTAAATGGGGGCGGAACATCTTGAAAAGCATCCAGATTAGCCCAAGTGGTTTGCGGGTGAAGAATAGCATTGCGACAAAAGCTTCCATAAATTTAACTCTTTCTAATTCTAATTTAGCCAAACCCGCCAGGGTGAGCATAAGCGGCAAATTTAATGCCAGTTGGTAGCAGCGTTGTAGTATAATTGGTTTAATTATGAGACGTGTTGTAAGGCAGGTCTGTGTTCTAAGCTACAACTATTTGGACTAATTCGGCTAATCTTGACGAGGTAAATTTATGTCGCTACTCGACCCGGTGCTGGTTGTGAAAGTAATTGGCTTTGGGGGCTTCCTCTGGCTCGGCATCTATATTGTATCGCGGGCGGCTACCCAGACTCCACTAACCATCGTCAGTATGCTCGGCATGTTCTCGCAAGCCAGTTTCTTCTTCAGCAGCGCCATAATTGCCAACAACACTATCGGTCTGGGAACAGATGGCGGTTCAACCGTAACGCGGGGCTTTTGGTGGAGCAACGTGCTGGCGATGGCTTTTTGGTTCCACATGAGCATTTTAATTGCCCGCCCGCCCCGGCAGCGTTCGGTCTTTAGCTGGCCCGTTGTGGTGGTTTATCTGGCCGGAATTTTTTGTAGCGTAGCAGGCAGCCTCACCGACCTTTTTCTCGATTATACTCATATTATGTCAACTAGCAACAATGGCTTTTACATTGGAACCAGCCCTGGCTATTTGTTTTTTCTGCTCTACTTATTGGTTGCCGGGGCTGGGGCGTTCTACAATTTGTTACGCGCCCGAAACAATACCCGCCGTAGCGAAGTTGCCGGAAAACAGGCGTTGGTAAATAAACTGAATTTGCTGGTAGTCGGGTCGCTGCTGTTTGTAGCCGGGGCGCTCTGGCTGGCGGGCAGTTTTTACTTTGGGCTGGGCTACCCCGAACTACCCGCCAATAGTTGTCTGGTGCTGGGATTGTGCTTTTTGGGTTATGGAGTGGCCCATTTCGATATGCTGGTGGAAGGCCAGAATGTCCAGCGCGATTTCATCTACAGCTTCACTGGCACGGCCCTGATTTGTCTGCTATACGTCATCTTTGTATCACTGACCGGGGGAAATTCGACTTTGAATGTGCTGGTGGTGGTCGGGCTGGCTATTATCAGCCATAGTACCTTTGATTTCACACGCGGCTTGCTCGACAAATTTTTCTTTAGTAGCAATGAACAGACGGCTCGCTCCGAAGCGCGGGCCTACGCTACCGCTATCGCCAGCCAGCCCACCTCTGCCCCCGAACTGGAAGAAGCGATTGCTGCCCCTGTAACATTAGTATCAGCCCCCGAACTCAACGAAGCCAGCGCAGAACCAATTAGTTCCAGTCAGCCGGAAACTCACCCGGATGAACCGAACGTCACCGAAAAAAGCTTTAACGATATGGTACGCAAGGCCATTACCGGCCTGAAAAGTCCGCCACAGATGATAAAAAGCCCCTTGCTTTCGCTACGAACAGTCGAGCGACGCTTGCACGAGAATAGTCTGGAAGATAATCGGCTAAACCGGGCCAGCGTATTGCGCGAAATGCTGGTCGAGCGCATCGAACGGCTGCGCCCTGCCGGGTCGGATAGCAACGGCACGGGCGATGCCTGGCGCTTCTATAACGTGCTATATTATCCCTACGTGCGGGACATTTCGCGGAAAAGCGCCCTGACCGAAGTGCGCCGCTTGCAAGATGCCCGGCGGCGCAACGGTCAGCGCGAACCGGGCGAACTGGAAAGCGTGCTGGAATGGCTGGTAGATGTAGATGAAGATACCTTCTACAAATGGCAGCGCAAAGCCTCCGATACAATCGCCGCCATCTTGCGCGAAGAAGAACTAAAACTACAAGAAACTAACCGCGACCCGATAGAGGTAGCTCGATAAAGCTCTACAGTTTGACTTAGTTGACAGAATATTATTGCGGAGATTTTTTGAACAGTGGAGGAAAAAGACAAAAATAAAGATATGCTGCCACCAAATAATTCTGGCGACCGACTCCCTACTTTTCAATTTAAGGATGGAGATTTACTTGAGCGGGAATATGATACTCCACAAGGAACTGTGGGACTGTTGGCGGAAATCAAAATCGAGGGTAAAACCTTACATTTAAATGATATTGCAGTATATCCAATAAAAACTAGCGGAAAACTTAGTATTGGGCCAGGGCAAGTCATTGCAGCACGTCGGGAATTAGCTTTATATGCAAAGAATGCTGGATTTGAAAAACTCCATATTACTGCAAAAAGAACTAGCGGTGCAAAACCTGGTAAACTTCCCGATAGATGGATAGATTTGACCAAACTGTAAAGGATTAATTATGGAACTAGAAAATACTATAAACTCCCTTTTTGAGACAGGTAAAGAGATGCTATTTCAGGGACAAGATACAGAAGCTATTCTGGCTTTCCTTAAAGATAGCGGCTGCTCAAAAATAGACTCTATTAAAGTTATCAGGAATTTGAAGCAAATTAGTTTGGGTGAGGCGAAGGACATTGTCCATTTCAGCAGGACCTGGCAAGATAGGTCTAAAGAGGATGAGGCTTTTCATGACGATTTAGAGAAAACCTTAAATCAAGTGGATCAGGTGCAATAGGTCAAATATTTTCCAAGCTGTGACTACAAAATTCTAACGTGACTTTCCTGATGTTATACGGTAAGATAAAAGTATAAAACCTTTGCTTTTAGCTTTTGAAAATTTTAGCAAAATTTTCAAAAGCTAAAACAAGTACTCAATTTGCGGCTAGAAACTTGCAATAAGTGGATAGATAAAGACAGGCGAATCCAATGAAGGATGCTTACGGCGATGAGGCTGAAAGCTGGTTTTACTCTTACGAAGGTTTGGGCCAGCCAAAAGCGGGAGGAGACCCGCCAGAATAAGCGCGGACGTGAGGAAGACCAAAACGAAATTAGAGAAAGTGAAAATATTTTGAACTCAGATAGACCAGACGAAATAAATTCTAGTTATGTAAACCAATCTTTCCTGACCGGCGATGCCGATTTAGTGGAAGTAGAACAGATTGGGCAGCATATTACCCTTAAAATTTACAAGCGGGGCGTGCTGGATCAGGCCACGCGGGTAATAATAAATCCAAAAGAAGCCCGCACCCTGATTATGATGCTGGCAACCGCCGTTGAAGGTGGGCCATACACGCACAAAGACAAAGATAATTTTCCAAAAGACTGCGATATTTAAACCGAGAAAAACCTGATGCAACGTAAGATAAATTTTTTAGCGGCTTTGTGGCTGGGTTTAGCCCTGCTACTTGGCGCGTGCGGCGAAACGAACACACCTGCTCCGGCAAATAACGTAGCGGTTGGCCCGAATAATCCTGCTCAGGTGTTGGTAACGCCAACTGCTCAAATAACATCCAGTCCTGCCCCGGTTGCTACCGCCACTCGCCTACCCCAACCAGCCCCAACCAGCGCACTCACTACCCAGCCCGCCATTATTAC
>JBBQXW010000363.1:0-7035 GCA_038209275.1 Chloroflexia bacterium | reverse complement strand
GCGGAATGTGATTTCGGTTGGTGGGTTTATTTTTGGGTTGATACTGGCCGGGCAACTTAGCCCACAGTTTGCCAATTCGCTTGGTTTTATAAGCGACCCAAACGTGGCAAGAGGGGCGGCATTTGTTATAATAGTAGCTGCGGTTAGCCTGATTGCCAGCGCCATTGCTTCGATTCTCTATTTCGCAGTGGGTTTGCTGTTTTTGGGCTGGCTGGATGCGGTGCTGGGCGCGGTACTCGGTTTTATCCAGGGCTGGCTCGTTGCCGGAATTACGCTGGTCGGCGCGGCCACAATTTTCCCGACCTGGACGGTAGAGCAACTTCAGCAAAGCGTTCTCGTTCTCAAAGTCTTTGGCGTACTCTCCGGGCTGGCTCTCCTGTTCGCGCCACCCGAATTCAAGAACGCCCTTCAGTTAATCGCGAGTCAGGCAAAATAGTTTTGCTTAACCAGAATTTTCGGATTAGTAGTAGCGATTTCAATCGCTTTGTCTTGAGCGCAAGGTTAAAGCGATTGAAATCGCTACTACTTTTAGGGGCGTAAGCGAAAATCCCACTAACCAGAAATTAGAGGCACTATGGCTGATAATGATTTAGAGCAAGCTCGTGCGACCAGAACATTCTTGACCGGGAACGACCCAGACTTCGTAGGATTTTCGCTGGCAATAATGCGCCGCAGCAAAAGCTGGGATCGAGAACAATTGGCTCAGTGGTTAGGGGTAGATTTACTTACGCTTGACCGCCTGGCGATTTGTCCCAGAATAGAAAGCTGGCAGCCTGACTATAAAGTTGAACTTGATAAGCTGGCGACTCAATTCAAAATTGACCCGGCCCGCTTACATGACCTCTTGCGTCGGATAAATACTTCTCGTTCGGCTAATTTAGGTGAAGCGGTAGACTTGCTTAATCTTTACAAAGAGGAAGCGAAAGTTTTAGATAATTTTTCTTATGAAGAACTGGCTGGCAGATTGAAATTTTGGTACAAGACTATCAGTGAAGGCCAAGTTTTCTCACAGGCATTAGAATTAGTCCATCTTACGACTGAGGATGTACAAGCACTCACCCGCCAATTAGAAGAAGCACTGGCAAACAAAAATAAAGATATTTAGTTTGATTGGCTATTATTTCTCAAAGTAAGGAGGCTGACATGCAAACCTTCGTTGTTCTTCGCAAAGTGAATGCAAACTGGCTACCGTCCGTTTCGGTGCGGCAACAACCTTACTGGGATGAACACGCCGAGTTTATGGATGCGCTTTTTGAAGCTGGTCATATTTTATTGGGTGGCCCATTCGATGATGGTTCAGGTGCCTTACTAATCATCAAAGCCGAAAACGAACACGCCGCTCAAACCATGTTCGACAACGACCCCTGGACGCTCCAAAATATTCAGGTTAATGCAGAAGTGAAAGCCTGGCAAATCTTCCTGAACGCTTACCAATAGTTTTGTGCTTTTCGTTTGTAACCTTACCAACCTTTTTTACGGTGATAAAGAATGGAACTGCCTCTACAAACTCAACAACTCATTAAACAAAGCTTAAAGACTATGCGGCAAAACCCAATGCACCATCTTAAACCTACTGACCGTCCTGCCATCTATAAAAGTTTTGACCCGGCTAGATTTGACCTTCCTGAATATACTAAACATGGAACGGCTTTTGATGACGATGAGTTTCGCGAATTTTTTAGCCATCAATTTCTAAGATGTAATCAAGGCGATCATGCTATTGGCTGGTTAGCTATTCTAACCGTCAAACAGGTTTTACAGGAATGGGAACTGAAAAATCTGACTGAATGGGAAAGTCAATACATATCCACTATACAGGAAATATTACAGGTAGCACAGGCTGTCTTAACCAAAAAGATTGAATTTATACAAGCTCATGATAATCTTATAAACGACTTTTGGTATTTTACTCATTTTTTTGTTAATTATGAAATAAGTTGCCTCAAAAATGCAGCTATCCTAGCACTAGAGACAATAATTTATATGAAAAACCTAAACGGTTTTCCATTGGATGATCAAGTAGAAGAACTTTCGGATTTCGTGGGTGAAGCATTAAAGGCTTATACTGCAACTGACGAAAATCCACCAGGGGCTGTTGACATGGAAGAAATAATTATTCCAATAGAATTTGATGCTAGAAAAAGGCTTGAGTTTTGGGAATGGTGGCTAACCGAAGCTATACCCGAGGCCTGGAAATTAGCTGCTCAAAGTTCCAAACATTAAAATCTATTTTATTGTATCGCAAGTTAGTTGATTGAACACTGACGACTGAAAACTGAAACTCTATGCCACTTGAACCTGAAGTCTCCATTATAATTCTAAACTGGAACGGGCGCGGTTATCTTGAGCCGTGCCTTAATGCGTTGCGGGCGCAGACTTTTGAGGCGGGTCGGTTTGAGATTGTGCTGGTCGAGAACGGTTCGAGTGATGGGTCGGCGGCATGGGTGCGCGAACGGTTTGGCGATTGGCTGACCGAAGACGCACAGCCCCGGCTAAAACTGATTGAGCTTACCGAGAACCGGGGCTTTGCGGGCGGCAATCTGGCTGGGCTGGAACATTGCCACCCTTCGGCCCGCTACATCGCTACCCTGAACAACGATACTCAGGCCGAACCAGGTTGGCTGGCGGCGCTGGTAGCGGCGCTCGAAACGCATCCGGCAGTGCAAGGCTGGGCGGCGGCGGGTGGCGCGATGCTGTTTGCTGCGGATTACCAGAGCGAAGAAGGTATTGCGCCGCGCATTGCCTCGGCGGGTATCGAAGTGCGCCGCGATGGGTTGGCCCTCGATAGGCGCATCGGACAGACTAGCGGCAAGGACGAACGTGAGGAAGAAATTTTTGGGGTTTGTGCTGGCGCGGCCCTTTACCGCCGCGAAGTTATAGAGCAGGTCGTCTTTTTTGACCCGGCTTTTTTCGCATACCTGGAAGATGCCGATTTAGCCTGGCGTTTGCGGTTGGTGGGTTGGCGTTCGCTTTATGTGCCGGATGCGCTGGTCTGGCACGAATATAGCGGCACGGGCAAGCAGGGTTCGCCCTTCAAAAGCTTTCAGCTAGGCCGCAATCGTATCTGGACAATCCTGAAAAACTGGCCCACCCGGTTACTCTTGCGGCATGGCTTTTCCATCCTCTTTTACGACCTCGCCGCCTCCGCCTATACCCTGGCAAAGCGCGACATTCATCCCTTGCGCGGACGTTTAGCTGCTCTCCATCCGGGCCACCTTCGGCGTATTCTGGCACAGCGCAAGCAAATTCAGGCGCGGCGCAGCGTCCCAATAGCCAAACTGGAAAGCTGGCTGGGTCGCTCCGCCTCGCCCGTCGAAATGCTCAATTTGCGCCGCGCCGTCAACGAAAAAGCCACTAAATCATAATGGTTAGACCCATGCTGACCCATTACATCAGGTCAAACGTTCAGGTTTGAAATTAGTACTTCGGTGAAACCCGCCCTGGACAACCCTACGGGCCGAATTCCGGGCTACGTTGCTCAAGTGGTTTGAAAACCACTGGATACGGGCCGCTAATTCGGCCCGTAGGGTTGTCCAGGGCGGTCTTCGGGCTTAATTCCTTAACCTGATGCGTATGGGTTAGGCCAACACTGCCCCTAGCCCGGCTTTAGCGATTTTGGCGTTGAAAGCAGGAAGGTCGTCTTTTAGCAGCTTCTCGAACTCGGTGATTTGAGCTTCGATTTTCTGGCTAAATTCGGCGAAGACCGCTTCCGCCGCGTCGGTAGGCCGGTAATCGCCCAGCGCTACCGCCGGGGACAACTGGCCCAGTTTGCTGAACAAACGCGGTCCTACGTTCAAATTGTCGGCCCAGCCAGCGCGTAAATCGGGTACTTGCAGTATCTTCTCTACTTCCAGCACCTTTGTACTCAGTGCTTTGGCGGCTTCGACCACTTCCGCCCCGCCTTCGTGGTCGGCGGCGCGCTTGGCCCAACCGTCAAGCTGACCGCGCAATGCTCTCATTCGGTTGATACTTTTGGCAGTGCGGTCTAGCTGGTTATGAATCCGCCATAGCAAATCGTACTGAGCATCGAGGTCTTCCTGGCTGGCGGGCAGGTTCGCGGGTTTCACCACTTTGAACGGCTGGGTTAGCTCGGTTTCGCCAACCTTCAGCGTTACGGTGTAGTTGCCCGGCGCAACTATCGGACCTGGAATATTGGCCTCGGCTGCCGGGTCGCTTCCCTCGATTTTAGTTACCCGCTCGTGCCGCAAATCCCACACAAAGCGATTCCAACCGGGTTGGGATGGAGCGCGCCGCTCTTTGGCAATGGTCGGGTCATCGGCTTTTCGACTGGAGAAGGCACGAATTTCGCGGCCCTCGGCGTTCCGAAAAGTCAGAGTAAGCGGTTCTGGCGGTGTAGCTTCCAGCCGATAAGTGATAATCGCTCCGGCAGGCGGATTTTCACCTGTGTCGCGCATCGTCCGTACTTTTTCGCCTTCGGGCGTGCTTACCGCAAGATAACCTCCGCCCCGGCCCGCTAAATAGTTGGTGCTGCCAACTGTCGGATCGCTCCAATCAATTCCCGACAAAACCCTTATCGTATCGCGAGGCGGGAACAGATGGGCCGATGTGTCTGTCAGACCAACGGCTATTTCGCGCAAAGGAGTCAGGTCATCCAGTATCCAGATTGAGCGCCCGTGCGTCCCGGCAATCAAATCCGAACCTTTGACCAGCAATTCGTGAACCGGGGAGACTGGCAAATTTAGTTGAAAGTGCTGCCAGTTTGCCCCATCGTCGAAAGAAACATACAGCCCGGTTTCAGTTCCGGCGTAGAGCAAGCCCTGTTTGGTCGGGTCGGTACGGATTACGCGGGTAAAATCGTGGGCCGGGATGCCAGTATCAATGCGCTGCCAGTTCGCGCCGAAATCGCGGGTGACATAGAGATAAGGCTGGTAATCGTCCAGTTTGTAGCGTGTTCCGGCAACATAGGCGGTGGCAGCATCAAATGGCGACGGCTCAATACAACTGATGAGCGTCCATTCTGGCAAATCTTTCGGCGTGATATTTTGCCAGTTCGCGCCCCCGTCCCGGCTCAGGTGCAATAGCCCGTCGTCCGAACCAGCCCACAACAAACCCTTTTCGAGCGGCGATTCGGCGAAGGCAAAAACCGTTGCATAAACCTCCGCTCCTACCGAATCGCGGTTAATCGGCCCGCCAGTCGGTTTGAGCGTTTCCGGGTCGGCACGAGTTAAATCGGGGCTAATCGGCTGCCAGCTTTGGCCCTCGTCGTGGCTCTTGAACACCATATTGCCACCAATGTAAAGCGTATTCACATCGTGTGGCGAAATAACAATCGGGTACGTCCAGGCGAAACGATATTTGTGTTCGCCCGCGCCCGCCCCGCCGGTAAGTTCGGGCCAGGTCGTGATGAGCCTAATTTGTCTGGTGGTATGGTCGTAGCGTTGCAAACAGTTGCCGCCGCCCGGCGAAGAACCCACCGCCCCGACGTATACAATATTGGGGTTATTGGGGCGTACCGCAATATAGCCGCTTTCGCCCGTTCCGGCGATGTAGCAATCGCCCCAGGTAATCGCGCCTGGGCTGCGGCTCGGTACGGCAATGCTCGAATTATCCTGCTGCGTGCCGAAAACGGTGTAGGGTTCACGGTTATCGGTTGCCAGATGATAAAACTGGGCGGTTGGCTGGTTGTAAATCGAAGAAAAACTATAACCGCCATTGAGCGAAATATTCGCGCCGCCATCGTTGCCCTGAATCATGCGTTGATTATTGCGTGGGTCAATCCACAAATCGTGGTTATCGCCGTGCGGAGTGGGAATTTCGCTGAAATTTTTGCCGCCGTCGCTGCTCTTGTAAAAGCTCAAGTTATTAACGTAAACTGTGTCGCCATCTTGTGGGTCGGCAGTCAGATGATTAAAATACCAGGCTCGTGAGACCAAATTCTGATTATCGCTGACCCGTTCCCACTTTGCCCCGTAATCATCCGAGCGGTACATTCCGCCTTCGGTGGCGTGTTCGACCAGTAGCCAGACCCGCCCGGCCTTTGCCGGTGATGCCGACACCCCCATTTTGCCTAGCAACCCCTTCGGCAAACCCTGATGGGTGCTGATGTTGGCCCAGGTCTCGCCGCCATCGGTGCTTTGCCACACGCTGCTATCCGGCCCGCCGCTACTGATTTGCCAGAAGTTACGATAAGCTTCCCAGATGGTAGCGTAGAGAATACGCGGGTTGGTTGCGTCCACACTCAAATCTACCGCCCCGGCCTTTTCGCTGACAAATAGCACCTGCTTCCAGGTCTGACCGCCATCGCTGCTTTTAAAAACACCGCGCTCTTTGTTTGGGCCAAAAGCGTGACCCAGCGCCGCCACCCAAACTACGTCCGGGTTTTCGGGGTGTACTCGAATCTTGCCGATAAAGCGCGTATCGCCCAAGCCGATATTGGCCCAGGTGCGCCCGGCATCGGTACTTTTGTAAACACCATCGCCGTGCGAAACGTCAATGCGGATACTAGTTTCGCCACTGCCAGCATAAATTACATTCGAGTCAGAAGGCGCAACTGCCAGCGCCCCAATCGCCGAGGTGGTCAAGAAGCCGTCTGAAATACATTCCCAGTAAACTCCGGCATCGGTGGTCTTCCAGATACCACCCGCCACTGCGCCAAAATAAAAGGTGTTCGGCTCGTGATAGCTTCCTGCCACTGCTACCACTCGTCCGCCCCGAAATGGGCCAATGCAGCGCCAGCGAAGTAACCCATCCAGCTTGAGGCTGTCAGACATAATTGTTATCCTTTCTGTTGAGCATTAAAGGTGATTGTGAAAGGATAATACCATACCCGCGCCAGGAGTGGGAATTTAGTAGTAGGTTCGGGGTGTGCGTTGGGTTTTCGCAATGGGTCAAGCTAACCCGGACTTGATGAATTTTAACAAAATAAACTGAGTATAGCAGTAGGGGCGAAAAGCATAACCCCATCTCGACTGTGCTAGGTCAAAATGGCGTATGCGATTAGCCCCAACCAGAAAAATTTCCCATAACAAGATTAAATAGTTAAAGAGCAAAATATACCGGTTAAACAATTCCCAC
>JBBQXW010000362.1:0-7049 GCA_038209275.1 Chloroflexia bacterium | reverse complement strand
TGGGGCTACTTCGGCGGCGCAGGGGTCAGGACAGGTTGCAAGCGGCAATCTGACCAAAGTTTCGCTGGTACTCGATTGGGTTCCGAATACTAACCACACCGGCATTTTTGTGGCGCAACAAAAGGGCTGGTACAAAGAGGCTGGCATTGATTTGCAGATATTGCCTTATGCTGATGGCGCAGCACCCGAAACGCTGGTTGGGGCGGGTAAAGCTGAATTTGGCATCAGCGCCACCGAATCGCTGGTGCAGAATAAAGTGCTAGACCAGCCGATTGTGTCGGTAGCGGCGATTATTCAGAGTAACACGAGCGGCTTTGCCTTCCTGAAAAGCTCGAACATCAAGCGGCCTAAAGATTTGGCGGGCAAAAAATACGCTGGATTTGGTTCACCCACCGAGGAAGCCCTGATTGCCGAAGTTATCAAGAAGGACGGCGGCACCGACACCAAGATTCAAAACATTACGGCTAACGTAGGTGGCTATCAGGCGGTTGCCAGCAAACAGGCCGATTTTGTCTGGATTTTCCAGGGCTGGGATGGTATTCAAGCGCAACGCGACAAGGTAGACCTGAATATTCTCTATATCAAAGATATTGGCATCCCTGATTACTACACCCCGATTATCATTGCCAACGAGAATTTTATCAAGAGCAAAAAAGATGTCGCCAGCGCCTTTATGAAAGCGACGGCACGCGGCTTTGATTTCGCCATCAGTAACCCGAAAGAAGCCGCCGATTTGCTGATTCAGGCCAATCCAAAAGGCACTTTCCCTGACCCCGAACTGGTTTACCAGAGCCAGACTTATCTTAGCCCCAAATATAAGGAGAACGCCGCAAAATGGGGCGTGCAAACTCTAAAAGCCTGGACGGACATGCCCAAATTCATGTTCCAGAACGGTATTTTGAAAGACGCTGCCGGGAAAAATCTGGCTAAAGAACCCGATTACAGCAAGTTTTTCACCAACGACCTGTTGCCGCAATAGGAGTGATGAGTGATGAGTAAAATCCAAATCAGCTGACTGAGCAGCATCCTACAAAATGCCTTGCGTCTGTAGGACATTGCTCCGCCAATGGAAAATCACCTGACCGAGCAGCATCCTATAATTTATCCCGAATTTGTGAGACATTGCTCCGCCAATGGATTTTACTCACTCATCACTCATCACTCATCACTCATCACTCCTTACCCTGACTGTGTAACCAGTTTTCAATTTCAGCAATCAGGGCAGTAGAGTCGAGCGGCTTTTGGAAAAGGGGCTTGAAAGTGGAAATTACTAGCGGTATCAGGAAGGCGATGGGGACAAGTACAAGCCAATGGTCGGGCAATCCCTCGATAAACAGGCTGCCTATTCCCGCGCCAATATTCAGGAACAATAGCCCCAGCAAAACTACGTTGTCTCGCTTATTCATAAGAGTACTTCCCTTACTTAAAATCCATGGGCATCGGCCTAAAAATTTACTCTTGAAATTGATAACCAACCTGACACAACCCCTGGGGTTTGGCTTATGACTGCTTCTTGGGGCTTATTTCGCCATCTGTTGTTGAAGCAGTAGCGAGGCGGACCTGTCGGCGGCTTTTGATACTGCTGTAAACGAACCAGCCAACCAGTACCAGAATAATCAGGATAATCGGGTAATCGAGCCAGCCAAGCGATTCGCGGACTTTCTCGAACTGTGCGCCCAGCACATAGCCCAGCCAGGCCAGCCCAAACGACCAGATAATCGAACCAACCAGACTCAGGATAGCGAAAGGAATAAAAGGCTGGCGCGCTACACCCATCGGCAAACTGATGAAGGTGCGTACTACTGGCAAGAGCCGCGAGATAAACGCGGCCATCGCGCCCCAGCGTACCAGCCAGCGCTCGGCTACATCGAGGTGATGCGTGTTAATCAGTACATACTTGCCGTACTTTAATACCAGTGGTCTACCGCCGAGCCGCCCAATCCAGTAAGCGATGACCGAGCCAATCAAACAGCCAACTCCGCCCGCAATTCCGGCTACAACCAGTTGCAACCAGACCGGGGCATCTCCTGCCATATTGTGTACCAATAGCCAACCAGCCAGGGGCATAATAATTTCACTTGGCAACGGAATCATCATACTCTCGATTGCCATCATTGCCACTACACCCCACCAGCCGACTGTACCATAGAAATTTTTAAGGAACTCAATCAAGCCATCTTCCAGAGCTTTAAGCAAAACGCATCCTCCAAACTTTAACTAAATTTGCCAAACCTACTGCCTTTTGTTTATTGATTCTATCATAACACATACCAACACTCAGAGCCTATCCTAGTAGGGGCGCAATTCATTGCGCCCAAATCAGGGTTTGCCCCTTCAAACCCCTACTGGGATAGATTCTAAATGAAAAACCGATTGTGAAAAAAATGACAAACATCATAGATGAAAACTGAAGCCAATGCTATAACTTGAGGGAACTAAACGAAACAATATAGGAACGTCAAAAATCAAAGCAAAGGATGTAAAACAATGGAATTAATCATAGTCAGTCTAATCGGTTTAATGATTGTAGCCGCAATGATAGGGTTAGTAGCAATCCAAACTAAAGGTAGAAATGACTATTGGGACACTCGCAAAGCTTATGCCGACGAAATGAGCGAGAAAGACCGCGAGTGGCTGGCAGAACATAATGTATATCTTCCCACTCACAAAAAAGCCGCCTAAACAAAAATCAAATTAAAAATAAAATAAAAAGCGCCAACCTGATTTCAAATCAGGTTGGCGCTTTTTCCTGTTGCGAATTCTATTTCAGTCTGTTAGTTGCGGCTCTGCTTGCTTTCTTGCATTTCCGAAGCAAAGATTTTGTCAGTTGAAGAAGTACCGCCATCAGCGCTTGCTGTTTCTAGCGGAAAGTTCTGTTCGGTATTGACCAGCGCGCCTTCCGCCATTTCTACCTGGGGCGAGACCTCGCCGTTGCTCCTGACATTCTCGCCTTTCTTCTTCTTGAGGTCGCTCTTTACCCGAATGTTGGGCATCAGCACTGCCATTATCAAGGCCACGACACAAACGCCCAGACTAATCAGGTAGCCGTTGTGAATCGCATCTGCCAGCGAAGTGTGGATTGCGCCAACTATATTATCGGGTATGTTAGCAGCTACTTGTTTGTTAATCAGGTTCTGCGGTTCCTGAATTATTTCCAGTAGTTTTGGCGGCAATGCTTGCGCCGCCGGAACGCTGTTGATATTTGAGATATAGGCGTTAGTTACAACTGTGCCAATTAGCGCTACACCGACGGTGCTGCCGATAGCCCGAAAGAACTGCACCGTTGAAATACCCGCCCCCAAATCGCGACGCTGAACGCTTTCTTGCACCACAATCGTCATAGAAGGCATCACCTGACCGAGGCCCAGACCGAGAACTACCATATAAAGCGTCACCGACCAGAGCGGCGAGGAAGCATTCAGAGTAGTCAACAGACCAACCCCAATCAACCCAATAATAGAACCGCTAATTAAGGGTAGTTTCAGATAGCCAACTCGTCCGATAAATTGCCCGGTCATAATATTGGCGAAAACTACGCCTAATGCTAACGGCGTGGTAATTGCGCCCGAACTGGAAGCCGACTGCCCCAGCACTACCTGGACAAACAGCGAGATAAACAGGGTCGCGCCCAGCATCAACGCTCCAACGCTAAAGCTTACGATAACAATCAGGCGCACCGCCGGAATCTTGAAAAGATGAAGCGGTACGATTGGCTCGGCAACTTTGCTTTCTATATAAATAAAGATGCCAGCCAGAAGAACAGCCGCCGACAACAGGCCGATTATTTGCGGACTATCCCAGGCAAAACCCTTCGGTTCTCTCTGTCCGCCCCAGCTTAACGCCAGCAGCAGCGATACAACCGCCCCGGTAATGGTGAATGCGCCAAACCAGTCAATCTTTTTCTTGCCGCTCGGTTTCCCGACAGGCAAATTGAAGAAAAGAGCCGCTACTGCCAGTGCGCCGACTGGCAAATTCACGTAGAAAACCCAGCGCCAGCTCAAATTATCAGTAATGAAACCGCCCAGGGTTGGCCCAATTACCGAAGATAGACCAAAAGCGGCAGCGATAAAACCCTGCCACCGGGCGCGTTTAGCCGAATCGGGGAAAAGTTCTGCCACCATTGCAAAAGCGTTTGATTGTAATGCGCCCGCGCCAATTCCCTGCAAGCCCCGGAAAATAACCAGCCAAAGCATACTTGGGGCGGCTCCACTCAGGGCCGAACCCAACAAAAAGATAAAAACTGCGCCCAGCAATATCCATTTGCGCCCAAACATATCGCCCAACTTACCAGCAATCGGGATAGTGGCGGTAGAAGTAAGCAAATAGATTGTTGTTACCCAGGCGAAAAGCGAAAAGCCTTGCAATTCTTCTACGATGCGCGGCATCGCCGGGTTCACTACCGTTTGGTCGAGCGCCGCTAATAAAATACTTAAAATAATACCCGATAAAGCCAGGATTAATTTTTTATTTTCGGAAGGTTCGGGCGCAGCCAGCGCGTTTCCTTTTGTCATTTCTTGTGACATTTTTTAGTCTCAAGCCTCTCTTTTTCTTTTTTAAATCTCAATAACTCTATTGTCAATTTTTGTTTCCGAATTAATTTCTTTACTTTTGCCCGATAGCTTCCAGTGGCCTTGCCACCTCTCCGCTACAGGTTGCTACCTGCGCTTCAATGCGTTCGAGCAAGTTATGCAGCTGTGAAATTTCTGCTTCGCTTAACCCGTTGACAATAATCTGCTCGAATCCGGCTAACTGGGCTGGGAGTGTTTCTGCCAAAGCGCGGCCTTTTTCGGTGATGAAAACCCGCATCAGGCGATTATCGGTAGGGTCGGGGCTACGTGTCACCAGCCCATCTCGCTCCATCGTCTGCACGGTGCGGGTAATCGAAGCCGGGTCAATCTGGTATTTTTTGTGCAAATCTAACTGGCTTACCCCTTCGTAGTAATTGGCCTCAAACAATACTCGCATCTGGGAGGTGTTTAATTTCATCGCCTCTTCCAGGCGGTAAGTTACTAACCGACTGGTGCGACTTAGCCTGACCATTAAGGGAATTTTGGCATTGGCCGCCCATTTTTGGGTACGGCTGATGCGTTCCCAGGCTGCTTTAGGACTGGGCAGGTTATATGTTTCAGTATTAATGCTCATTTTCCTATCACCTCACTAATTCGTTGCTATATCAATCATTGATATGACAATTCTAACTCTGATTTCTTGATATGTCAAGGGTTTTTGAAAAGACTTTTCAGAATTCTTTTAGTTAACACTTGGTGAAATGTGTTGGCTCTTTTAGGAATGGGGAGGGTATACCATAAACTTATGAAACCCCCCTTTTAGCTGTGCTAACCTTTCCTTTGGTTAGGGGACAATTTTCGCATTATTAAGTATCCTAAATAGTAGTAAATTGTAAACGAAAATTCACTCTACTATCCGTACTCGAAAGTACCATCCTGTCTTTATCTTTTTGTGACTACTTAATAGTTACTCGTTTAAAAGACCTGCCTTGTGAAGGGCAGGTCTTTCTATTTTTTATTTTAGCTTTGATTTTTTTTTGCAAAAAAAAAACCAAAGCTAAAATTTAAGGTTTTGGCTGGGTAGGTGGTTTGGGGCGGTTGGCGGCGCGGGCGCGGCGGGATTGCTGGCGGAAGTGGGTGGTCAGGCGCTCGGTGTGCTGGCGGGCTTCGCTGGCCTGATTTTCGTCAATCGGGTGCGGACTGAAGCGGGCTTCTTCGTACAGGTTGGTCAGACCACCCAAATCGGGGGTTAGTTCCGGGTCGTCCAGCTTTGGGCCGAGATAGTTGGCATACTCATCGGGGGTCTGGCTGGCGTGGCGCGGCAATCCGGCGCGACTGGCCCGTTGCTCCATCTGGCGATAGTGAAAGCGCACTCGTCCGCGCGGGTCGTCGGGCAAGCGGTCGCGCCGGAAGCGCCGGAGCGGGTCAAAACCGTTGCCCAATCGTCCGCCTTTCTCGAAACCTTCGCGCTGACGGCGCGGGCCAAACAAGCTACGTAGCCAGTTCCAAAAGCCTTGCCACATCAGCGAAAAGCGAAATTTTTGCCAGCGCGGGCCAACCCATCCGGCCTTAATCAATAATTGCAGCGCCAGATAAAGAATAGTGCTTACTATCAAGCTAATCAAAATAATGGTCAGTTCATCGGGCAAGTGAAAGAGTTCGGATTGGGGCGGTGGCGGTTCGGTACGGGCGCGGGGCGTGCCGTATAAAAGCGGGCCGAGCGAAGGCAGCACCAGTGGTTGAGGCGTGCGGGTTGGCCCCGCCTCAAACGAAGGCAACTTCACCTGGTCGCCCAGGTTAAGGGTGGTCAGGGCCAGCGCGGGCGGCAAGGCAATTAATAACAGCGCCATCAAGTAAAAGCCCCAGCGCGTCGCAAGGCGAACCGGCTCGGTCAGGCGGTTCAAGCGCCAGCCCGTCCGCAAATAGCGTAGCCGCGCCCAGGCCAGTAGCGGCAGTCCCAGCAACAGATGCACCGCCCCCGCTATCAGCAAAATTTGGATAAAATCAGCTTTACCAGCCCGTTCTTTATCATAATTTGCCAGCGAAATACCGCCTAGCACCAGCGCGATTTGCCAGCCGCCCATCCAGTACCAGACCGATTTGAGTTCGCGGTACGGTTCGCGGTGGTCGTAAAGCTGGCGATGACCGTCCGCGCCGCCCGTGCCGCCTTCCGCCTTCGTAAATTCGTAGGGCTGAACAAACAGGTAGTAGAACAGGCCGAGCCAGCCTCGTCCCCAGTACCAGCCCAGCCCAATGCAGACGAAATCCAGCAAGAAGGCTAAACCCAGCGTACTAAATACGAACCACAGGCCCGCCATAGCCAGAAAAATAGCCAGCAATTCCGATAGAGTCACCAAAAAATGATTGGGCCGGCCCGCTTCTTCCAGCCACAACCCCCGGTAAAAACTGAGCAAAAAAGCTACAAAAATAGCGAACGGCAACCAATCGGTATCCGTCCAGGCGTTGTACAGGAAATATTTTACGAAAGCCGCCGCACTCCCCACCAGACAAACGATTTGCAGCCCGCGCAACGCGCCCACA
>JBBQXW010000361.1:0-7119 GCA_038209275.1 Chloroflexia bacterium | reverse complement strand
GTCAGTCGTCAGTTATCAGTTGTCAGTTAAGACAATTGAAGCGAAAAGAAAAAAGAGCAGTCGCAGGGCTGCTCTTTTTTTATGCCTGAGCGATTATTGTTGTAAGGTTGTAACGTTGGCAGAGCCAAAGTGTGAGCCAGGTTACATATTTTAAGAGAGTTGAAGGTTAAGATAGGGCTGTTATGTATATATTATGATTCATGATAGTTCGCCCTGGAATAAATTCCGGGCTACGTAGCTCAAGTGGTTTGAAAACCACTGGATACGATTCCTAACCTTGCGGTATTCAGTGGATTTTAATCCACTTTAGCTACGTAGCCCGGAATTTATTCCAGGGCGGTCTTCATTGGCGTGCTATCTTCGAGCTTAACTTGATGCGTATCGGGCGAATGCGATTTGCCCCTACGATTGTTCTTTACTTATCTCACTTCAATATCTCCAACTGAAAATCCTAAATCCAGAATTATTGTATAATATTCCCCATGAAAAATAAGAATAAGGAAATAAAAATTCTGGTGACGGGCGGCGGTACGGGCGGTCACGTCAATCCGGCGCTGGCGGTGGTACAGACGGTTAAGGAGATAGCGGAAGGGGCGGCGTGGCGGCCTGTCTTTCGCTACATCGGTAGCGTGGACGGCATTGAGAAGCGATTAGCCGAGCAAGCCGGGCTGGATTTCGTGGGCGTGCAGAGCGGCAAGTTGCGACGCTCGTTTAATTTGCGCGGCTATTTTACGCCGAAGAATATTGTAGATGTGTTTCGTGTGCCAGTGGGCGTAGTGCAGGCGGTCTGGCAGGTGGCGAAATTTCGCCCGAAGGTGGTGTTGAGTACGGGTGGCTATGTCTCGGTTCCGCCCGTGATTGCGGCGTGGCTGTTGCGCGTGCCAGTGATTACCCACGAGCAAACCGTACAGGTCGGGCTGGCGAACCAGATTGCGGCCCGCTTTGCCACTCGCATTGCCCTGACCTTCGAGGGTGCGACCCAGGAACTTCCAGCCCGCTTGCGCTCCAAAGCTTTTGTAACGGGCAACCCGGTGCGGGAAGCGATTTTTCAGGGGGACAGGGCGCTGGCGGTTGCGCGCTTCGGTTTTGTGCCGGAAGATAACACCTTGCCCACGCTTTACGTGACGGGCGGGGCGCAAGGAGCGCGGATTATCAACCGGGCGCTAGAGAGCGTGCTGCCGCAGCTATTGGGCTTTTGCCGGATTATTCACCAATGCGGGCAACAACCCGAAGGCGACGAGCAGGATTATGACCGACTGACCGAGGTTGCCGAAAAATTGTTGCCAGAATTGCGCCGTCGCTACTATATAACGCGCTTCGTGAGCGAGAAGATTGGCGATGCGTTTGCCCTGGCGGACTTGGTGGTGAGCCGGAGCGGGGCGGGTACGGTTACGGAAGTAGCGGCGCTGGGTAAACCAGCTTTGTTTATTCCGCTCGTCCCAACTGGCGGCGACGAACAGACCCGTAACGCCCAACGTTCTGCCGATGTCGGTGCGGCGGTCATTATCAAAAACGCCGAACTGGACGGGCCGCGCCTGTTGGCAGAATTATTGGTGCTTTTGCCCGACAAAGCCAGACTAAAGCAAATGAGCGAGGCCGCGCTAACCCTGGCCCGCCCAAACGCAGCCCAGGATTTGGCAGAAGCATTATTGAAATTGGCGAAGATTAAGGTTTAATATCAGTACTAATGCCAACCCTGCTGTGGGAGCGAGCTTCTGCTCGCGATTTTTGGCGGTGGTAAAGGCCAAATCGCGAGCAGAAGCTCGCTCCCACAGAGGTTAATTGAATGGTATTGGATTGAATATTTTACCGCAGAGAACGCAGAGGGTACAGAAAAATTAGATAATAGAAAAAAGCCCCCAAATAGGGGGCGCTTTTTTATTAAAAGTTTCTTGGGTCAGGATTTACCAGAACGGGTCGGTCTGGCGGTCAAAGTAATTGGCGCGGCGTAAGTATTCGCGCTCGTTACCTTCAATCATAAGCTTGTGCATTACAACTACATCGGCATCGGGAACTGCCTCAGTCGGTTGGACACACAGGCTCATGACCAGACGGCCCATTTCATAAACCTCGACGCTTCCCCGGTGGCGCGGGATGCGATACGTCCGATACGGGTACATACCGCTTTGCACCTCGATATAGCCCTTCCGCACCAGATGATTATACTGATCGGAATTGAGCAAACCTTTGAGAAGCGACTCGGCCCGTTGTTCGGCTTCCTGCTTGTTGACGTAATAGCGGGCGAAGGCCGGGTGACGATTGCCAAGCGGGTAACGATAGGGGAGACGACTGACAAACAACAACCAGACGACCCCAATCGCCATCACTATTGCGGCAAACAACGCCAGCAACAGCAACGGATCCATATTTTAACCCCCGGCGACGCGCGGTACGACAATAATTTGTTCGGCGTTTTTGTCGAACTTGTCAATCCGTTCAGCCGCTTTGTCGGGAGCATCTACTTTGAAGGCAGTTGCGCCGCGTGCGCGGGCTTCTTTAAAGATGCGCTCGGCTTCTTTAACCGCTTTTTGGGCCTCAACATCACCCTCGGTGGCCTTCTCGGTGTCCCACTCGACTACACTATCGCCGAGGGACGAAAGAATTCGCATTTTCGCCATTTTTTTTCCTCCGTTTGGTTCTACTAGCTGCACACCTATACAACCGCTAACCCGCCGGGCTAAAAGGTTATATATTTTTGCCTGTTCTAAATAAAAGTTCAGGCAGACTCATCGGATAAAAAGTGAGGTGGCTACACCACCGGGAAAATTCCGCGCTTCCACTTAAAAGATAATATAAACTGGCTAAATTAGCAAATTAAAAGGCGAATTGCTTTTTGTTCCGCGCCGATGAGGGCAGCAGAACTAATGACTGGAAAAAGCACGAACGCTACGGGGTTGACCGCGAATAATGCTCTGGTTGATTGATAGTTACAAGGGTAAAATTATAAGGGTTTACCAGGGCTGTTCCGTTATGTGCTAATTCTATTATATTACAGAAAATCTTTTTTGCAATATACCTCGCCAACAATTTTTCTGTTCAGCTATAGCCTGTTAGTCATTGCTATATTTTTATTGGTGCAATTTATGTGCCTTCGCTGGCGATTGCGGCAACCGCTTTTAAAAATGGCGCAATCTCGTTCAAAGGCAGAATTTTATCTACCACGCCGCGCTCGATAGCACTTTTGGGCATCCCAAAAATAACGCTGGTAGCCTCGTCCTGCGCGATATTATAGCCGCCCGCCTCTTTGAGATGTTGCATTCCCTCGGTTCCGTCGCGGCCCATTCCAGTCAGAATAACCGCCAGGGTTTCGCCGGGCCAGGCTTTTGCCATCGTCGCAAAAGTAATATCGGCGCTGGGGCGCAAGCTAAAGCGGGCCGGGCTATCATCCAGGTGAATCCGGCCATCTTTGGTAACAGCCAGGTGATGATCGTCGGTGGCGAGATAAATTGTACCGGGTTGGGGAATCTCGCCTTCCACCGCGTTTTTTACTTTCAGGGGGGTTTCGCCATTGAGCCAGTCTGCCAGGCCGATACTGAAGCCGGACGGAATATGTTGCACCAGTAGAATGGGTAAGGTAAAAGTGGCTGGTATTTCTTTAAGCAAACGGGCCAACGCAGGTGGGCCGCCGGTAGAGGCGGCAATCCCCAGCACTTTGAAGCGGCGAGTGCGTAAATTTTTATCCAGTGTAACCGGGCCAGAAGTGCCAGCTTGGACTAGCGGCTTGGGACGGGCAACAGGCGGACGATAGATTTTAGCCGGGTCGAGCGGTGCGGTTACGTCTCCTGACCGGGTGCGGGGCGCTGGGGTTGGTTGAGGCACTTCAGGCGTGATAATGCCAGTGCTATTGGAGCGAGATTTGCCGCGCAGGTGGGTAATTACTTTGATGCGCGAAAGTAATTTCAGTCGCTCGACCAGCTTTTTGCCTGCCACTTCCCAATCTTCGGCGGCGGGTTTTACGGTAAATTCCAGCGCACCTGCCGAAAGCATTTTGAAGCTTAAATCTACATCCTTACTAATCGGCGAGGCGGTCAGAACCAAAATAGGGGTTGGGGTATGCGCCATAATGTATTCGGTGGCTTCCAGACCGCTCATGTGAGGCATATTCACATCCATTGTGATGACCTGGGGACGGTGGCGCGAGGTCATACGAATAGCTTCCGCTCCGTTAGTGGCAACACCGACCAACTGAAAAGCCGAATCGCTTTCTATCAGGCGGCGCAAAATAGCGGCGGTGGTAGGCGAGTCCTCAACTATTAAAACTTTAATAGGGTCTGGCATTTTTGGCCCTGGCGTAGTATCAAATCCACATCTACAAACAATTGGCTACAACTTTATTGTTTTACTGGTAAATAAAATCGCTTGTTATATTATACATCATATAATCAAGCGGCTGATGGTATCAAGCAGATTGGTTTGCTCAAACTGTCCCTTGACAATATAGGCTTGCGCTCCGGCTTGCAAACCTTTGCGGCGGTCTTCTTCTGAATCGCGGGAACTAACGATGATTACGGGCAAGTCGTTGAGTTGAATATCCTGCTTTAGCGAGGTACACAGGCGGAAACCGTCCATATTGGGCATTTCTACATCGCTTAACACCAGGTCGGGCTTTTGTTCACGGGCCATTTTAAGGGCTTCTACGCCGTCGCGGGCGGTAGTCACTTTATAACCAGCGGTTTCCAAAATGCTACGCTCTAGCTCACGGGTCGCCAGCGAATCGTCTACCACCAGAATATGACGGGCGCGTTTATTGATAAAGAATTCATTGACTGGCGGTGGATTGTAGACCGGGACTGTGCCACTGCCGCCCTGCCGTACACTTTGTACTAATCCAAAAACATCGAGGATAAGGGCCAGACCATCCGCGCCAAGCACGCTTGCTCCGGCAATATTGGGGGTTTTTTCCAGAAAAGTGCCAAGCCCCTTGACGACTACTTCGCGCTCGTCTACCAATTCATCTACTTCGTAACAAATAAAGCGCTCGGAACTGTTAGGGCCACCTTCGCCCGTGCCGCCTATTCCGGCACTGACCAGCACGCCATAGAAGAAATCTTCTTCGCCAGTCTGATGTTCCGTCTTATCATTCAAAGGCGCGATAGAAAGCAACTCGGCGAGATTAACTAGCGGCACAAGTTGCCCGCGCAAGCGCAGTACATTGCGCCCTTCGACCTGGCGTACTTCGTTGCGGTTCAAGCGCAATGTGCCAGACATCATTACCGAGGGCATCGCGAAAAGCTGCCCGGCTACCCGCACCAGCAAGGCATCTACCGTCGCCAGAGTTAAAGGAATTTCCATCGTAAAAGTAGTGCCTTCGCCGATGTTGGTCTGGATGGAAACGCGCCCGTTGAGTTTTTTAGTATTTTGCTGCACCACGTCCATACCAACGCCCCGCCCGGAAATTTCATCGGGGCGCGAACGGGTGGAAAAGCCCGGTCGGAAAATCAAATCCAGGGCCGCTTCATCCGAAAGATTACTAGCATCGGCAGTGGTGAAAATTCCTTTGGATGCCGCCGCCGCTCGAAGTCGGTTCGGGTCAATGCCTGCGCCGTCATCCTGAATCTGGATGAGAACGTGGCTGCCTTTTTGCATGGCACTCAAGCGGATAACGCCTTCTTCGGGCTTGCCTGCCATCAAGCGTTCGGCAGCCCCTTCAATACCATGGTCAACGGCGTTGCGGAGCATGTGCATCAAAGGGTCGCTAATTTCTTCTAAAATGCGTTTATCCACTTCGATTGCACCGCCGCCCAGTATCAGTTTTACTTGTTTGCCGCGTTCATTGGCTAAATCGCGCACAGGCCGGGCAAACCGATTAAAGATAGTATCGAGTGGTAACATCCGAATACCAAGCATGTTGCGGCGCAATTCATCGGCGGCACTATCAAAGCGCAAATTAAAGGTTTTGCGTTCGCGCACCATTTTGATCAGATTTTTTTCAATCTGGTCGTCCACCCCAATAATTTCTTCGAGCTTATCGAAAATTTTGCGGATAGCGCGGGCATCCAAACCTATTTCACTTACTTCAACAGTACTCTGTCCAATCGTTTTCGGCTTGTTACCGTTGCCATTAGTGTTGCCATTATAGTTGCTGTTGCCGTTAGCCAGGGTAGGCAATACCCAACCGGGCAGTATTTCTTGCTCGAAGGAAAAAAGCTCGGTCAAGCCCAGCAAACGGCTACGTTCTTCTACCGGGGTTTGCTCAATCAGAAAATCGCGCAACTGATTGGCGATGCGGGCGCGCTGGCGGCTGAGTTGCAAAATATCCTGGACGGCGGTCAGGTGTTCTTCATTTTGAATTTTATTGATAACCAATTCACCCGCCAAATTAATCAGCCCGTCCAATTTATCGAGGCGGACGCGAATGGTTTCGTCGGTATTGCGTTCGGTGGCTGCCGGAGCATTTCCAGAAAAAGCGGGTTCGAGAGTTTTTTCAAACGCTCCTTCATCGGAGGCAGGGTTCGGTGGTGGCATCAAAGTAGCAGACGGCGTTTTAGCATGATTAGTGTGGCCGTTGCTGTTGCCGTTGCTGTTGCCATTGGTATTGCCGTTAGAATGACCGTTGGTATTAGCTGAAGGGGTGGTGCCGTTGAGCGATTGCAACAAATCTTCGATGGTAACAGTTTTGCCACTCTGAAGATTAAGCTTGAAGAGCAATCCAGCCAGGCTTTCGGGTGTAATAAGTGGATTAGGGGGCAACGGTGCGGAGTCGGAGCGGCGGGTGACGTGCTTGACCATTTCGGTGATGGCATCAATGCCATCGAAGAGCAAATCTATTACATCGCGTGAAAAAGCGCTTTCGCTCTCGCGGTAATGTCCAATCACATCTTCCATTGCGTGGGCAATTTTGCTAATATTGGCAAAGCCCATCATACGGGCCGCCCCCTTCACGGTGTGCAACAGGCGCATTAATTCACGCGCATGTTCCGCCTGGGTTGGGCCGTCTTCGATTTCTTCCAGTTTTACCAGTTCACGGGTAAGATTGACGGAATGACTCTCAATTTCTTCCCGGAAGGTGCTAAGTAGAAAATCTTGTTGTTCGCTCTGATTCATCTTACCCCTTATTTATCCCATTGTTCCATTCTTCGGCTGTAAGGCACTCGGTTGGCTCGATCAAAATAATTATCT
>JBBQXW010000360.1:0-7178 GCA_038209275.1 Chloroflexia bacterium | reverse complement strand
TCGCCCTGGTCGGTCTCCTCGACAAACATACTGTCCATATCAAACGCAGGCAAGGGCGGCAATTCCAGTTCGCCGGTTGGAGCTTTGGGTGCTTCCCTCATAAAATCGGGCAAATCAAAACCGGAAGGCAAATCGGGCAATTCGCCGGTCATACCAGTACGCAGCGCTTCGGGCGGCAAGTTCTTGGCAAAGTCGGGTGGCATATTAAAATTCGGCAGCGCATCCATATCGCCATCAAAACCCGAATTGTCGCTCTTATCGCCAAAGGCAAATTCCAGCGTCGCCGCTACTTCATCATCGCCAAAAGTAGGCCGCCCGGAAGTTTTCGGGCCGCTTTGAGCCGAAATATCGCGCAACCACTCCGGCACATCGCCTTCGAGTTTAGGCTTGGTGGTGCGCTGACTTTCTAAATCACTAAGCCATTCGGGTTTTTCCGAGTCAGGTATAACGGGCGACTCACTTGGCCCACTCGATATGTCGCGTAACCAATCGGGTACGCCCCCGATCTCTTCGGTGGAGGGCAGTCCCACATTCCGCTCTCCATCAATCGTCCTGGCTTCGTCTAATTCAAATGGCAATAGAGTGGCAGAACTTTCTTCCTCATCACTATTCGGCCTGAAAGGGCGGGGCGAGGCACCATACTGAGAGGTTGAGCTGGCTTCAGAGGCAGACGGCATCGTGCCAGACGAACTATCAGGATTAAGTTCGCGCAACCAATCGGGTAAGTAGCCAGTAGAGCCTCGGCGTGGGTCAAAGTCGCCCTCGGCAAGCGGCGGTTCGGATGCAGCAAACGGCGGATTGGTAATTTCATTGTTATCAAAAAGCGGCACGGCCTGTGGCTCATCCTCGAATAGCGACCCGCCCAGGTTATCGGGTGCAAAAAGCGGCCCGGTCTGAGGCTGAGAGCGTAAGTTTTCGAGAGAACTGGTATCATTGGAAGTAGCCGGAGTAGCCGGGTCGGAAAAATTAAATAACGGGTCAGAGGCCGATTCGTTCAACACCTGGTCGAAATACGAACCAAAAGAAGCGGGCAAAGGGGTATCGGTTGCTTCTGGTTCATTCAGCGAAGCGCGCAAATCTTCAAACCCGTTAGAATCAAACAGTGAAGCCCGCAACGGGTCGCCACTATCCGAACCTGAATTCGAGTTGGAAGCAGAAGCCCGGAACTGACCAAAATCCGAATTGTCCGGCGGGGTGTCGTAAGAGGCCGAAGCATCGAACAGCGAAGAACGTAAAAAATCGCCCGAACCAGCATCTGCATCTGCATCTGAGGCTCGTAGCTGGTCGAAATCGGAAACCCCACTATAAGAAGCCGAAGCATCGAATAGCGAAGACCGCAGCGAATCGCTATCACTGGCATCGGAAGTAGAAGAGCGTAACGCCTCAAAATCCATTGCCCCGGCAGAAGAAGACGAAGATGAGCGCGGCTGACTGGTATCCATAAATTCGGGCATCATAGGCGCGTCTTCATCGTCATGGTCGGGAATCGGCATTGCGGCAGCATCCGAACGCAACCCGCTCAACCAATCCGAACCGCTATCCTGCTGAGTTTTCGGTTGGCTCTGCTCTTTTGCCAATCGTGCCTGGGCTAACCGCGATAAACGGCTTCCGCCCGCAGGGGGTTGTTGAGCGGGCGGGGGCGGACTGCTTACGCTCTGGCGCTGTTCCTGAGATTGTGGCAAGGGCGTGCCGCAGGTGCGGCAAAACCCCACTCCCAGCGCATTTTGAGTTCCGCAAGTTGGACAGATTTCGCCGTTTGGCGCAGCCATATACGCTGGTTGCAACCGCTCGGCACACCCAACACACAACAAACTTTGCGGCCTGTTTGCCGCCCCGCATTTATTACACCAAAATGTCCGTAAATCGCCTTTCAAACCTGTTTCCCCACTCTAGCTTGGTGGCCCTTTTGATAATGAGTAAATGAACGCAACCATTCAAACTCAAAATAATGAATGATAAGCGCCGCGTTCCTCAAGCTCCCCAATTTCATCTTTTGTTAAGCTGACCAGGCCACACGAGTCTAAGCAGCTATGAACATCTTGCAAATATTTTTCTGGTATTGTGCCATAGACGAAAACTGCGGCAAGCGGGCCGTACAATGATAACTCAATAATCACCTGTTCTTGAGGGTTATCATCCCAATGAAGCTCCAGAAAAGTTGTGCCGCCCGGATAGATATGTGTAAAATCGGAGGATGCTTTTAGACATGCCACCAATTTATGATAATATTGCTCCGCCTTATCCAGATTCTCTTTTTTTTCGCTAGTAAGCAAATAAGAATAATCTCCAGCAGGAACTTCACCTGGTCCAAACTCTAATTTAGGGCCACTATACTGGCGCTCTCGTATTTGGTTAGTGTAATCTAATGCTTTTATAATTTCACTACGCATATAATTCGTCATCGCATATACTGATTGTCCACGCCCAACAAATAGCGCAAACTGGTTGCAATTGCCCCTAGCGCTGCGCCTATGAGAATACCGCGAATCGCGCCCTGTACCGGGTAATCCTGAAACCATTGGCTGATTGCGGCAAAATTATTGAGCGGGCTAAGTGTCACCTGACCTAACAGTACGATTACCGCCCCCACCAACAACAGGGCCGAGTCAACCGTTCCAATCCGCAAAACCCGAATCGCCGTCGAAATCATCAAAAAGGCCAGCAGCGAAAAAAGCGTTGCCGAAAGCGGCTGGTAAATATACTGAAAAATCCAGTTGGTGACATCGTCCCGCATACCCGTAACGCGCCCATACACCCCCGCGCCAATTACCGCCAGCGCGCTAATGAGCAAAGCCCAACTATAGAAACGTTGCGTACCACCCCGCGAGATGCGCTCGATATGCACCCGCAAAATATTCAGTAGCCCCAACAATAAGGCAAATCCGATTATAAACGATACCCACAAACTTAACAAAGCCGCTGCGTTATCCACCAGGCCGTTAGTAAAGAAATCGAGTAGCACCAGCGCCCCACTCAGATAAATTATAATTAGTGCGATATAAAGCCCGATTCGACGCATCCCTTTTCTTTCCTTCAATATCTCACAATTTCACAAGCGAACTTTTGCTTTACTTACGCCTTATTTTGTTCTCGAAAGTTCTGAAAAATTTTTGCAAAAATTTTTCAGAACTTCCATCTTTTATTTTAAGCTTCTGAAAATTTTGCAAAATTTTCAAAAGCTTAAAAATTTAGGTTTGGTTTCTGAAAATTTTGCAAAAATTTTCAGAACTATCTTAGTTTGTTCCGGTGCTGGAAAATTTTTACAAAATTTTTCAGTACCGAAGAGATGAGAGGTTTAGCGCAAAAAATAATCGCCGATAGTGATTCCGAGCGTGGCGGCGATTACGCCTGCTATAATGATAGCAATAATGGCAAGTCGTAGCCAATCCTGCGCCTGCAAACTGGCGAGATGGGCCGGTTCGCGGTCAAGATAGGCAGGGGCGGCGTAAACTTCTTCGCCAATCAAGACATTGTTCGCTCCTGCCGTTCCGACCATTAAAGGCAAGGCTTCGACCTGAGTGCTACCAACCACCTGCGGTAAATTGCGCCGGGCCAAAGTTTCACCCGCCAATAAATATTCGCTGCCAAAGCGCCCTAACATTATCGCGCCCGAAACTTCGCTGTTAGAAACCAGGTAATTTGCTCCGGCGATATAAGCCATGCGGTCTTGCTGGGCGATAAACTGGTTTTTCTCGACGGTGTAATCGGCTTCGCGGCCCGCCCGGATGTACTCGATTCGAGCCACATCTTCGGCAGTCAAATAAGTCAGGCTATCGTTGCTGGTGACAGCCAGATTGCCGCGGGTGCGGGCGCTGATACGCGCTGCCGAGGAAAGCGTACTCAGGCCATTCAAGGTTTCCGCCGTTCCCGCCTGTCCGTTCAAACCGCCAATACCAGGCGAGAAATGCACCGTTGTACCGCTCTCTGCCGCCTGTTCGCTCATTTCGCGCACGCGGGCCAGCGACCGCAAAGGCCGCAACAAAATCTGGCGACCCCGCTCAATCGGTAGCCACGCCGCAAAAAAGAGCAGCAGAAAAATCAACATTGCCAGCAGCATAAAGACGGTAGATGCTCCAAAAGCCAGACTCATGGGCGCTCCTTTTTAGCACTATGCCGCACCCGGCGGCGGGCGGTTTCCAGTTCATCCAGCCGATTTAGTAAAGCATCCAGATTAGCCCGATTTTCCAACAGACGGCTATAGCGCCCGGTTGGGTCTTTTATCCCTAAAGTGAAGCGCGAAACAGGTTGCACCAATAACAATAGCTGGCTGGCAAAAAAGCTCAAAGGCCGATTAGAAGCAATAAACAACCGCGCCACCCCGTTCATGCCGCTCTCGTCAATCCGTCGGGCCAATCGCTCGATTTCGGCGGCATCATCTGGTGCTGTATCTGGTTGAGCGTTCAATTGTTCAAACGCGCCGGATGAAACCAAATGAACAACCGCAGGTACGGCAACAACTTGAACCTGACCCTGTTCAAATTCGGCAATGAGGCGGGTAGGAACGCGCACAGAAATACCTCCGGCTTTGCGTCCGGCTTCTACTTCGGCCTGGGTCAATACACCAAGTTGGGCCAACCGTTCAATTTGAGCAGGCCCGGCCTCCAGGCTGGTATAAGGTTCAGTATTGTGAGCCTCTAATATCGGTTTTTGCGCTTCTTGCCGGTTCATAAGGTTGCCGTTTCAACTGCCCTGCGCTAAAAAATTTTAGATAAAGCTAACTAATTTCGTGTTATGTTAATATCTTTCTTGTATAATAGCACATTTTACCGCTTTGTAAATGCCTCTATTCCAATTTCAAGCAAAAAAACAAACTTTGGTTTGACAAATCTTAGGCACGCGGGTAGTATTTCGCCATATAAGTTAATCATTCCCCATCAAGTTTTTAACACGAGGTTAAGTGAGCCAGGAAGTAGCACAAGCTGAAACGGTAGAAACCAAAGTTGTTGCCCCTACGGTCAAATCGAAGGCACACTCCCTCTTATACTTGTATGGTGGAAATGAAATTAACGATTACTGTTCGGGGGCGGGTTTGAGCTTGTTTAGTTGAGCTTCCAGTAGTTGCAAGCGTGCTGCCAGTTCATCAGCGCGGGCTTTTTCGCTATCGGCACGGGCAGCATCATACTCGCTTTTGGTCAGACGAAGATTGCCTTCGGCATCGTAGAGCCACAGCATTTCGCCATCTTCGACCAGCCAGCTTTGCATTTCTTCACTCCAGCGCCAACCCCGCTCGTTTACGGGCATTTCCTCGTAGCGCCCGTTGACCAATCGCCAACCTTTGAGACGTGAGCCTGCCCACAGCCGAGTTCGGAGCGGGTCATACACAATATACTCCTGGGCCTTTATCACCTGTTCGTAGAGCAAAAACTTGCGTACTAAATCTTCGCTGTAGGTCGAGGGTGAGCCTATTTCAAAGACCACCCTGGGCGGTGGTTTGCTTGGCCCGATACGGTAGGTCGGGCTATCCGGGGCTGGTACTCCCTTGAGGACGGCTACATCCGGCGTAATTTCCACGTAACCCCGACGCACCACCCTGCCACTCACTATTAGTGCCTGGGCCAGCGTAACCGCCGCCCGATAACTTAATTCAGAAGTAATTGGACAATTTTGTCCAAAATAATACCAATCTAGCACCAGGCGCAGATAAAACGTCAGGTTGGTATGGCGTGGATGTACTGCCAAGCGATTTCCTTCCTTATCATAAAATAAATAGTCGTCATTGTAAATGAAGGGCAGTCCATCTTTATAAAAGACGGGCCATTGCGAAATCGGTTTATCGAGGTCTAATTTTAATTCTTTGAGGCTCATTGTGCTTTTCCCAGGCTTCTCAACTTGCGACTTTGGCTATTTATATTCCAATTAAAGGCCAACCAAATTATAACCCACTCGGCCCTTTTTCACCATTAGTGCCGCAGTTCCACGGTCTGCTGCAAAGTACCAATCTGAAGGAGAAAGCTTAATTTGATGCTTACGGGGTGCAGTCTTCTCCTACAATGAAATTCTACCTTTACCTACTCGCTGTTACCAACGGGGAAATAGTGGGCCAGTTCCATTTCCAGCAGCGTCCTTAGTTTCGGCTCAAGCGGATAGGGCAGGAAGACCGCACGAAGGGGAGCAATTCTGCCCATAGTATCAAGGTTAGCGGGGACGAGCCAGTAGCCGCGCTCGGTCTCCCGAAAATGGGCGAAAGCACTCCAGGGTTTGAGGCGAGAGCCGACTATGCCACGCTGCACCCGCACTCCTTCCGGCGCAATAATATAAGTAGTGGGCAAAAAATAAGGCAGCAACAGAAAAACGAAAGCCACCCCAACCACCAGCCCGGCAAACGGCGGCAAACTGAGCAACAACACCAGCCATAGCCCTGCTACCAGCAACACCACCAATCCGGCCCGCCACCAACCCGCCGCGCCATTCTCGCGCAAGGGCCAGCGCCGCCACGAAATTTTGTGTATTTCAGAAATAGTTGAGGGAGGAGTGGAAGGTTGCGTCATAAAGTTCAGGCCGCATCAACCGTATCAAAAATGATTGTCACCGGGCCGTCGTTCTCGATATTGACCAGCATTTCAGTCCCAAAGCGCCCGGTCTCGACCTTCAGGCCCATATCGCGCAAAATTTTCACGAAATATTCCACCAACGGCGCAGCCACATCTGGCGCGGCAGCGTTCAAAAAACTGGGGCGGCGACCCTTGCGAGTATCGGCATACAGCGTAAACTGCGAAATCACCAGCAATTCGCCGGACGGCTGCAAATCCAGTGCCGAAAAATTCATCTTGCCCGCTTCGTCCTCGAATACCCGCAAGTTCGCGATTTTGCCCGCCAGATAATTCGCCTCTTTCTCGCCATCGCCTTGCCCGACCCCCAGCAAAATAACAAAGCCCTTGCCGCACCTGCCGATTATTTCGCCTTCCACCGCTACGCTGCCACGCCGTACTCGCTGCACTACTGCTCGCATGAAATAAAATTATCCTTTCTGATGGCCTCTTTTCCATTGTAATGTAACGGAAAATCCATTGGCGGAGCAATGTCCTACAATTTGGTTGTTAACGCCAATAATTATTAGCCGCCGCAATCGTAGCAAATTCGGTGGCGACTACCTGAGAAACGGCGATTAGCATCGCGGCATCATTGGCATAAACCTCGCGCAGTTCTTTGCGTTTGGCTTCATCCGGCTGGGTCAGGCG
>JBBQXW010000359.1:0-7240 GCA_038209275.1 Chloroflexia bacterium | reverse complement strand
GCTAGGAGAAGTATTTGGGGTCAAAGCCCATATTTTGAGCGACCCCGAAACCGGCACACCAGTCTGTTTACCTTATGCCTGCCTGGAACCGGCCCTGGACGGCTAGAACCAGGTCGTTGTAATTTAACATCATACCCTGTTAATTAGCTGGTTTATGATGATGGTCAGTAGAAGTTTGATAATCAAAAATTAGGAATAAACAATGAATATAACAATAGACCAGTTGAGTGAGAGTTGGTTGGAACAAGCGGCAACTCTATGTACTCATAACCTTGCAGCGCTGTCCCAGGCTCAACGTCTGGCAGACACTAGCTCACCCACTTCGCAAAATAATGCTAATAATTTAATGCTAGAGTACCTTCAAGATTTGCTGAACCAAAAACCAGCCTCAGCCTCACACTTTTAGCACTGAGAACAACAGCTACCTTCTTTGCGACCTAGCCCAACCTGAATATTATCCAAACCTTCTTTGAGCATCAAGGCTACAATAACCAGACTCGCTATTGGGTCAGCCCACCACCAGCCAAGCAGAGCGTTAAGCAGTAAGCCGCCTAGTAGCACCGCCGAAAGATAGGCACATAATGAAGTTTGGGTAGCTTCGGAAGCAAGGGACCAACTTTTCAGGCTGGCGGCTACCTTTTTCTTGCGAGCGGCTAGAAGTGGCATTACTATCAAAGAAGAAACGGCCAGCAATATACCGCCCCAACTCGTTCGAGGTTCTGTCTCGCCTATTATTTTACTGGTTGCTTCCCAGATAATATAAAGAGCTAGTACCAGGAAGCTTATTCCGACTAGCAATACGGCTCGGCGTTCGAGTTGTCGAGCGTGCGCGGCATCGTTCTCTTTACGGGTGAGCCGCCACAGCAGCACCAGGGCGGCTAATACCTCAATTCCACTATCCAGGCCAAAACTAATCAAAGCCACACTTGCCGCCACTAGCCCTAACAGGATAGAAAAGATGCCTTCGAGCAAGTTGTAGCCTACCGTAAAAAATTCCAAACGTAAAGCCTGTTTACGCAATAGGGCTTGCTTGCGGGGTGAGATAAGTTGAATCATATTTGGTTCTCCTTATGGTCTTGGTCACTTTCGGTAGTATAGTGAGTACACTCGTAAACGCCGCGTGCAACCTCGGCCAGTAATTCATCGGCGGTCTCCAAAAGCCCCTTAATTTTTTCATCACTAAGCCGATAAAAGACATAGCGGCCCTGCTGTTCGCGGGCAATCAGGCCACAATCCATTAAACAGGCTAGATGGTTAGAGGTATTGGATTGACTGAGGCCAGTCAATTCCACAATTTGACTAACTGAACGAGGGCCAGCCCGCAATACATCCAGGATTGCCAGCCGGGAAGAGTCAGCCAAACCGCGAAAGAGTTTGGCTCTTAAACTAAGGGCCGTTACCCCAGAGTTAAGTAACATTCTTAATCCTCGTTCTATCATCATATCATTAATTGCTGATACAATAATATAAGTTTTTGAGAGCTTTGTCAATAAAGTTAATATCTCAATCAACAATAATCTGGGAGGTCTTTTCCTGAACAGTCTTTCAAAATATTCAGGACGAGCCGTGCAGAATCCTTCTGGGCTGGCAAACCTGACCGCATAGCTACCAAGTAGACCAAAACCCTCTAATGAGATACAATATCAAACGAAACCAACAACTAGCGGAAGACATGTTTGGGAGGCTCTTGATGTACCGATAAAACGGCCTTAAATCGAAACGAGGACTAGAAATGATTGAAACAAATCAAAATCCTAAATCTGAGAAGCAGGCGCAAAAGGGAAAATCTAAATCTGGGAATGGATTTTTTTCAAGGCCAGTAGTATTTGGTCTAGGCTTTGCCGCAAGCTGGGTTTTACGGGCTGCTTCGCCAGCTTTAGGCAAATTAGCTGAGCCGCTAGTGACAGGCGCGGTAAAGCAGGGTATAAAAATTACACGGGCGGCGCGAAGTAGCGGCGGAAGAGTGGGAGCAAGTCTGGCCGATAATTATGCCAGAGCGCGGTTTGAACTGGAGCAGGAAGAACGAACCGCCCGCAAGGGAGGTAATAGTCCTCGGATTGTTAAGCTTGAAGGCCAGTCACCCGAAGATGACGAGCCGGAGGGAGAAGCCCCGGAAGGCGGGCCGGATAATAAGCCGCGCCCTGGTAGAGGGAGAGGCTCTGACCGTAAATGACCGGGAAGAGCATTATATTTAAGCCTGAAAGAGCAAATTAGAAAGCACAGAATATTAAGTGAGCCAAATTGTAGATTGGTTTAGCGTCCCTTTTGAACAAGAATTTATGCGACGGGCTTTGCTAGAAATCGCTTTGTTAGCTATCGTTAGCGGCGTGGTAGGCACGTTTGTAGTCCTGAAAGGCATCGCTTTTATTGTAGATGCTCTGTCTCACGCGATTTTACCCGGCATCGCCCTGGCTTACCTGTTCGGCTTCAGTCTGTTAACCGGAGCGTTAGTAGCCGGGGTTGTGGTGGCTCTGACAATTAGTGGGGTGGCTCGCACTGGGCAGGTCAGTGAGGACTCGGCTATTGGTATTTTCTTTACCGGGGCTTTCTCGCTGGGGGTGATTTTGATTAGCAAAACCGTTTCGCGTTCCCTTTCTGACATTCTTTTTGGACAGATTTTTGGGGTCAGTGAAGGCGACTTGTGGACAACCTTCCTGATTGGCGGTGGCATGGTAGTGACAGTACTGGCCCTGCGAAAAGAATTACTGCTGAGTGCCTTTGACACTCAGCAAGCCCGTGCGATGGGTTTGCCGGTGGACGGCTTAAACCTCCTGCTCTATGTGTTGGTAGCCCTGACGGTGGTAATCTCGCTCCCGGCAGTGGGAAATATTCTAGTACTTTCCCTGCTGATTACCCCGGCGGCGACGGCCCGCTTGCTCACCGACCGCTTCTACCGGGTAATGGGGCTGGCAATCGGTTGCGCCCTACTAACCGGGGTTGGTGGTTTATATCTAAGTTATCACGCGAGTTGGGCCGGGGGTGCTTCAATTGTAATGTTAAGCACTCTTTTATTTCTGGTAGTGCTGGCACTTTCACCCCGCTATGGTTTGGTAAGCTATTGGCGCACCCGTTCTTATAGGCGACAGCCGGTTACACCTAATCCCTCACAAGGGGGTATTTAAAACCGATGCTCGACTTTTTTATAAAACCTTTACAAGCCCCGTTTGTTCAACAAGCTCTGGCCGAGATAGCCGTTTTGAGCCTGATAGTGGGAGTAATAGGGGTATATGTGGTACTACGGGGTTTATCCTTTTTGAGCCTGGCTTTGTCCCATGCCATCTTTCCGGCGGTGGTAGTGGCCTATATTACTGGCCTGAATTACTTAGCGGTGAGCCTGGTGGCCGGAGTAGTGGTGAGTGTGTTAATCGGCCTGGTCAGCCGCAATCGGCAGGTTGGTAACGAAGCCGCGATAGGTTCGGTTTACACCGGCGTATTTGCCCTCGGTATTGTCTTGATTAGTGCCGCTAAATCTAATCGGCGGCTTTCCGAAATTCTGTTTGGTCGCCTGTTTGGAGTGGGTTGGGATGACGTATTAACCAGTATAGTGGTAGGGGTAGTTGTGTTGCTGATTATGGCCGCCATTCGTAAAGAGTTTTTGCTAAATGGCTTCGACCGCAATTTTAGCCGAGCGTTGGGTTTGCCTTCTACCGGCCTGGATTTGCTCTTTTTTGCGCTGATGGCCGTGACAGTCATTGTATCGCTGCCAGCCGTCGGCAACATTCAAATTATCGCTTTATTGGTGACTCCGCCCGCGACGGCCCGTTTGCTAACCGAGCGGTTTAGGGTAATGACTTTACTCTCGGTGCTGGTGGCCCTGCTGGGTGGAATAGTAGGAGTATATTTGGCTTATCATTTTGATCTGGTGCCGGGCGCGACAGTAGTCGTCGTATTGACCCTCCTATTTCTGTTAGCCTTGTTTTTTTCGCCTCGAAACGGTCTACTTACCAGCCTATTACAACGCCGCAAGCTCGTTAAACAAATAGAACAATCCCCTAATCAGTTAGTTTCAAAATAGAAAGAAGTTCAAACGGTCAGATTTAGAATTTGACATAAGCTATAATACCATCTATAATTTTGGGATAAAGCATGAATAAATGCTCATAAGCTCTTGATGATTGCGAGTTAATTATAAGACGGCAAGCAGAATAGAATGACCTCAAAAATTGGAATAAAAGATTCGCAAGCAGAATTTTGCCTGAATGACGCAGTTGACCAGTCTGAAATAAATGAAATTGCCCAGTATCTACCCGAAGCTTCGGCCTATAGCCGGATGGCGGAACTGTTCAAGCTTTTGGGCGACCCCACCCGACTACGAATTGTAGTAGCTCTGTTCCAGCGTGATTTATGCGTCCATGATTTAGTTGCGCTGCTAAGTAATCCTAAAAGTGGCCCGGTGTTGAGCCAATCTGCGATCAGCCACCAGCTTCGGCTATTACGCTCCTTCCAAATTGTGCGAGCTGAAAGGCAGGGTCAACGAATGCGCTACTTTTTGATAGATAACCATATTCGGGAACTGGTAGCCAGCAGTCTTGCTCACGCCAAAGAAGGTTAGACTTTATATGCCTCCATTTGACGAATGAATTTGATCTTCTATTTGCAGAGTAGAATTATAGATTTGATATTTTTGTTCCAGCATTAAGTTGGCCTTACGAATGGTTTGGTCAACCTGTTCAAGCGTAGTATTTGACTCCATCTGAAGATGACAACTAAGCACAATAAAGCCACTGTTAATTGTCCAAACGTGCAAATCATGTACTTCCCGCACCCCCTCCAAACCATTCAAATCGGTAAGGATCGCTTCTATTTCTAATCTTGCCGGGCTTGCCTCCAGCAACACATTGGTAGCTTCTTTAATAATTCCCCAGCTTGACCATAAAATCAGCAAAGCGATTAGAATAGAAATCACTGGGTCAAACAAAGGCCAGTTGGTAATTGCTTGACCCAAACCGGCCAGGATAACTCCAAAACTGGCAAGGACATCCGTTAGTAGATGAACAAATACACTGCGGCTATTAAGGTTATGTTTTGCTTCTCCACGCAGGAATAAGGCTATCAGCAGATTAACTATTAGAGCAACAGCTGCTACTTCCACCACCAACCAGCTTTGTAGGGCTGGCGGCTTCAAAAGACGAGGTACAGCTTGGTAAAGAATGTATGCTGAAATCAATATAAGCGTCAGTGAATTGAGGCTGGCGGCTAAAATACCAGCCCGGCGATAACCATAAGTTTTAGTGGGAGTTGGGGCGCGGCGCGATATTATCACCGCCACCCAGCCAAAACCCGACGCCAGGACATCGCTTAGATTGTGAGCAGCATCGCTTAGAAGTGCCAGACTATTAGACCATAATCCTACCCAAACCTGAGCTATTACCAGCATAAAGGTTAAAATTAGGCCGATTTTTAGTTTTCCGTCCAACTCTTGAGTTCTTAGTAAAGGCATATTTGACAACTTCTTTGAAATTAGCTATCATCTAGTCGTCTAGTCTTAGTTGCGACTTGCTATCGTTTAATGATTATACAACCATTTAACTTTTGTGGCGAATTAACAAGAAGAAGATTTCGAGGAAGGCATTAAACTCAAGGAGGAACTGAATTGCAAAACCATCTGTCAACCCGCAGCTTGAAAGCTCTGCTGGTTGGATTGTTGATGTTGGCTGGACTAGTTTTGGCAGCTTGCGGCGATAACACCGCTACCAGTACAACTGCGCCAACTACCGTAGCCGCTACTACCGCCCGTGCCACCACTGCGGCCCCAACTACGGCAGCGGCGACGACTGCTCCTGCCACTACTGCGGCGGCTACTACCGTGGCGACGACTGCTCCCGCTACCACGATTGCTCCAACCACGGCTGCCCCAACTACCGTAGCCGCTACTAGCGTTGCCCCGACGACTGCGGCCAGTGCTACGACCGTTGTTGCTCCGGCCACTAAATTGAAAGTGGTGGCGACCACCACTCAAGTTGGGGATTTTGTGAAGAACGTCGGAGGTAATCGGATTGAATTAATCACTATTCTGAAGCCCAACGCCGACCCTCACGACTACGAACCGACTGCCGACGATAGCAAAGCCTTGGCTTCGGCCCAAATCGTCTTTACTAATGGGATTGGCCTGGACGAGTGGCTGGACAAGCTTATTCAGAATAGTGGAACGAAAGCCAAAAAGGTTGTTACCTCGGACGGTATCAAGCCACGCCCCGGCGAAGGCGAGGAAGAAAAAGAGGGCGACCCCCATATCTGGTTCAGTGTGGATAATGTCAAGGTCATGGTAGATAATATCTCTAAAGGGTTATCCGGGCTGGATGCGGCGGGAGCCGCCGTTTACCAGGCTAATGTTACTGCTTACAAAGAGCAACTCGACAAGCTCGACAAAGACATCAAAGTCCAGATTGCGACTATTCCTGAGGCTGACCGCAAACTGGTAACGAACCACGATGCCTTCGGTTATTATCTCGACCGCTACGGTATCAAGTTTATCGGCTCGGTTATCCCCTCGTTTGATAGTACCGCCGAGCCAAGTGCTAAAGATTTGGCCGATTTGGTAGTTAAAATTAAGGCGGAAAAGGTCAAAGCCATCTTCACCGAGAGTAGCCTCAACCCTAAACTAGAACAGCAAATCGCGGCTCAAGCCGGGATCAAAATTTTCTCTAACCTTTATGGCGACACGTTGGGCGATGCCGGAAGTGATGGTGATACCTATATCAAGATGATGCAGACCAATACCAAAAATATCGTAGCCGGGCTGACCGGGAAATAAGCTTTAACCCAACAGGCAATTTTTGACTAAAATTAGCCTCAATAGTTGCCTTGAATTAGCTTGCAGTGAAAGGTTTTATGGTGTTTAAGGGCTGCCAGAATCGTTCTGGCAGTCTCTTGCCTTTTATTACCTGATTTCCTGTGGACATTATGAGAATTATTTTGAAATGGCTGCCATAAATACAGGCCATTTATTATATAGTGCAACTGATTTTCATTCTCACTTGGCTTGACAATTTTGCAATTGCCTGCTAGTATTCGTCTTACATGATAAACGATATCACTTAATCAAAGCTCAAGCTGAATTATGAGCAGGTTTTTCCGAACTGCTTTTCGCATTACATCTTTACTCGAAGAAAGTAAATTTATGAGTGTTGGTCGCTCTTCTCAAAAAGCGGGGCCACTTGCCCCGCTCAAACCCGGTCAGGCTGTAGCCGAGCAAGCCGCTATTAGTACCAGGTCAACCGCCAAAGCTGGGTTGCGTCTT
>JBBQXW010000358.1:0-7298 GCA_038209275.1 Chloroflexia bacterium | reverse complement strand
TGTAACAGTCGCAATCACGTTCTCAACCTGAATGAGACTGGAAACATGATGAATGAAGAAGATAAATACTCCCATACTGGCGGTAGCAAAAAGCACTCCGAGCGTTACCGAAATATGGGGAACAAAGCTATTTTCCTGGCTGCCGTTGATGGTGCGAAGAACCAGTAAGCAATACATAAAAGTAGAGATAAAGGTACCCAGGACAATTTGGTTGCCTTTATCTCTGATGAAGTTTCTAAGAAGCCGGGGACCAAACTGGCTGGAAGCCAGCGTCAGTGCCGCAATCGTTATGGAAAAGGTTACTCCCGCAACCGTAATAATCGAACCTGCTACTGTCGAAAGTAAAGAGCGGGCTCCTTCCGGCCCTCGCACATACCCAAAGACCTTCACTAAATCACTTGCCATGATTCCGTCCAACCAGACGGTAAAAAAAGAAAGGCCAGCCGCAATTAAGGTCATTAAGGTAGGAACAAACCAGAAACTCGAATTAATTAAATCCCAGAAATTTTGTAATTTTATTTTCAAGGTTTACCTCTATAATCGGGTCTGGTTATTCGGTGTGGACCAAAGCAAAAGTTGGCACTTAAACTGGCCTGGAGCTTATTTGACCAGGCCGATATTTACTCAGTTGTTGAAAGTCACAAAAGTAATTTACTTTATTTGTTCCTATTTCTCAAGAAACATCGCAGGCACTGTAACCAACTTTTCGCCGTAACGCACATCAGGAGTGGCGGGGAATTCCTCGGTCTTGGAGAAAAGCCATCCCATCCTCACACCCGAAAAAGCTGCTTTTTTGCCCGATTTAGAGGCAAAGCCCGTTCCTTTGTGGCTTCCTCCGACAGGCTGCTAGTTCGCTTTATCTTTTAGCAAATACGTGGTAAAGGGTCGCCCACCAGCATATCGAGTACTCGTGTACCCCCAATGTCAGTTCGTAAAAAGACCATGCCAATCGGTTCAGCCCGTACATCGCCGATAATAGTAGCATCTCTTCCAAATGGGTGGGAGCGCAGGGCGGCGAGGGCGGCTTCTGCCTTTTCCGGGGCTACCAGAGCTAATAGTTTGCCTTCGTTGGCAATAGTTAAGGGGTCTAAACCCAATAGTTCACAGGCTCCCCGCACTTCCGGGCGAACTGGAATAGCGTTCTGGTCAAGCGCAATCGAAACCTCGGAGGCCAGCGCAATCTCGTTTAAGGCGGTTGCTACTCCTCCCCTGGTGGGGTCTTTAAGGCAATGGACGCTTGAACCAGCCGCCGCCAGCAAGGTAGCGACCAATTCGTGCAATGGCGCAGTGTCACTTTGAATTTCGGCTTCAATATCGAGCGCTTCACGGGCTAACATAATTGCAATACCGTGGTCTCCGACCGAGCCGCTTAGTAAAACTTTATCGCCCGGTCTGGCTTGAAGTTGACCGATGGGCCAACTGGCTTTAACCACGCCGATTCCAGCGGTGTTAATATACACGCCGTCTCCTTTGCCGCGCTGTACCACTTTGGTATCGCCCGTTACAATCGAAACTCCGGCTTCCTTTGCTGCCGCCGCCATCGAAGCGGCAATCCGGCGCAAATCGGCAATCGCAAAGCCTTCTTCGAGAATAAAGCCTGCCGAAAGATAAAGCGGTTGAGCGCCCGCCATTGCCAGGTCATTAACCGTTCCATGCACTGCCAGCTTGCCAATATCGCCGCCAGGGAAAAAGAGCGGGCTAACCACGTAGCTATCGGTAGTGAAAGCCAGACGCGAACCTGAACCTAACCCACTCAGCTCGAAGGTAGCCGAATCATCCATTCTTTCCAGCATTGGGTTAGAAAAGGCCGGAGCAAATACGCTTTCAATCAAATTGTGGGTGGCTTTGCCGCCACTACCGTGACTGAGCGTGATTTTTTCGTCGCGCAGGTGAAATTTTTGGCGGCGAGTCTGGCGCACCCGGTCAATTTTCTCGATAACTTTAGCTATTTGGGTCTGCTCGTCCTGGTTCACGGTGCGCCGCCTTCTGCTTTCAAATTGAGTACCGGCAATTGAGTGCGCCCCGCCGCCATTGAGAAGCGTCCATAGTTATAGTAGGCGGCACAAGCGCCTTCTGAGGAAACCATGCAGGTGCCGATTGGTGTTTCAGGGGTACAGGCCGTGCCAAAAACTTTACACTCCCAGGGTTTAATTACCCCCTTGAGAACTTCCCCACACTGGCAGGCTTTCGGGTCGGCGACCCGCAAACCGGGAACTGCAAAGCGCACTTCGGCATCCCAGTCGGCAAACTCCGGGCGTAACTTGAGGGCGCTATGGGTAATAAAGCCCAATCCGCGCCACTCAAAGAAAGGCCGTAACTCCATCGTGCGGGCCATTGCCGCCAGAGCCTGCCGATTGCCTTCAGGCCGCACCACCCGGCTATACTGGTTTTCGACTTCTATCCGGCCCTCATGAAGCTGTTTTACTACCTGATAAACCGATTCAACAATATCCAGTGGCTCAAATCCGGCGATAACTACGGGTTTATGATAATTGCGGGCAATAAAAGTGTAGGGGCGTAGACCAATCACCATACTGACGTGACCAGGGCCAAGAAAACCGTCCAGTCGCATATCGGGCGAGTCAAGAATTGCTTTAATTGCCGGGATGATGGTCACATGGTTGCAAAAGATTAAGAAATTTTTTATTCCTTCCGCTTGCGCCCGCAAGAGGGTAAGGGCAGTTGATGGTGCGGTAGTCTCAAAACCGATGGCAAAGAAAACCACCTGTTTGTCAGGATTTTGGCGGGCCAGTTTGAGGGCATCCAACGGAGAGTAGACAAACCGCACGTCCGCTCCGGCGGCCCTGGCATCCAACAAACTGCCTTTGGAGCCGGGTACACGCATCATATCGCCGAAGGTGGTAAAGATAACGCCCTCAGTGTGAGCAATAGCAATGGCATCGTCAATCCGGCCCATCGGCAAGACGCAGACCGGGCAACCAGGGCCGTGTACCATATCTATGTTAGAAGGCAGTACGTCTTCGATCCCGTGCTTATAAATCGTATGGGTATGCCCGCCGCAGACCTCCATAATTTTCAAAGGCTGTCCACCGCTCAACCGGGCAATTTCCCCACTCAGGTTGCGAATTAGCTCCTCATCGCGGTACTCGTCTACATACTTCATTTTAACATCCGTTCCTTTTCTAGCCGGGCGAAGATTACAGCCAGCAAAGCGTGATAAACAGTGGCCTGGGCATCTTGAATCCGAGTAACGCTATCGCTGGGTACTATCAGACAAAAATCAAGGTAGTTGTCCCGCGCCATTTTACCGCCGTCGTAGCCCACCAGCCCGACGGTTAATAACCGCTGCTTTTTGGCCTGCTCAAAAGCCGCCAGTAAATTAAGCGAATTGCCACTGGAAGAAATTCCAAAGGCTATATCCTCGGCCCGCCCGAAGGCGATTATCTGCCGACTAAACACGTTCTCAAAGCCAACATCGTTACCAACTGCCGTAACCATCGCAATATTGTCGGGTAGAGCAATCGCGGGTAAGGCTTGAACATTTGGCAGGGGCGGATGAAGTAAATTAGCCACAATATCCTGAGCATCGGTTGAACTACCACCATTCCCAAAAGCCAGCAAGGTTGCGCCACCCGCGAAAGCCTGGGCCATAGCAACCCCGGTAGCCACGATTTGGTCGCCAAGTTGTTCCAAAACCGTATGGCGGAGGGCTATAACTTCCCGGCACTTTTCCAGGGTTGAGTGGCAAACCTGAACCAGTACGTCCTCAGTGTTAGACTGGCCTCCCTCAAACAAGAAAGGGTAAAACAGCCGATCATATTCCGAGCCTTCTTGCTCAGACATAGCTTATTGCTCCTCCGCTCGGCCCAGGGCTACTCCACCATGTACCAATATGAAATCGCCCGATGCTACTGCATCCAGTAGGCTGACATCAATTTCCAAAATAGCCTGTTGCCACTCCACCAGCGCCAACCCGGTGCTTTCATCCAACTGGATTACTCTGACTGTTTCAACCGCGTCGGAGCAGGTCAGGCAATGATTGGCTTCATCTCTGGCGCAGGCCATTTCATCGGTTCTCGAAAGCCTGAATTGTTCTTCGAGCATCACTTTAATAATCCCTCGTGTTCAAAAAAGACATGTACCAGTTCCCACAGAATATGGTAAAGGGTTTTGTGGGTTTCCTGCACCGTCATCGCATCGTCGGATGGAACTACAAATGTGTAGTCTAATTCTGATTGGCAAAAGAAATTGTCTTTATCTCCAACCAGCGCCAGCGTGAGCAAACCCATTTGCCGAGCCTGGTCTAAAGCTGCCAGTATATTATGGCCCTGCCCGTCGCTTGAAAAGCCAATTGCAATATCCTGGGGTCGAGCCAGCACCTTTAGCTGATAGGCGAAAACCCCACCAGGGTTTGTGCTGGCACGCAAGTCGGTAAGGGCGGCGCTATCGCTGTTGAGGGCCAACCCCGGTAAAGCTCGTTTACCGACAATGACCGGGTGGACAAACTCAACCGCAACGTGCAAAGCATCACTGGCGGAAGCTCCGTTGCCAAACGAGAGCAGTCGCCCGCCCTGATGAAAGCGTCGAGCCATGGCCCAGCAAGCCTCGGCAATTTTGCGGTTCTCGGCGGCAAAGAAAGCATCGGGTACGGTCATACCACGCTCAAAGCGCGCCGTCACTAACCCGTGCAATTCAGTTTCTTCTGCTTCACTTAGCTTTTGGGTCATAATCTTTTATTCCAGTTGGCTTTGCTTAAACATGGCGAACTCATCCTCATAAATCTGATCCATCTGGCGCAACAAATCCAGCGTCTTTCTGGCTTCTTCTTCGTCAATCTTACTCATGGCAAAACCGACGTGAATAAGTACCCAATCGCCCGGCGCAAGACCGTCGGGAACAAGCATAGCTGTGTTTACATTCCGTTTGACTCCCGAAACATCTACTTTAGCAAAAAACTTTTCGTCATCCACAAATTCCACAATCTGACCAGGTATACCCAAACACATATTCAAATCCCTTCAAAGTAGAGTAGCACTTTACAAGTTAATTTTATTCATCTCACTTAACCGGGCCGCCGCAACCGCTAGTTGACCGAGAGATAATCCGCCATCATTGGGCGGAACCAGGCGATTAAGCAGAACGCGAAAACCTAGTTCATTAAGGCGGTCTGAGAGTTGTTCCACTAAATACCGATTCTGAAAAACACCACCACTCAAGGCCACTTCATTTAGCCCGCTACGTTGACGCACCATTATACAGCTTTGAGCCAGCATCTCACTTATAGTACGGTGAAACCGACCAGCAATCTGCGAAATCGCCACCTGCTGTTGCAAATCCGCCACGATAGCTTTTATCATTGGCTTTACATCTATTATTGCCAGGGTGTCGTCACTGATTGTAAAAGGATAGAAAGTTTTGTCATCGGGTGCTACCAGCCCCTCAAGTTCAATCGCGGCTTGTCCCTCGTACCAAACCTCCGAACGTACTCCTAACAGAGCCGCTACCGCATCAAACAGCCGTCCCAGGCTTGAAGCCAAGGGACAATTCAGCCCACGTTCAATCATCTGAGCTAGTAATCGCCAGCGTTTTTGGTCTAATTGCTTCGTGAAAGGAATATCCAGTTCCACAAACTCCGGGCCAAAGGTTTGTGATAGATAGACTGCTGCCATCCGCCAGGGTTGGGTAATGGCTTGCTCCCCACCTGGCAAAGGCACATAGGCAAGGTGAGCTAGTCGCTCAAAGCCTTTCAAACTGGCGATCATAATTTCACAACCCCAGATGCACTCGTCCTGACCGTAGCCAGTTCCATCAGCCGCAACTCCGATTACTGGGCCACTCAGTCCGTGTTCAGCTAGAACGCTGGCAATATGCGCGTGATGATGCTGCACTCCAATTTTGTAGGGCAAATCTAGTTCCAGGGCGTACCGGGCTGAGAGATAGTCCGGGTGCAGGTCATAGGCTACGGCTTGCGGCGTAATATCGAAAAGCCGCCCAAAGTGATTTATACCTTCCTTAAATGAGTTAAGTGTTTCCAGATTTTCTAAATCACCAATATGATGACTCAGGAAAGCCTGCCGCCCTTTAGCCAGCGCAAAAGTATTTTTTAGCTGTCCCCCACAGGCCAAAATCGGTACGGGACATTCAAGCGGCAAAGTGAGTGGTTCAGGCGCATAGCCTCGTGACCGCCTGAAAAATTGAATTCCTCCGGCAGCTATTCTTACCACCGAATCGTCGCAACGCATATGAATCGGACGGTTGTGAGTCAGATAAAAATCAGCAATCGGCGCAAGGGTTATTTGGGCTTCCTCGTCGCGGTAAGCAATTGGTTCGTCACTTCGGTTGCCGCTCGTCATCACCAGGCCGGGCGTATGACCCAATTCGCTGTAAGCCTGTAACAACAAATGATGCAAAGGAGTGTAGGGCAACATCAAACCCAGCGTGTCTATTCCTGGCGAGACATCAGCAACCACTTTACAAACGTTATGCTTTTGCAGCAAGACAATTGGGCGGCGATGAGACTGAAGCAAGGTAGCCTCAGCTTCATTTACCTCGCATAACTTAGAAGCGGTTTCAAGATTCTGCACCATCAGGGCGAAAGGCTTGGCTTCGCGATGCTTGCGCTGCCTGAGACGTGTTACTGCTTCCTGATTGAAAGCATCACAGGCCAGATGATAACCGCCCAATCCTTTGACCGCTACTATAGCTCCCTTCGCCACTTGCCGGGCTACTTCCGCTACTGGGTCAACTACATCAAGCATTTGCCCATTCGCATCGAGTAAGCGTAATTGTGGGCCACAAGCGGCACAGGCGTTAGGTTGAGCGTGAAAGCGGCGGTTCGCCGGGTCATCATATTCGGTCTGGCAATCGGCACACATTGGAAAAATCCGCATGGTAGTGAGAGAACGGTCATAAGGTACGTCTTGTACAATGGTAAAGCGAGGGCCACAATTAGTACAATTGATAAAAGGGTATTTGTAGCGCCGATTTAAGGGATTAAAAAGCTCGGTCAGGCAGTCGGCACAGGTAGCCGCATCTGGCACAATTAGGGCATGGCGCTCTGTTCCGATCTGGCTATGGGCAATTATGAAGGTGGTTTCGTAGCAGGGAGTAAGCCGCTCGGTAACAACCGAATCGATTCGAGCTAAGAGCGGGGCTTTTTCGTGCAACATAATATAGAAATCTGCTAGAGCCTGGGGTACGCCTTCAATCTCAATGATTACTCCGGCACTGTTGTTCAAAACAAACCCGCTCAACTTAAGTTTTTGAGCTTGATTATAGATAAAAGGCCGAAATCCAACTCCCTGTACTAATCCCTGTACAGTGAGACGCTGGCGTTC
>JBBQXW010000357.1:0-7313 GCA_038209275.1 Chloroflexia bacterium | reverse complement strand
TGCCAGTGTGAAAGTGAAAGTAGTAGCGATTTGCCCAATTGGGCAAATCGCTACTACTTTCACTTTCACACTGGCAAGCCAAAATCATAACTAAAAACTTGCCTGACAAAGTCGAAAATCTTTTCCAGGTATCTTTACGTGACCGATGGTTCTAATCTTCAAGCGTTAGGTTGGTAGACTCTGGCAAAATGGAGTAAAATAGGGCAGGTTGTAAGGAAACCAGATTTTATGATTTAAATACAGAAAAAAGTGTAAGGAGCTAACCTGGTTGTATCGCCATTTCAGAAAACAGCTAATTTTTCGGCTTATGCCGCTTTTTATATTGAGTAGCTTGCTGCTGATTGCTTGCGGCGAAAATGCTCCTGCCGCAACTTCGGCTAATCCGGCTCAACCCAACGTGGCGCTGACACCTGCGCCAGGACAGGGCCAGCCTAATCCACAGGTTAATGCCAACAGCGCGGCGGCAACCCTTACTGCCGGAGGCAAGGTTGGGCCGATTACGGGGGCAGACGGTCAGATTACGGTAATTGCACCTCCTGCAACGGGTGGCACTATTCCCGGTTTGTTTACCTGGGTAAGCCAGAACAATATCTGGATCGGTGGAACAAAGAGTCAGGCCGGGCCAGTTACGCCGGATACTTTGGGCGGCAAGGCGATTACCAAAGTTGCGCCCTTAGCCCAGGCGATTAGCCCCAACATTTCGCCGGATGCCAGCCAGGTGGCTTATGGCTACAGCCCAGAGCCAGAAGGTACGCCCGGCAATATCGTCATTGGTCAGGACATCTGGATTTACGATTTGAAGGCCAACAGTGCCAAAATGGTAATTAAGCGCGATGAGCCACAGACTTTTCTGGACGAGCCAATCTGGTCTGCCGATAGCAAATACCTTTATTTTAGTTATCGAACGCCGGTACGCAATGCCAAAAACGTTGTTACAGGCGAAAAAATTGGCATAGACCGATTGGAACTGGCAAGCGGCACTCGCGAAAAATTGTTCGAAGACGGACGTTATCCCGCTCCGCTCCCCGATGGCAAAAGCATAGTTTATATTGGTACGGATGCTTCGGGTGGCAGTTACGAAACTGAACTGAAGAGTTATGATATTGCTACCAAAAAGAGCAAAACCTTGCTAAACCGCAATAGCGGCTTCTTGAGCTATTATGTACCGCGCCCTTCCCCCAATGGTGATATGATTGTATTCGCGGCGGCGGGCGGGCCGGATTTGTCAGTGGTAAATCCGGCAGGGCCGGGCCAGCCAGGGCCGTTGCCGGGCGCAACCACTGGGGCGGGCCAAAACCCGTTAGCCTCGGCGCTTTTCAATAATCTTGGAGTAGGTATTGTAGGCGGCAGGCCGCAGATGATTAGTCAGAACAGGCAGAACAGCGCCAGTTATCACGGCTTGCCCTTTGATTTATGGCTGGTAAAGCCGGACGGCACTAATGTGCGTCGCCTGACCACTTTGTTTGAAGACCAACCAGTTCCGGCCTGGTCAAAAGATGGCAAGCAAATTATGTTTGTCGCCGGGTTGGGTTTATATACAGTAGATGCCGATGGCAAAAATCTGGTGAAGAAATCGGATAAAGGGGCGCACGGTGGTTTTGATTGGAAAAATTAAGCCACCAGGAACTTCGCTTTGGTAGCAGCGATTTGCCCAATTGGGCAAATCGCTGCTACTTCTACAGTTACTTCTACAGTGGCAACCGAATGTTTTAGCCATTTATGTAAAATTGGGTTAGATATATAAAGTTGATAGAAACAGAAAAATTCGGGGAGTTAGGTATGAAAAAAAGAAGAGCAGAACAGGTACTATTTGAGTACTCTGACTGCCCTCCTCCCGACAGGATAAGTATAACATCAGGCAGTTTTTTTGTCAACATGTCTTTGAGGGCGATTCGACTTAGAATCAGGCTTGTTTGAAGAATTAAAAAGTTGAAAAGCTAAAGAAACCAGGAAATGAGGAAGCAGTCTTGAAAATAATGGTTGAGCAGAAGACAGGAATGGGATATGACGCTTTAGCAGTAGCGCTTTTTGAAGACCAGAAGAGCGGGCCGGATGGCCTTGATACCAAAACCGGGGCGCTGGTAGCAGAACTGGCCCAGGGCGAAAGTCTGAAAAATTTATACAATAGTGAACTAATTTTGCTGGATGCTGGTAGCCCCGCGACCCGCTTACTGGTGCTGGGGGTGGGCAAAGCCGAGGAATACGAATTACAAACCGCCCGAAGACTGGCAGGAACTGCCGCCCGCATCCTCCGCAAAAAAGGAGCAAAGAAAATTGCGCTGATGTTGCCCGCCGGAAACCTGGATGCAGGTGAAGTGGCCCAGGCTTTTGCCGAAGGTATAATCTTGAGCCTGACCGATAGCGCACTTTATAAAAGCGGCGATAAAGATAAAACTAAGTCAGCCGAATTGGAAGAAGTCACGCTGATTTTTGCGACGGAAACAGCACAGGCTAAAGCGCGGGTGGAGCGGGGACAGATAATTGGTGAAGGAATTAATCTGGCCCGGTGGCTGGCGAATGAGCCGGGCAACGTAATGTATCCCGAACAATTGGCCCAGGAAGCTCGTAAAGTGGCCGAAGCCAATCAGCTTGAGTTTGACGCACTGGATAAAGCCCGGCTGGAAGAAGGCGGATTTAAGGCGATTCTGGCAGTTGGGCAGGGCAGCGCTCACGAACCCCGCATGATAGTGCTGAAATATAATGGCGCTGGTACAGGTCAGCCGTATCTGGGCTTGGTCGGCAAGGGCATCACCTTTGATAGTGGCGGTATTTCAATCAAGCCCGCCGAGGGAATGGATAATCTAAAATATGATATGAGCGGCGGGGCGTGGGTGATTGGGGCAATGCAAATTCTCGCTCAACTCAAGCCAAAGATAAATGTGGTAGGGGTGGTGGCGGCGGCGGAAAATATGCCGGGGGCAAATTCTTACCGTCCCGGCGATGTAATCGGTTCGCTGGAAGGCAAAACAATTGAGGTAGATAACACCGATGCCGAGGGTCGAGTCGTACTGGCGGACGGCCTGACCTACGCCCGCAAGCTAGGCGCAACCAAACTGGTAGATTTAGCGACCCTGACCGGGGCGGTGCGCGTGGCGCTGGGCGGCAGCATTGCGCCGGGAGTGTTTGGCAGCGACCGGGCCTGGACGGAACTTTTCCTAAAGACGGCGGAAGCGGCGGGCGAACGGGCCTGGCAATTGCCACTCTTCCCCGAATATAGCCAGTTAATCAAGAGCAAAATTGCCGACATCGTAAATAGTGTGGGTGGCGGCGGCGGGGCCAGCCTGGGCGCGGCTTTTATTCGCGAATTTTCGGGCGGGTTGCCCTGGATTCACCTCGATATTGCATCCGTCTCGCGCACCGAGGAAAAACCTTATATCGCGAAAGGTTCGAGTGGGCATATTCTCCGTACTCTGATAGATTTTGTGGTGGCAAATGTCCAGAAATAGCCCGATACCTGGCTCCGGTAGAGACCGGGAAATACCACTAACCGATTATTTGCCCCAATTCGAGGGCAAAAAAGTGGTGGTGGTGGGCGACCTCTACCTGGACGAGTATATTATCGGCAAACCCAGCCGCATCAGCCGGGAAGCGCCGATTGCCGTCCTTGAATTTCGCGAACAGCAGTGCGTACCGGGTGGCGCAACCGCTCCGGCCTGCAATATTGCGGCGCTGGGTGGCGTGGCTTATCAACTAGGTGTGGTGGGTGAAGACGCTGGCGGACGGCAATTGAGCGAAATGCTGGTCGGGCGGGGCGTGGATATAGCCGGACTGGTAGTGGATACACAGCGCCCCACCATCACCAAAACCCGCATTGTGGCCCAAAGCGAAAGCCTCTATCCCCAACAGGTCGCCCGGATAGACCGAGTAGACCGTAGCCCGCTATCACCCTCGGTACAACAAGCCGTGATTGATTACTTGCGACTGGTTGCCCCACACGTGGACGCTATTCTCTTTTCGGATTACAAGTGCGGCGTGGTAAACGAGGCAGTAATTGCCGCGGCGCTGGAAGCTGCCAGCGCCGCCGACAAGATTATCACGGTGGATTCGCAGGGCGACCTGAACAAGTTCAAAGGCGCAACCCTGGTCAAATGTAATCAGCAGGAAGCCGAAAATTTTCTAAGACAAGAACTGCGCTCGGAAGAAGATTACGAAACCGCCTTGCGTTCGTTACAGGCGGAACTGGGTGTGCGTAGCGTTATCATTACTCGTGGCGGCGAAGGGATGTCGCTGCTCGATTTTGAAGGGGTGTATTATCACGCCCAGGCCACTACTCGTAGCGAGGTGTTTGATGTTACCGGGGCGGGTGATACTGTAATTGCCGTCCTGACGCTGGCACTACTTGCCGGAGCGTCGGTGCTGGATGCGGCACACTTGGCTAACTGTGCCGCCCAGGTAGTCGTCCGCAAATATGGCAACGCTACTATTCAACCCGACGAACTAAAAAGAGAGTTAAACAAAATAGAGCAGTAAACCAGTGGTGCTAGTTACAAGTTAAATAGCGAAGTGTTTTGAAAATAAAAGGCTTGTGAGTGCCTTTAGCCACTTTCCAATCAAAAAAGCTAAAAGGAGTACAGCGAATTACACTGCTTTAATAATATTGCTCACAATCAACTTGCGGTCTTGCTCGTAGGGCAGACCGCTATAGAGGGCGGTCTCGGCTTTAGCTAACTCTGCACCCAGGTAAGCGGCGTGTTCGTATTGCGACAAAAGCTTTTCTCGAACGACAGTATGGTAAATTACGTCGGCGGCCCGACCACGCACGATGTGGGTTAGCTTTTTGTCGGTGGTAAAGCGTTCCAGCACAATTTCCTTGCGTTCGGTATCCAGGTGAATAAAGAAAAAGCCGAGTGGGTCAAGGTCGAGCCAGGTACGGCGCTGCGCCATTAGCTCAAGCGGCGCAACGCCATCGCCCGCCGTTCCTTCCGAAACAAATAACCCGGCTTGGGCATAAGGCGGAGTGTGGCGGTTCGCTAATTCCTCGATTAGTTGGTTTATCGCCGACGGGCGCATTTCACCAATTCGGTCAATCAGTTCAATTTGGCGGCGGAAAGTTTCGACGGCTTCGCGGGGCAAATTGGTCAGTTCCGCCATTGACCCGATTGCACCGATAATCTGGCCCTGCTCGTCCAGGCCGTTTGCTGCCAGCATCAACAGCGCTTCGCCCACTTTGAATACTGGCGATTCTTTGCCACAGAGAATTAGATAGCGCAAGCGGGGATTGGAGACCACATTGCGAATCATCTTCTCCACGCCCAGGTTCGGCGTATAAATCCGCCCGATAATCGCCGCCCGCTTTGGGCTAATCTGGTCTATCAGGGCGGTGCTGCTCAGGGTGCAAACCGCAACGGCGCTAGTTTGGTCGCCAATCACAAAGCGACCGGGCGAAGGAGGCCAATCCACCACTCGCCCAAAAGTGCGCCGCCACAACCTTCCAGCTTCCCACTGCAAATCATAAAATTTGGCAACGAGCGGGGCAACAGCCTGGTTTTCGCGCTTTGAGTCTGGCTTTTTCAAGCCTAGCTTCTCTTTCAATTGGTTTAGGTTCATAATCCTACTCGCTACTTTAAATAAATTTTGCTCCAATAATTCTTTGAAATTCATAGCCATTCAAGCGAGATGGCATCATAATACAACCCGAAGCAACCAGCGTCAAACCGGGCGTTTACAGGGAGTGCGCGTCAATTTTTGCACTAGCTCAAGCCAACCCGGACGTGAACGTCAGGGCTAAAAATTTCGGCTCATTTATTTTTAGCCCGGATGTGAACGTCCAGGCTTTGCAAAAAATTGACGCACACCCGTTTACAGGCAAAGTGACTAAGCTTCATGCTACCAAAGACCTATTGCCGCTACTAATTTGGGGCTTTACAATAATGGTCGGGGCTACCGAATTCAACTATTTTGCAATGTTGCAGCACAATACTAATAATAAAAGTGGTTCAATCAAGAAAGCATAGTGATGACAGAAAAATTAAAGGCACGAACCGCGACTAACCCGGGTTTTTGGTTGCATTTCCGCACGGTTCGCTTGAAAGTTTTCTCGCTAGGGCTGGTTAGCTTGCTACTATTGGTAGGTTTTAGTAGTACATTCGTTGAGGCTGCACCGCCAACTCCGCCAGTCGGGTCAGCCACTTCCCTTTCCGGCACACTTTCTATGATTTGGGGCGACCCTGCTCCTAACAGCAGTCGGCTGGAAGAAACGCTTTATGCTTTGACCAACGATGCCGGACAGACCTACCAATTGGAAATTAACCCAAAAACGGTACAGGCTCCGAACGGTCTGGCCGGGCTATATAACAAGCGGGTTAAACTCACCGCCACTGTAACCAATGCCCCGGCAGCCAGTAGTAACCCAAATCTGTCGGTACAGGCAATTGAACTGGATACTACTCCCGGCGCTAGAACTGCACCGGGCGCAACCCCCGGTAGCAATCCGTTCATCTCAATTATGTGCCGCTATGCCGGGAATAGCACTTCGCCGCAAACACAAACTTTTTTCACCAATCAGTTGAGTAATACCAAACCCGGCTTTGATAATTATATCCAGGAATTGTCCTATGGTCAGTATAACTTGACTGGCAGCAAGGCGGCGGGCTGGTTCGATTTGCCCCCATCCCCGCAATTTCTACGTAGATGGTGTTAAAACGCCTACTACTTACCTGAACGAACTGGCCCAGGACTGCACCGCCGCCGCCAATGCCGGAGGGGTAAACTTTGCCAGCCCGACCCAGTATTACGGCATCAACTTGATGTTCAACGACGCAATTGATTTCGCGGCCTGGGGCGGTAGCAGCTTTTTGACTTTGAACGGAATTTCTAAAATATGGAGAACGACCTGGATGCCCTATACCGCTCCGCCCAGTCGGTTTGGCTGGTACGACCACCGGGTGCTGGCCCACGAAATGAGCCATGCTTTTGGGTCGCCGCACCCCGGCAGCACCATTGCCTACCAGTACGGCAGTTCGTGGGATATAGTCAGCTATACCCTGGCGCACTGTGGCGATACGCCGGGCGTAAACGACCCTACTTTCGGCTGTGTTGGGCAGCACGTTATTGCCAATAACAAAGATATGATGCAGTTTATTCCGGCTGGGCGCAAATTTAGCTATACTGGTACAGCCCCCCAAACCGTAACGCTGGAAAGAATAGCTCTACCACCATCCAACACTAGCTTCCTGATGGCTCAAATTCCCATTGCTGGTTCACCCAACAAGTATTACACTGTTGAGACTCGCTTTAGAATTGGCTACGACATAAAACTTCCGCCTGCCGATGGCGTTATTATCCACGACGTTGAACTCAACCGGGTGGACGCG
>JBBQXW010000356.1:0-7320 GCA_038209275.1 Chloroflexia bacterium | reverse complement strand
CGGATATTCCGTCGTCTACACCTATTCCAAAAACGCTCTTAATTTACCAGCCAATGCTTACAAGGTAACGCTCGACCAGGATGACCACGCTCTCGAAAATTGCACCGCCGAGTGTCAGCCACAGGTTGTAATTTATTGCGCCGTACCGCCGTTTGTTTATTCGGATGGCCCAGACCTGCACCAAAAAGTGAGTGTGGAAGGAGTGGCGCGCACTTTGGCTGTCCTCGAAAAATTTGCTCCAACGGCGCTCTTTGTTTATATTTCTACCAACGTTGTTTTTGGTGGTGGTCGTGGCCTTTATCGTGAAGACGAAACTCCCAATCCCGAATTGCGCTACGACCCTTACCGGGAGTATGGTCTGACCAAAGCTGCTGGTGAACACCTCACCCTCGAAAGTTGGCCCAATAGCCTTATCGCCCGTACTTGCGTGGTATATGGTCGCACTATAACCGGCGCACTTTATCCCAGAGTTGCCGGAATGGTCGAGAGCCTTCAGACGGGCCAGGTATTGCAGCGTTTTCATGACCGCTATATTTCGCCGACGCTAGTAGATAATTTCGTTGATGCTCTGCTTGAAACCATTTCTCCATCTTTTACTTACCGGGGTATTTTGCATTTATGCGGGAGTGAGCGCGTTAGTGATTATCAATATGGTCTTTATCTGGCCCGCCGCCTCAATATTAACCCAAGCCAGGTCATTTCTGAAAGTATTGCCGATTCCCTCACTATGTCCGCCAGTCCCCGCGACAACAGCCTTTCTACGATTTTCACTCAATCTCTGCTCCAAACTCCTCTTCTAAACGTAGAAACACAAATGGTTCGCCTTTTCCCTTAACCGAAACTTTTGCCTGCTTCGGTCATTGTGAGGTACGAAGAATCTGGGATTCTTCGTACCTCACAATGACGAGCGAAAATCCTACTGACAAAGCTTTGGAAATTGTTTGCAAACAATTTCCAAAGCTTTGTTTTTCATTAAAACAATCTATAGAAAAGCGGTTAACCATTATAAAAAAAATCACGAATGAAAAAAGGGAGTTTTGGCTCTTTACTCGTTTTTATGAAGTGGTATAATTTGAACAAGTAAATTAAAAGGGTGACGGGACAAAAATATTTTGCTTAAACCAAATTATGTTCCCCCGTCTGCTCTGGCAATGAATGAGGAAGAAACGAGGATTTAATGGATACCTTGAATAAAGCAGGTATCATAGATTTCGGACAGTTTATACAACACCGAAATCGAAAAATGTCCAGGAGTTCTATTATGAGTAATAATCAACTAGAGTCTTTGATCAGCACTATCCGGCAGTTGATTCAAAAAGCCCGCAGCAACAACGATGGTTGCGAATATTACCGGCTATGCGAAGAACTTCGTATGGCGGAAGCCGCCCTTAACGCCCGTTCGGTCTCGACCAATTCTTCGGCCCTGGCCTTCATCTAGCGTAGGACGACGCTACAGAGCAACTTTGCTCTGCGCTAAAATTTTTTAATTTTTACAAAGATGTGAAAAGCAATACGTTCTAGCACACCGCCAAAGCCGCAACGCTCTTAGGTTTACTTTGATTTTGAAACACTTTTTACAAAAAGAATTCAAAACCAAAGTAATTGCCTTTGTTTTAGCGTGTCTTAATTTTTATTCTACTTTGCTTCCTCTGCCGATTTCATTGACGAAACTACCCGCTTAAAGTATAGTATAGCCAGAAAACAGAACGCCGTTTCTCACAATGGAACGCCAACTTAAAAAAGCTGGCGTTAATACGCCAGCTTTCCTAACTTTGACCTTGAACTTCGGCCCGTAGGGTTGCCCTGTGGGTGAACCTTGCACCTTGAACTAATTTAAGCTGGTTCGACCTTATCAATAAAGCTTGTCTCAATCAAATCGGGCAATTCAAGTTTCTTGGGAATAAAAGCGTTGGCGAGAAGCAAATCTTGCAAGCTCGTCCAGCCAGCCTTGTCAATCTGACCAAGTTTGAGGCTGCTGCCATCCGTCCATTTTTTGATGTCGTCGCCGATTTTCAGCTTTGCGAGGGCTGCGTCCTTCACCTCATCGGGCGTGTACTTGGAGGCGTACTTAACAATAGTGTCCAGGTTTTCGGGCTGTTGCGCCCACTTGCGGGCATTCTGAAGGCCGCGTATCAATTTAGTCGCCGTATCCGGGTCGCCCTTGACGCTATCCTCATGGATGATAACATCGTCAGAAGGGACTTTCAGGTAATCGCTGATGGGCATTACCCTGATGGCAACTTTGTTGAAGTTCAGTTCGACGGCAACGTGATTGGTGGCGACAAAGGCATCTACCTTGCCCGAATCGAGAAAGGCATACGCACCCGTACTTGCGCCGACCACCTGTAGTTGCACATCGTCTTTCTTCACGCCCGCCCCGGCCAGTACCAGCGTCAGTAGTTGCTCAGTCGAACCGTTGCGGCTGACTACGCCAATGCTGCGGCCTTTCATATCGGCGGGAGTCTTGATACCTTTGGCATCGTTGGTGATGATGACGAACTGCACGCCGCGATAAATGGCGTAGACCGAACGAATCGGCACGGCCTGGGTGGTGCGGTTGATAATCGTAGTAATCGCGCCACCACGCCCAGCGAAAGCGGTTTTGGTCGAGACCTGTTGCAAGGCCGAAGCTGTACCCGACCCGGCGACCAGCTCAACGTCCAGCCCTTCTTTCTCCCAGAACCCGCCTTCTTTAGCGATATAATCTTCGATGTAACTGAGGATAAAGGCGGTTGGGGTCGCAAATTTGATTTTCTTGAGCGGGCCACCACTGGCGGCAGCAGTAGTTGCTCCGGCGGCGGTAGTCGCTGCCGCCGTTGTTGCTGCGGCGGTGGTAGCTGCCGCAGCAGTGGTAGCGGCTGCCGTAGTAGCAGGTGCGGCGGTAGTTGCGACGGGTGCAGTAGTCGCAGTGGGGTCGCCACAGGCCACCAGTCCGGCAGCCAATGCTACACCACCGCCCAGGTAAATAAACTTGCGGCGATTGATTTTCTTATTTGACATGTTTCTTCCTCCTTAATAAACTAAACCTTGCCGTTGCGCGGGTAACAATTTTTAAAATTTTCGCCAATAATGCTGAAGTACGAAGCCTCTCGAAGGCTTGAACCTGATAGGAGCAGTTGCCAGATGGAGCCGTTAAAAACGAGCAGTGAGCATATCTTAAAACAAAGTTCCCTTCCTGACAATTCTAACCGTCAGGAAATAATTGTAACCCAAATCGGGAAACGTTACACTACCGAAAGCGGACAGGTGGTAGCACTTCAGGATATAAGCTTTACTGCCGAACACGGCTCGTTCATCAGTTTGTTAGGGCCAAGCGGTTGCGGCAAAACTACTTTGCTAAGGATTATGGGCGGTTTGTTACGACCTACGAGTGGCGAAGTGCTGGTGGGGGGTCGTCCGCTTTACAAAAATGGCGGCACCGACAAAGAAATTATCCACTCCATCGGTTTTGTCTTTCAAGACCCAAATTTGTTGCCCTGGCGCTCGATCCTTCGCAACGTAACGCTGCCACTCGAATTGCAAAAGGTTGACAAGCAACTTCGCACCGAACGCGCCCACGCAATGCTTAAACTGGTCGGAATTGACACCGCCCTTTTCGCCCGTGCCTACCCGCGCCAGCTTTCCGGCGGGATGCGGCAGCGCGTGGCTATTGCCCGTTCGCTGGTTTACGACCCGCTTATTTTGTTGATGGACGAACCTTTTGGCGCACTCGACGCTATGACCCGCGAAAGTATGAACCTGGAATTGCAGCGCATCTGGCAGCAAAGCGGTAAATCGGTGGTGCTGGTAACACACAGCTTGCAAGAAGCGGTTTTTCTTTCGGATAGGGTGGTGGTGCTTTCGTCGCGTCCGGGCCGGATTCGCGAAATTGTGCCGATTGATTTGCCGCGTCCGCGCACCCGCGCAATGCTCGAAGACCCTTATTTTAACCGATTGGTCGGCTTGCTACGCCAAAAACTGGAGGAAGGTTACTAATCATGGATGTTCCTGTATCGGATGCGCCTATTACGGAAGATACTTCGGCTCAGGCTGCCCGGTTGCGGCGGCGGCGCTGGTTCACCCAATTTTTGCCCTTTTTTTCAACCCCCCTGGCAATCCTGATTATCATCGCGCTCTGGCAATGGTACACCGCCAGCGACCCTCGCAGTAAATATATCGTTCCTGAACCCGCCAAAGTTTGGCAACGGCTGGTAGAATTTCCCTCCGATGCTAAATTCGTCAAAGACACCTGGCAGACCGTTTATGAAACGCTGCTCGGCTTCGCGATTGGTTCGGTTATCGGTATTGCGCTGGGCTTTGTTGTCGCCAAGAGCCAGATAATCGAGCGCGTCCTCAATCCGTTTATTATCGCCAGTCAGGTCGTCCCCAAAGTGGCCCTTGCGCCGCTCTTTCTGCTCATCTTCGGTTTCAACTCGACCTCGAATATTGTGATTGCGGTGCTGCTTTCGTTCTTTCCCTTGCTCAGTAACGTGGTGCTGGGCATCAAATCAGTTGAGGAAGGTAAGCACGATTTGATGAATTCGTTAGGAGCAAGCCGTTGGGCGCGGTTGGTTCACGTCGAACTGCCCTTCGCGCTGCCCTACATCCTGACTGGCATGGAAGTCGGCGTGGTTCTGGCTCTCATCGGCGCGGTGGTTGGCGAATACCTCAACCCAAACGGCGGTCTCGGCGCAACCGTTGTCCAATCGCTCAACGCCTTCCAACTCGACAAACTATTCGCGGCTATCGTTATCCTGACCGTCATCGGCTTCATCTTCTACGCCATCCTTGCCGGAGCGCGTCGCTTCCTCATCCCCTGGCACGAAACCGGGCATACGATAAGAAGAGAGACGATGTAAAAATAATTAATCTCCAACAGAGGTTCCCGATAATGGCTTTAGTGATGGCCCAATACCTTCAAGTATTACTTGTCGTAGCGTTTCTATTCCACCAAAACGTTTGACTGCATCCAAAATTTCAAGCCCAACTAACTGTCCATTGCTATCATAATCTGCCGCAATACCTTCGGCTAATGGTTGAGTGGTGACGGTTGTTTCACGAAATATAATATTTAAGGCATCTACTTCGGCATCATAAGTTATTTTCATGAGGAAAATCCTTTCAAAAATCAAAAAAAGTAAGTGTAAACGGTTATGACTACAATTTCGTTAGCTTCTTCAACAAAAATCGGTCGCACCTGTTTGGTGGCATAAAACGTTCCATTCCAGTCTTGATTATATGGAAAATTTTTGCGACATTGCAACCGCCCTAACTCAGCAGATTGCCAGAAGCTAGTCCTGATAGTCTCTTCTACCTCTGCTACTGTAAATCCACGTCTTATAGTATACCCTAAAGCGTGGGCAGAGAGTCTTATAGATTTCATAAAATGTTAATTGGCTCTCCTTGTTTTTTATGGTATTGAAGCCTGCGCTGGAATAAATTTCGGGCTACATTGCTAAATTCCAATAAAGGCACTGAAACACCTTCTTGTACTCGGAAGAAGTCTAATTATAAGCCAATAAATGCCTCATTAATCTCTTTTAAACGACTGTTTGAGTTAGCGGCTATTACGACGGCACTGTATGAACCGTCACTACTCCCGACCTTAAAGGCGTGTACAGCACTATCGTTGCTAATCCACCATTGCTCGTAAGCATCGGTCGCTTCTTTTACCACTACCAAACAGAGGTTGGTTAAACGTTCGTGTAATAGGGGAATCTTCTCTACCCCAATCTCAAGTTTCGCTTCCCCTCCTGCAAAATATTGCATATCCAATTCTTTAAGCACTTCACTCATAGCCTTGCTCTCAAGATGGATTTGGATAGATGAGGCAAGCGGCATTGGGTTCTCATTCCAATAAATTGCGCCGTGTTCATCCATTACTAATTCTGCGGGCGCACTCATGTCTGGTTCCAAAACTGCAAATTCACAAAACCAATGGCCCGCTTCTTCATAAAGACATGGCTTTCTAGGTATTCCCAATCGCAGATTACTGGCATAACCAGTTTGAGTTAAATAACCCGCAAAGTCCAGGTGAAAGGCAACAATAGCATGGTCAGTTGGACAACCAGCTTCAATAAGCAACGCCTCAATATCAGCAATGTTAGTAAGTTGACCTTTAAAGCTGCGCGGTTCTCGTTCGAGCCTTCGCAAAGCACGTTCAGTTAAACCCAATTTGTTTTGTATCTTTTCAATCCTCAAAAGCGATCCTCGCGGTCTTCATTAATCATTTCCGAAAGCGATTTAGCGCCGACTGGCAAATTATCCAGGTCAACTTTATCCATTTCCACCATTTCTTCAGGCGTGAAAATCTTTGCCAGACTTGCCTCGACTTCTTCTGCGGTTGGCTGATACGCTCCTGGTAATTTAATCCGACGCGGCCTTTTTTTATTCATGCGTCTTTGAGACCGTGAACCTTCTTTCATTCCTTCAACCCTCAATAAGCCTTCTGTCTTGCCGCGAAATCGAAACTTTTTTGCACCTCGTCTACAATCAGGCGGGCGATTACCAGGGATGAGGTGGCGGCGGGCGAAGGAGCATTCTGGACGTGGGCGACGTTTTTGCCGTGCGTAATCAGGAAATCGTCAACCAGACTGCCATCGGCGGCGAGGGCTTGCGCTCGTACTCCGCTTGGGCCGGGCAAGACATCTTCGGCGGTAAGTTCCGGCATGTAGCGCTGCAATTCTTTTACGTAGGCGGCTTTGAAATAATCGCGGTACATCTCCTGCGCGCCCATCTTCCAGTATTTCTTCGCCAGTTTCAAGAATCCGCCATAACTCAGTGCCTCGCCCAATTCTTTCGGATTAATCTTCCAGCGCCCGTAGCCCTCCCGCGCAAAAGCCAGCACCGCGTTTGGCCCGGCCCAGACTTCGCCATCCATCCGGCGAGTAAAATGCACGCCCAGAAACGGAAAGCTGGGGTCAGGCACAGGATAAATCATGCCTTTGACCATGTGGGTCTTTTCCGGCTTCAGCAAATAGTAATCGCCCCGGAACGGCACGATTTTGACCGCGCTTTTCTTGCCGCTCATCTCGCTGAGTTTATCCGATTGCAAGCCGCCGCAGGTAATTACAAAATCGGCCTCAATTTGCTGCGAACCCTGCGCTGTGTGCATACTTACTACGCTGCGCTTGCCCCGGTTCGCCAGCCCCGTCACTTCGCAGCCCGTTACAATTTCGCCTTCATTTTCCAGTATTTCGTGGGCGTAGGCGTGCGCGACCTGCACATAATTAATAATCCCGGTGTTCGGCGAATAAATCGCCTTAATTCCAGTGGCGTATGGTTCTAGCTCCTTCAAGCGTTCCGGCCCGATAATTTCCAGCCCTTCGACCCCGTTAATTG
>JBBQXW010000355.1:0-7335 GCA_038209275.1 Chloroflexia bacterium | reverse complement strand
ATACTGGATATAATTACCGAAAAGCAATTAAAGACCTGTGTGCATTGCGGCTTGTGCCTCTCTTATTGCCCGACCTATAAGGCAACCGGGCTGGAAGCCGATTCACCGCGTGGTCGGATTTACCAGATACGCGGGCTGGCGAGTGGCGAAATTCCGGTGGACGACCCCGATTTGCGCCATCACCTGAATTTGTGTTTGGGTTGCCGGGCTTGCGAAACTGCCTGTCCTTCGGCTGTACCTTATGGTGCATTGCTGGAAGCGGCCCGCGCCCAACTGCCACCCGCCACCGAAACCGAGCGAGTTTTGCGGAAAGCGACGCTGGGTTTCCTGTTTATGCAGCCCTGGGCCATGCGAACGGCGGGCTTCGGGATGCGACTTTATCAAAAGAGCGGCTTGCGGACGCTGGTGCAAAAAAGCGGCTTGCTCAAGATTTTGCCGGGCAAACTGGATGAAAAAGAAGGAATGTTGCCCCAGGCGCAGGGCGGCCTGTTCAAGCAAAAACTGGCAAAGGTGACACCCGCCAAAGATAAGCCGCGCTACCGCGTCGCTTTCCTGACGGGCTGTGTCCAAGACGAACTTTTCCGAGGTACGAACGCCGCGACGGTCAATGTGCTGGCCCGCAACGGCTGTCAGATAGTTATTCCCGAAAACCAGCATTGCTGCGGGGCGCTTCACGCTCACGTCGGCGAACGCGAAGAATCGCGCACGCTGGCCCGCAAAAATATTGAAGCGTTCGAGGCGACGGGCGCGGATTACTATATAGTAAACGCTAGTGGCTGCGGCGCTACTCTCAAAGATTACGCCCATCTACTGCACGACGACAAAGAATACGCCGAGCGTGCCGCCCGTTTCGTCGGCAAGATGCGCGACTTTGGCGAACTGCTGGTCGAAATTGGCTTTACGCCGCCCAAAGGCGAGTACAAAGCCCGCGTAACCTATCAGGATGCTTGCCATATGAAACATGGGCAGAAAGTTTTTAATCAGCCGCGCCAGCTTATTAATTCTTTGAAGGGCGTTCAACTGGTCGAAATGAAAGATAGCGATTGGTGCTGCGGCAGCGCTGGTATTTACAACGTGGTGCAGCCCGTCATGGCTAACGAAGTGTTAAGCTGGAAAACCGAGAACATCAAAAATACTGCCGCCGAAATCGTAGTCGCATCTAACCCTGGTTGCGCCATTCAAATTGCCTACGGGATGCGGAAAGAAGGCAAAGAAGTGGAAGTGCTACACTTAGCTGAACTTTTGGAGAGAGCCTATAAAGCAAGCGGTGAATAAGAAGTTTCTTTAGAGCAGGCAAATCTTAAAGATAATTAAAGACAATTTAGAAGGAGAATGAGTAATGGCAGAGCCAGTCAAGAAGGTCGGGTTAGTTGGCGCGGGCGCGATGGGTCAGCCGATGGCCGAAAATTTAATCAAAAAAGGTTTTGAAACTTATGTAGTAGTCCACCACAACCGCCAGCCCGTCGAGGAGTTGGTGGCGCAGGGGGCAAAAGAGGCCGGAGGCTACAGCGAATTAGCCGGGCTGGTGGACGCGGTAGTAATAATGGTTCCCGACGCGCCGCAGGTAGAGGAAATTTGCTTTGGTGCAAACGGTCTGGTTGAAGGCGCAAAAGCGGGCCTGCTGGTAATTGATATGAGTACTATCTCGCCGACTGCCAGCCAGCAAATCGCTAAACGGCTGGGCGAAAAAGATATTTCGATGCTGGATGCCCCCGTTTCGGGCGGGCCGTTCCGAGCCAAAAGCGGCACGCTGGCAATTATGGTCGGTGGCGAACCAGAAGTTTATGAACGTGGCAAGCCCGTACTGGAAGCGATGGGTTCGCCCACGCTGGTCGGCGCAAACGGGCTAGGCGAGACGGTCAAAATGGTCAACCAGATTATTATCGGCGTGCTGATGCTGGGCCTTTCGGAAGGTTTCACCTTTGGCGTAAAGGCGGGCGCAAACGCCGAAGCCTTGCGCGAAGTGCTGATGAACGCCACCGCCGCCAATTATTTAATGCAAAACTGGTTGCCCCAGAATATGCTCAAAGATGATTACTCGCAGGGTTTCGCCAGCGAACTGATGCACAAAGACCTCAACGCCGCCCTCAGTGCCGGACACGAAATGGGCGTACCGATGATGGCAACCGCGTTCGCCAAGCAAATGTACGGTCTGGTCAAAGGTATGGGCTACAACCGCGAAGACTATAGCGCGGTTAGCCGCATTTACCAGGATGCCGCCGGAATTACCATCGCTACGGGCGAGAAGCGCGAACCGAAGAAGTAAAACTAATTCAAATGCTAAGATAAACACTCTCCTTAAAAATCAGGGCAGGGCAGAGAAAACCCAAAGAAAAGAGGAAAAATGGCGAAGCCGCACAATGAAGAGCAGCAACTGGCAGATTATCTGGCTAAGGTCGGAGGACAGGGCGTTAGCGGGCTGGGCAATGAGGCCATTCGCGTTCCAGTCCAGCCTTTGAAAGATTTTACTGCGACTTTTTTGCAAAAATTGGGCTTGAATGAAGCGGAAGCCCGTCGCGCCGCCGAAATTCTTGTCACCAGCGATTTGCGCGGCATCGAGTCGCACGGTGTGCCACGCCTTGATATGTATTTGAATATGCAGCGCGCCAATGTCTTTAACCCGCAAGCCCCTTTTACTATTACCCGCGAAACTGGCTCAACCGCGCTGGTAGATGGTAATGGCGGATTGGGTCTGGTGGTCGGGCCAAAGGCGATGGATTTAGCTATCAGCAAAGCCGAAAGTGCCGGAATTGGCATGGTCGCGGTAACACACAGCAGCCACTTCGGAATCGCCGGATACTACGCAGAACTGGCGGTAGCCCACGATATGATTGGCCTATCCATGACCAACGCCGCCCCGCAGGGTGTACCAACCGGGGGACGCGAGGCCCGGCTGGGAACAAACCCGATTGCCTTTGCCGCCCCCACTAAAAACGAATACCCGTTTCTGCTCGATATGGCGACAACGGCGGTGGCTTACGGCAAAATCGAAATTGCGGCCCGCCGCGAAGAACCAATTCCGATTGGCTGGAGTCTGGACGAAAGCGGTCAACCGACCAGCGACGCGCAACTGGCGTTGCGTATCCACCGAATGACCCCGCTCGGTAGCAACGCCGAACTGAGCAGCCACAAAGGTTACGGCCTGGGCGTTATGGTGGATATTCTGGTCGGGGTACTGAGCGGCATGGGCCACAGTGCCAAAGTTGGGCGCTGGCGGGCCGGACATTTCTTTGGCGCGATGCGAATTGACGCTTTCCGCGATGTAGAAGAATTTAAGGCCGATATGGATGCCATGATTCGCGATTTGCACAGCACCCCAACCGCCGAAGGAGTTAGCCGGGTGTATGTGGCAGGCGAAAAAGAATATCTGGCCCAGGCCGAAAATTTGCAACTGGGCGTACCACTGCATCCCAAAGTAGTTCATCGGCTCAAAGAGCTTGGACAGGAATTTGATATTCCCTGGATAATTTAAACACCGGTGGCGAAAAAAGCATGGTCATTCAAAATCAACTCGAAAATCCCGATTTAACCGAAGCGCAAGACCGCTACGCTTCCGAAGGCTATGCTATTTTTCGCGAAGTAATAGACCGGGAAATGTTGCAGGAAGCGGACGAGCATATGGCGTGGCTACGGCAACATTACCCCGTAGGCGGGAGCGCTGAGATTTATAGTGCGCCGGTACAAAACGACCTTTTTTGGGTCAGGCTGGTTAGTGACGAACGCTTGCTAAATCTGGTGGAGCTATTTCTTGGGCCAAATCTGGCGCTGTTTGGCTCGAATTATGTCAACAAAGCACCCTATACCGGGGCGGCGGTATTGTGGCATCAGGATGGTTTTAACTGGCCGCTCGAACCAATGCAGGTAATTACGCTCTGGTTGGCGATTGATGATAGCACACCAAAAAACGGTTGTCTGCGAGTTATTCCCGGCTCACATCAGTTACCTTTACAGCCACTCCGCGAACGCAAGGATGTGCCTAACGTGTTTGGCTGGGAAATAGACCCCGCGCTGGTAGAGGAAGCCAGCGCAGTTGACTTGATTCTCAAAGCAGGTGATGTTTCGGTACATCATCCTAACCTCATACACGGCTCCGGGCCAAATCTTTCGCTGCACCGTCGGGCCGGACTGAGCATCCGCTATATCTCGACCAGCGCCCGTATTACCAGCCCCTTCCCCTGGCCCGACCTGCTACTGCTACGCGGCGAGACGAAGGAGAAGAAATGAGGAGAAGGAAAAGGAGAAGGAACGAGGGGTAGAGCGGGAGACCAAGGGGTGTGCGTCAATTTTTTGCAATACCCGGCCATAAATGGTCGGGCTAAAAATAAATGAGCTTCCCGTTCTTAGCCCGACCATTCATAGTCGGGTTCTCTTTAGCTCGATGCAAAAAACTGACGCACACCATAGAGCGGGAAAGTAGTAGCGATTTCAATCGCTTTGGATTACCTTTAGACGAAAGGCGATTGAAATCGCTACTAGATAAAGCTAAAGTTCCACGAATTTTAGTTACAAGCACAATTATAAAATCAGGAGGGGAAGTTCGGTGCTGATTTTTTGGTGGTTTGAAGTAGCAAAGGCAAAGCGCATCATCCTTCAAACCAACGCAGCGCGTCGCCAGCGACCTCGCCCGACGCACTGCCGCCAGGTTCGAGGCAAGTAGAAAATTATTAAATTCAAAATCCTTGTTTTTGAAAAGGCTATATGTTAAGATTTGGATAGATAAACTTTCCAAAATCCAACTCTACCTGCGGTGAGAGAAACAGGATATAACATGAACGTCGCTGCCCTCACTAAACTCAGACTTCTCCCAACCACTTCCGCCGAAATGCTGCTAAATTATATTAGTAAGATTATCTGGCAGGAGCGTTTTGCGGGGCATATTGAAACCGCGCTGTATTTATCCCAGCATGATACCCAGGAATTCTATTTGTTGAACTGGTGGCAGAGTAACGCAGATTTGGGTGCCGCCCTCGATAGCCTAAATAAGGCTGGCATTTTGGCAGAATTAAAAACCAAAGTAAAAATCTTGGAGCATCATACTTTTGACCTGATTCGCGAATACCGTCGCTTGCCGCAACCCATCCAATCTTCCCATATTCGATTAGTAACATACCCCCAGAATTATCCAACAGACCACATAAACCAGATGTTAGACACCATGCGCCAAATCAGGCTCGGCATACCCGAAATCGTCGGGACGTGGGTCGGACGGCATCGTGGCGATAAACAGATTATTCTGTACCGGGCTGATTGGGCCAGCGTCGAGGCCCAGCAAACTCATCTTAACTCACGGGTAATTCAAGAAATGCAAGAACGTTACGCCGCCGAAGGGATTCTAAGCGACTATCCCAGCTTCAATTTACAACTGCTGCTAGAACTTGAGCCAGGTACAAAGCCCGGAAATTAGCCCAAAATCACCGCTCTGAATTATAATCAAAGAGTAAGTAAAGGTAAATAAGTAAAATTGAGAGAAAAAAGGGGTGCAGTTATGACCACCGAAGAATTAGTCCAATTGGCTGAAAAACAAATAGTAGAAGAGGACGAGGAAAGGCACGAAGAAATGTCAGATGGCTTATCTGGCGCAGTGGGAGCGCGGTTAACTACCTACCTGAATCTGTATGTGTGGGAACATAATTTGGGTACAGTGTTTAATGCTGACACTGATTTTGTTTTGCCAGGAATCGGCAAACGCCGCCCCGACATTGCCTATTGCTCTTTTGAAACTTTGCCCGAATTACCACGCACTGTGCTACCAGTGCTACCAGATTTAGCGGTAGAGGTAACTTCCAGCCGGGACGAAATAGATGACACCGATAAAAAATTAAAAGAGTACCAGCAAGTTAAAATTAAGTTGGTCTGGGTCATCCGGCCAGTAGTTCAGGTGGTTGAAGTTTATAAGGCTGGCAAAGCCACCGATTTACTTGGCATAGACGATACGATAGAAGGCGATCCGGTACTGCCCGGTTTTAAGTTAGCGGTACGCAAGCTCTTTGAGTTATCCTCAAAACCAAAAAGTGAACTTTAGAACGTACTTCATAACAGCGTAGGGGTTCAATTCATTGAACCCAACTGGGTTTGACCCTTCAAACCCTACCACGTTATAAAACAGTTTCTTAGGGAGAAAGCCAATTATAGGGGGCAAACGGCAGATTTCGTATAATTGTGAAGCTGAGGAGCAAGAGGCAGAATAGCGCAATTTGGAAGGGAGAAAATTTCAGGCCGCGCCAGGGTTGACCAGCCAGAGTAGTCTGTACAAAGCGCCAGGCTATCCAGGCAAATATGGGCAGACCTAGTACCAGCAGGGCGTTCAAATGCAGCGCGGTAATAAATTGGAGATGCAAAAGCTGGTGAACCGCCCTGGTCGCACCACAGGCTGGGCAGTTCAAACCAGTCAGGGAATGAAAAGGGCAGAGCGATATGGGCGATTGGGCCGGGTCTACCACATAAAGCAATGATAGACCCGCCGCTACTCCCCCGCCCAGTAAAATTAACCTGCGGCGCGGGGAGTAAGCCGATTTTTTAATTCCATGCTGAAGAAAATCAGTCAAAGGTTAAGCCTTCAACTTCTACTCGGCAGCCGTAATGGTCAGCACTTTGAAAACCTTCTGTCCCCAGGTCTGTTTGCTAGAGTCAAACAACGCCCAGATATAACCAATGGCGCAAATAAGGCTGTTGATAAAGTAGCCGATGGTGCGGTAAAGAAGGAAGCTACTCATGCTTACTCTGGCACCATCAGCCTGGTTAACATACCGTAAGCTCATTACCTTTTGTCCGAGGGTGCGACCCCCTACGTACTGGTAGCAAAGCCAGTAGTAGCCTACTATAATGGCAAGACTGAGGATGTTAGCAAGAAGCCCGGCACCACCAGTCGTACTGGTACTAATACCACCATCAATGGTTGTCGTCGTACCAAAGGCAGCGCCAAAAATAAACGTGACAATAAAAACAGGTATCAAAAAAGCGACGTAATCAACCAAATAGGCCAGAAAGCGACTGCCAACACCCGCTAACGGCTGCGCTGCCGCGCCATAGCCAGGTTGATAACCCATCGGCGCGCTATAGCCGGGCTGCTGATAAGGAGGAGGATAACCACCTGGGGGAGGATAGCCACCCGGTTGCTGATAGCCGCCTGGTTGCTGGTAGCCACCTGGGGGAGGATAGCCGCCTGGCGGGGGTTGGTTTGGATTGTTAGGGTTGTTAGGGCCACCAGGATACTGCGGATTACTCATTAGTACGATGCTCCTTTCGGATTTGACTAGAAACTTGATTTGCTACGCTCACTTGCGGTTACATAAATTATAACACCTTTTTGCTAAAGGTAAAGCATCAATTTTAAAG
>JBBQXW010000354.1:0-7345 GCA_038209275.1 Chloroflexia bacterium | reverse complement strand
AATTAGTGATACCTCGGCAAAATCATTAGGGATTTCTCTTCTATAGCAAAATATCTGTAGCTAATAAAAGTATTTTGCCTAGCAATTGAAGTCTTGATTAAATAGAACGCAAGTTCAACCCCGGATTATTGAGAAGATACTTTATTACGCTTAAACTAAATTTTGGCTTGTCAGATCAGACTAAAGTAGACTTCTAACTTATTAAAACTATAGCTGGGTCTGCCAACTTTGAGACTCAGCTATAGCTTTAATAAGTTTTATTTACCAGTAAGCTTACGCTGTTCACGTAGCATCCCGTTTTGCACGCTCGGAATGTGATAAGAAAGCGGTGCAGTAATAACCGAGTTTACGTTCAAGCTGCCGCCGCCAATCAATTCAACCCTCAAAGTGCGCGGTACAGCAGCTGCACCCAGGTCGTATTGCAATTCAAGGTCTTTATATTCAGCTTGCTGCAAGTTGGTTATGCGGTCTTCACGCCCGTCAATTTTAATTAACAGTGTACCTCGCCCGGTATGTTTTTGGGTACGGATTAGCACATAGCGATGATTGGCTGGAACTTCGATAGTAGCCGCTCGTCCAGGCGTAGAAGTAGCATAAGTTCGTTTACCAAAAAGCCACCAGCCCTCCCAGAAACTCCAGGTTTTGGATTGTTCCAAAGTGATTGGCAATGCTGCTAACCCAGGCCGATAGTAATTATTGGCGATAACATTTTGGATAGCGAGTAATGCCTGGGGAACGCTTAAGCCTGCTCCATGTGCATCGCGGTCTTTTTTGCTATACCGATTGGGATAACCAGATTGGTTGAGTCGGGCAATTTCAATCGCCCCGTCCAGGTAAGCTACTTCGCTTTTGACTAAAGTATCCTGCTCGTTGCGGATGTAGAAAACATTGGCATTGTCAACGGCCTTTGGCACCACCTTAGTAATAGTGTTGCCAGTTTTATCCAGGTCGCGGCACACTTCAGGTCCAAAGCTCACCAACTTCCAGGCGGTCAGACAATATTTCTCGTATTCAGCACTTGCTCCGCGCACCGGGCTATCTATCGTAATAACCGAGTGAAGGCGTTCACGTTGCTCGAATGGACTAAGAGCCGCCCAATAGGTAGCGACTACTCCGCCCAGGCTGTGGGCAATAATGTCAAAGGTAGCGTCGGGATAACGGCTTATCGTCGCCTTAATTAATTTGCTCATGCGTTCGGACTGAAAACTGACTGGCTCCAACGTCTTTTCCCAGCGCTCGTTATCCGAGTCGTCATAGCTAAAGTAGAGGAAATTTTCCTCGTTTAGCACTGGTAAACCGTAACCCCCTTTGGGATTTACGAGCGCATCCCGAATCTCGCCAAAAGTTTCCCGACCCAAATCGTAGCGCACATGGCGCACCGAGTCGTTGACCCGGATGCCATGGACGAAGATAATAAAGCGATGGTTGAAATTGGGCCGGGTCGCAGCATCGGCGTTGGGCGCTTCCCAGGCTATCAAACCAAACAAAACCGATAGCAGCAATAGACTTCTGAGCCAGGCTTTACCGCTAACAGGTAAACTGAAATCCCGGTGGTTAAACTTGAAACCTAAATGCGTTCCTGGAATAAGTGTCATTGTGACCTCCTTGAGCTATAACTGATGCAATTATAATTTTGCAACTGCAATCAGGCGTTGATACCAAAACTGAATTTTGTGAAGCTGAAACTGCTTTCAAAACAGGCTTGGTTCAGTTATAACAAGTTGAGGCTGTTATTTAGTAGCTAAATTTATGGGATTTGAATGAGAAAATTGGCTTATCTACGGTAGCCGCGTTTTGAGAGCCAAATTGTGTTAACATAATGTATTACTGTATTATCAGGCGATAACCCCGCAAAGAACTATTCGAGGAAATAATACTCTCGCCGCTAAACCCGCTATTCAACTGGTCAATTTTGCGGCGAATTTCGCGTACAAGTTGGTGAACGTGAGCAGGAGTAGGCTCAAGCCCGGCCTCAAAAATGGTTTTGCCCGTTTTCTGCCGCCAGATATATTCAATCAATTCGGTAAAATTGCAGACCCGTTCGCGATGTTGGTAAAGATAGTAAAAAAGATAATATTGTTTGCCACTCAGTTTTAGCTTTTTTTGCTCAATCCAAATTTCGCCCGTTTTAAGCTCGAAAGTCAGTTGGGCAATTGTTTGTTCAGGTTGCAATGGTTTATTGTTAACAGAAGGAGTTCGAGTATTTATTTTAGCGGCTTGAGCTTGTTTATTCTCTAGTAAAGATTGCTCTAACACCTCCGCTAATCTTTTTTCGCGCCCGGTATGATTTTGAAGTTCGGTGCCACGTGTGTCGGTAAAACGTAGCCGTGTATTACCCGCTTTAATCAGGTCGCCTGTCACCAACCGAACAGTCCGTTTAGCTTTGAGTAAGCGCCCATTCAGGTAAGTTCCATTGGTACTATCCAGGTCTTCCAAAAAAAAGAACAGGCTATCTGCCGAAGCAGTAAAGCGCAGATGGCGGCGAGAAAGTGAACTATCGGGTAGTGCCAACGTTACTTCTGCACCCCCTATGCCACCATCACGACCAATTATTAAAACCGGGCAATTGGTCAAATCAAAGTTGCGCCCCTGGGCTGGGCCTGCTTCAATATCCAACTGTACTCTGTTTGAAGTTTGTAGTGGTGGCGAACTTGGCATAAAATAAACTCAGCTCTTCAAAGATAAACTAAAGTTGCTTCAACTTTTCGTCCATGCGGTTCCTGCGACAGGGTAAATTGTACTCCATTTCCCAATTCTACTGCTTGACCTGGTTGGACATTGCTGCCTCCCGGCGAGGTTAGTGAAGTCAATTGCTGGTTAATTAATACCCAACGCCCCTGATGGAAGGCAAAATATGCCTGGGGCTGCTTTTTAATTTGTTCGGCATCTTCGCCAGGAAAAATATTATCCATTACGTGCCACTTAAAAAGTGATAGTTTATTATAAACTACCAATCGTCCATCTGGCATCCATTTCCCATGTTTATTAGTCAGGAAATTTAGTACTGGAATAGTAGGCACATCGCGGGGATGCGTCCCACAAAAAGGGCAGGTAGCTCGTTTGTAATCATAAAGAATGAACCATTTGTGACTACAGGCAGGGTTGGGACAGGGATAAAGCAAATCCCAGGATTTAATTAAATCACGCTCCCATTCCAGTGCTGAAGGTCGTTGGTCAGGCGAATGTAGACCATCTACAAAAGTTTTCTCAAACAATTTTTTCAAAAATGGGCCTAAAATCTGATAAGAAAACCTTAAATTAGAAGGTCGGTTAGAAGTATCATGCGGATTCTCGATGAAAAGGGCTTTCGGCCCCATTGCCATAAATTCATCTTCATCAGGCGCAAAAGGATTGTGGACTTTACGACCTCTTAGAGGATGACGAAAAAGCAAATACTCATAAATTAGTACCGCCAGAGCGTGTTCATCAGTACGAGCAGTGGGTTGAATCCGGCGGGGGTCTTGTGGCGGCAGCAATGTATTGGTGGTCAACACTTCTGGAGCGATATAATCGCGAGTTCCCAGCACGTCAGGCGGAAAAAGCTCTGGCACGACTAGCGAATCAATATCAATCACTACGCTCAGACCACGTGAAGGGTCAATTAAAATATTATTACTGGATAGATCAGAATGGGCTAAACCAGCCTGGTGAAGTCGTCGTACCGCCCGCGCCATCAGGATACATAACCTGAAATAGTTAATCCAGCTGCCACGTTCCAATTCGGGTAACAGCTTGCGTAATTTCGGGCTACTAAACCATCTCCCCTTTTTTTCCTGGCCCTTAAAGCTCCCGGTTGCAAAAAAATAGTTAGTAGAATAAGCCGGAGCAACAATGCCCAACTGGGGCTTAACTACAATGGCGGTAGGCCAACAAAAAAGCTTCTTGAAATAATCCGCCGATTCTTGACTGACTCCCCTGGCTCCCCCCTGACTTTCTGGTAGGGTTGGATTGAAGCGGGTTAGAATTGCTTCCAATCGAGCCAGGCGTTGGGGGTCTTTGGCGGCATTGAGGTTATGGTAAAGCTGTACCACGTAATCGCGATTTGGGCCAAAATAAGTCTTTTTCATACCACCGGCGGGTGGGTTAGTTATTATCTCAAATTGCAGCTTAGTGCCATCTTTAAGTTCGGCAGTTACCAGGCTCATGCGATTACCTCACGATACAGTACTACCAGAGTGCGGTCATCCGCCGAACCTCGGACTTGATACGAATCGAGCCAGCGGCAAAGGCGCTCGTCGGGCGTTTCCACACCTTCCAGTGGTTTGGGTTGCAGAAATTTGGTTGCCATCAGCAATTCAGGCGTAGTAATTACTTTTTCAAGCGGTACACCAAGAGCGTCGGCATAATTTTTAATCGAATAAATTAGCACAGGCCAGTTAACATTCGACGCAATTAGCTCACCACCAATTTTAAGGTTAGCCCAGTTCAGTTTTTCTATATCAGGCAAGTTATATTGGTGTAAATAATTCAAAACTTTTTCATCGCTAAGACCTTGTGCGTTGAAACCAATAATTCGGTTTATTACCAAATCGCCATAAAGTCGCAGCATTTCTGGCTTGCTAGGAAAATAATCATCAGCCACACCGTCAGTCATAATCATAAAAGCTCGAATTGGACTAAAAAACGGATAAGTCTTACGCCACAAATAATCGGGCTGAAGCTTGCTGGCTGAAGTCAAAAACTCGGTTTCACCCGAAAAAGTGCCAGTATCGGGACGAGCTAATAAGCTTAATGCACCAGTACGGAAAACTGCTGCCGCCATACCATCTCCAATCTGACAGGTCAAAATAAAACTGAAATCCGACCCATTTACTGGCACATTACAATGGACTGCTACCAGCAGGGTGGGCGAAAGGTCTTTAAGTTCGAGCGGTCGGCCTAATACCTGGGTGTGCGATGGTTCATTCTTAAATTTATCCGCCAGTGCTACCAGTCTACTATGAGCATAACGCATCGCTTCATGCAAATGTTTTTGAACAAATTGCAGGTCAGGCTCATCAAAAACACCATAACCCCCGTCAACGTTCCGATTGAAGGTTTGTGAAATCCACTTAGCACGTTTTTGCAATTCATGTTGGGCCAGATTCTCTTTTAGATATTTCACGGCACCCAGGCAAGCGTGTTTAGCCCCTAAGCGCGAAAACTTTTTAGACCCAGCGCCATCGGCAACCGCAATAATCGTCCATGTCCCACTACTGCCAAACTCGAACCAGTCGTCACAAGGCGTACCGTTGTGTTTGTGCATACGCCCGCGCACTCGCGCCCCAATCAATTTCAAATCGCCTGGTAGTACCTGCGAATTAGCGAACGCTTCCGGGTAATCGTGGTGTGGACCGCTATCAGGCTGTGGTTGATAGCGCCACCGGGCGGCGGCGGGCATCTTACCATCTACCGCGCCCCGGTCTGGGCGATTAACTGCCACAGCTTCGGGCTGAGGTTGGGCGGATATTGGAGCGAGTGCCGCTTCAGGAGGCAAATTTTTCGGAACTGGTCGTTTAGCCTGGTTAGGGTCTTTACTTTTAGTGATAATTTTAATAATAAAGCCCATTATATCCCCCTGTAGATTCTCATCAGCCGTCTGCCATTCTTGACGTAGTTGTGCCATTACCTGGGCTGGCCCATCTGGGATAGCCAAGACAGGCTGGGCCACAGGTAGTGGCATATTTGCCGGTAGCGTCGGAACGTTCATCTCAGGTATTGTCAACCTTGCCAAATCTTCCAGGTCTTCGCCCATAAACTCCTTCAAAAAGTCCTCAAGGCTTTGTTGGAGCAGCCGGGCTTGTTCCGGGTAACGGTTCTCAAAATCAGACCAACCCTCTTTTAAGCGCTCGGTTAGCTCCGGCTGTTGGGAATAATGCTTGAGAACGCTGTCAAAAGCTTCAAGCAGCTTAACTGGCATAAAATTATCCTTCCTGCACCAAGCGTTTTAAGGTATTATTTGAATGACAGAAGGAGGTCGAGGCAAATCTACCCCCGCTTGCGCCCCGGTTGGATTAGTAGAAACTAATTGCGAGGTTTTCAGGATTGAGTAAGAAACCCACTCCATATATTTTTCAAAAGCGCCGGGCTGGGCAGTATTAAGCCAAACTACTGCATTAGTTAATTGCTTCAAAAGCTGAGTATTAGCATGGTTTCCGGCAGCACAAGCAATAATATTAGCCACTTTTTTGTTTTTGAGGGTAGCGGCGTGATGTTCCCAGGTATCGGTTGGTTGCCCATCTGTCATCACAAAAATCAGTGGTTTCCAATCCCCTTTCTGGGTTTCGGTAGTAACTTTATTAACTTCCCGCTCAATACAATTGTCAAGTAATTGAAGTGCGGCCCCTAGAGCAGTAGCACCACCCGCCTGTAAAGTTGGCATAGTAATTTGATCAAGTTCGGTTAATGGAATTACCTGGCGGGCTGTGCTGTCAAAAGTAATAATCGAAAGCCAGGCTGTTTCAATCGCTTGAGGGTCGGTATTGAGTTGAGCAATCAGGGCTTTTAATCCCAGGCGAATCTGCTCAATAGCATCACCAGCCATCGAGCCGGAGCAATCTAGCAGGATATAAACTGGTAAGCGACGAATAAAACTCATCTTGGTATCTCCTTTTACTTAACTTCGACTGGCTACGGTAGAGTTAACAGGTTTTCGGGCGGCGCTGGCAAAGGTAGCTCAAAGCCAACTGATTTTAGCTTGAAAAAGACCTGTAATCCGCCCGGCTGCAATTGACCCAGCTGAACTATTTGTTCACTTAAATCCTTTAGCTGAACTGGCGCTACTTCCGTTCCCACTAGCCCAACCACCACTTCAGCTACTTTATCGTCCCACAACCGCTTCACAACAGGTTTCCATTCACCAGTAAAATGGCCTGCTCCGATTACAAACACCAGTGGCAACCAATCACCTTTGTGCTGCATGGTAGCGGGCCGAATTTCATGTGCCAGGCACTCTTCCAGTAATTTCAAGGCTTTTTCTAAATCTGCCTCGCCCTGCCCTGCTTGTAATAACGGTTCTTGAAATTTGGTGGTCAGCGGAGTGAGTGGTAGGTCTTGCCGGGCAGTTCTGTTAAAAGTGATAATCGAGATGGCAGCGGTATCGAGCGTAAGCGGGTCGTTTTTCAATTCGGCTAACAGCACCTTTATACCCTGGCGTACTGCTTCCAACTTTTCACCCTGCATCCCTCCGAGCAATCTGCTAACAAATAAACTGGCAAGCGACGCTGGTTATTTTCTACCAACCCGTCCGCCGGGACTATCAAGGTTTGTCGAATTTTTCGCCCATCCAAGTCAAGTGTAAACCATTCAGAAGTTTCAGGCAGAGTAAAATCTAACTGGGCAGGCAACCCGGCAGGAAAACTCTTAA
>JBBQXW010000353.1:0-7396 GCA_038209275.1 Chloroflexia bacterium | reverse complement strand
TACCGGGCAGTGCATCGCGGTTGCCACCGATGGCGGTGATAGCAAATTGGCCCGCCGCACCCGCGTCCGCAGCTACCCGACTGAAGAGCGCGGTGGGCTAATCTGGGCCTATATCGGCGATGTCGAGCTTTTCCCGCCGCCACCCCTGGTTATCCCGCGTGAACTGGAAGCGCCGGACTGGACGGGCTTTGCTTTCGAGGCTGAATGGAAAACTAGCTGGCTATTGGTACTTGATAACCTGGCGGACGTGATGCACGCGCCGCACTTGCACGCCAAATCTTACACTCTTAGTCGGGGTATTCGCCACGATGTTTTGAAAGTGGTTGAGACCGAGGACGGCTTTACGGTGGAGCGCGAGAAGCAAAAGGGCGTTAATTTCGACTGGGCCGAGTTCCATAATACCGGCACGCTCTGGTTTAGGCTCGATATTCCCTATCCCTGGTCTGCCGGGCCGGGTGGCCCAATGCGTATTTTAGGCTTCGCCATCCCGATAGACGAAGATAATTGCCTGGTTTATTTCGTGCGGATGCGCCACGTTTCGGGCTGGCAGCGTGCTTTATGGCGCAATCTTTACAAAGCCCGGCTGGAACGGCTTTCCTTTAATGTGGTCGAGCATGACCGCAAGATACTGGAGTCGCAACGCGGCCTTATCTCGCGCCTGTCGGAACATCTGGCGCAGGCCGATGTGGGCGTGATTCGGATACGCAAGTTGCTCAATCAGGAATACGCTCGCCAGCAAGCCATTTACGATGGCGCGATGGAAAAAGCCGCTGACGATTCGAGCGAGGTGATTGAGTCGCCCGAAAAAGCCGAGAGCGAACCCACGCCAGTGCAGGTGTAATGTGCCGAAAGCGCGGGTACTTGACATAAATATTCATTACGAGCAGGCGGGCGAAGGGCCAGTGCTGGTGCTGCTGCACGGCATTGGCTCAAACTCGCGCTCGTGGCGACAGCAACTGGCGGCGCTTTCCGACGAATTTAAGGTGATAGCCTGGGACGCGCCGGGTTACGGGCGTTCCGATGACCCACCGTTTAGCGAAGAAACTTTCAGAATGGCCCATTTTGCCGATTATCTCGCCGGGCTGCTTGATGTGCTAGAAATAGAACGGGCGCACATTTTGGGGCTTTCGATGGGCGGGGTAATCGCGCAAGAGTTTTATCGTCGCTACCCGTCCCGCCTCATTTCGCTAATTCTGGCGGATACCAATCGGGGCGGCGGAGTGCGACCCGAAGCAGAGCGGCTCGAACAACTCCGCACCCGCCTCAAAGCCACCGAAAATCCGGCGGAACTGGCCCAGCGTCGCGCCCCGGCTTTGCTCTCGCCGATTGCTTCTCCGGACCAGGTCGCCGAGGTCGAGCAAATCATGGCCGAAATTCACCCGGCGGGCTACCGCATGGCCTCCTACGCCATGAGCTACGCCAATCAGACCGAATTGCTGGCCCAAATAACCGCGCCCACCCTGATAATTTGCGGCGAACAGGATGGAGTTACGCCGCCCCGCGAGTCCGAGCTATTGCACCGCTCCATCCCCGGCGCAAAATTCGTCCTCATCCCCAACGCCGGACACGTCAGCAACCAGGAGCAACCCGCTTTATTCAATCAGATTGTTCGCGGATTTCTGCACTCGTTGTAACATAAACCATCATTTAATCGTACCTGTTTAAAATAGGTTCGACAAAAGGAGGTCAACCAATGACACCGAAAAACCCAAACGAAAAAAAGCGCAAAGCCAAAGCTAAAGGCATTGCGCCCACCCCAGAGCATCCCAACCTGAACCGTTTCCCGCTCATCGGCAACACGCCGCCGATAATGGGCCAGCCCAACGTGCCACCGCCACTCCCACCGATAGTGGCTAAATTGGGTAAAGGCGAACAGCGGGCGGACGACGAATAATCTCACGAGTTTGGTTTTGGTAGTAGCGATTTCAATCGCTTTCGGGTGAGCGTAAGGGAAAAGCGATTGAAATCGCTACTACTTTTAGCGGGCGAGGGAAGTATTTATGACTGCTGTTTCAACTAAAAAAGAAGTAGGCGGCTGCCCACCTCAAGAAAAAGGATTAGGGATGGCTACATCTGAACAGAATATTTCACCATTTGCCACCGAAAATAATGCGGGTGAGATTGGTTTGCGAGTTGGGCTGATTGGCGTGGGCAGCATCGGCAGGTTTTTGCTCGACTCGATTCAGAAGGGGCTGGCGGGACGAGCGCGAGTGGTCGTGATTTGCGGCCTGTTTGAAACCGACGAACAGCTTGACGCACTGGCCCGGCAATATAATTGTGCCTACACCCGCGATTTGATGCGGCTGGTTGATTACGCGCCGGATGTAATAGTTGAGGCGGCGGCGCAGGAAGTGGTACGGCAGTGGGCTATTCCGGTGCTGGAAAGCGGGTTAGATTTATTGGTGATGAGCGTTGGGGCGCTGGCGGATGCGGCTTTTTATGCCCAGGTTTGCGAAGCGGTGCGACGGAACAAACGGCGGCTCTATATTCCTTCCGGGGCGGTTGGTGGCCTCGATATTTTGCGGACTGCCGGAATTGACGGCTTGTACGAAGTGCGGTTGGTGACAAGCAAGCCGCCTCGCGCCCTGGCTGGTGCGCCGTTCTTCCAAAATCACCCGCTCGATCTGGACGCGCTTCAAGAGCGCACCGTAATTTTCAGTGGCCCGGCCTCCGAAGCTGTAAAACTTTTCCCGCAAAACGTAAACGTAGCGGCGGTGTTGAGTCTGGCGGGGTTGGGCGCAGAACGTACAATGGTCGAAGTAGTGGCCGACCCAAAGCTTGAGCGAAATATGCACGAAGTAGTAGCGCGGGGCAGCTTTGGCGAGATGCGGCTACAACTGGCGAACGTGTCCAGTCCCGCCAACCCCAAAACCAGCCTCCTGGCCTGCCTCAGCCCCCTCGCCCTGCTTCGTCGCCTCTCCGAACCCATCTGGATCGGAACTTAAGAAATTTTGAATTTTGAATTTTGAGTTAAGAAGATACGGAACACAGAGAACCACAGATGGACACAGATTTTTTATAACTTTACAAAATTCTCCGTGTCTCCGTGTCTCCGTGGTGAAATTTTTGAATTTTGAACCAAAATCAATCGGTGGAGAAGATATTTATGAAGAGAATTACCCACCTGCGACATATTGCTTTGATTACGCCTAAAGCTGAAGAGTTGGCCCGGTTTTGTACTGAAAGCTGGGGCTTGGGACAGGTAGCTCAGGAGAATGGTGTAACTTATTTGCGGGCTGGTATCAGCGAACCGTATATGGTGGCGCTTTATCCGGGCGAACGCAACGCCATTCATCACTTGGCTTTTGGTCTGCCCGACCGGGCGGCGGTAGATGAGGCGGCGCAAGCACTGAGCGAAAAAGGCGTGCGGATTTTGCAGCAACCGGGGACGGTAGTCGGGCCGGGCGGCGGTTATGGCTTTCGGTTGGTTGACCCGGACGGGCGCTGTCTCGAATTATCTTCAGATATTGCACAGGTTGGCCCGGCAGATTGGAACGCCCCGGTCATCCCGAATAAAATCAGCCACGTCGTTTTGAATACTAGCGATATTGAGCGGGCCACCGAATTTTATACCAAAATGTTGGATTTCCGCATTTCGGATTGGAGCGAAGACCAGATGGTTTTCTTGCGCTGCAATACCGACCACCATTCTATTTCGTTCAATCGAGCGCCGCACAACTCGCTCAACCATATTGCCTACGAATTACCTGATATTGATGCGGTAATGCGCGGTATTGGCAACCTCAAAAAGCACGGCACGTCGGTTATGTGGGGGCCGGGCCGACATGGGCCGGGCAACAACGTCTTTTGCTATTTCCAGGACGCTGCTGGATTTGTGGTCGAGTATACCAGCGAAGTGCAGAAGATTGAAGACGAAACGGCTCACCAGATGCAGGTCTGGCAGCGCATCCCCGAACTGATGGATCGCTGGGGAACGAGCGGGCCACCCAGTCCCGAAGCGCGGGCAGCAATGGCGGGCATTCCCGACCCCGGTTTGCTGGCTAACACTCCAATTTAGCCTTTTATTTTTATAGCAATCGCTCGTTAATAACTTCTTCGGTACGGCGCACCTGGTCGGTGGCCTGGCTGTATCGGCGGATAGCCACATTGACGTAAAGCGCATCAATGACGCTGAGGTGGGCAATTCGGCTTGCCATCGCCTGATTACGGAAGGCGGTTTCGCGGGCTGAGGTAATCAGTTTGATGTCGGCGTATTCGGCGATAGGGCCACGCACGTTGCTGGTCAGGGCAATCGTGGTTGCGCCTGCTTCCTGCGCTTTGCGTAGCGAGAAAATTACGCCGTCGGTGCGCCCGGTGTGCGAAATAGCAAAAGCCACACAGCCCGGTTCTAACTGGCTGGCGGAAACAGCCTGCATGTATGGGTCTAGCACATAAAACACAGGCAGCCCGATTTTTAGAAAGCGATAGTAAGCGTCGAAGGCGGCAGGGGCGGAACTGCCCATGCCGTAAAACTCCACTCGTTTGGCCTTGTGTATCGCATCTACCGCCCGCTCCATCTCGCCCCGGTCAAGCGTCTCCCGCGAATCGGCGATGGCCTGTAAATCCGATTGAAATACCTTGCGGGTAATACTCATTACATCGTCGTCGCGGGTTACATCTTCGTGAGTAATTTTGACTGCCCCTTTAGCTTCCGCCGCCAGCGCCATCTTGAAATCTTTGTAGCCGCCAAAAGCCAGCGCCCGGCAAAAGCGCACAATCGTTGCTTCGCTGGCATCGGCGACGCGGGCCAGTTCGTTGACCGAAAAGCCGGTTACTTCTTCGGGATTTTTTAGTACATATTCAGCAATCTTGCGCTCCGCCGGAAAAAGGCTATTATTCGCCAGGGCCGTTTCAATGCGGGCAATGCAACTGGTCAGCGGAATCCGCCCGGAAGCCATCATATGTTCTTCGGCTTCGGCCTCAATCTCATTCGGCGGATGGTAGCCGTTGCCGTTAGTTTCGGGTTTGCTTGAGTTGTCCATAATTATATTCTTGTTCCTGGCTTTGTCCACAACTTACTTTGTTTTATCTTCTTCACACCTGTTAAGTTTAGCACAAGCGAAATAGAAGTCAATTGAAAGCACTATTGTGAAAAGGACTTTTAATATAGAAATCCTGGTATGGTCGGGTAGACAATTGAAAGCCACATTTTCTGACCGCTTTCTTTACTCCGATTTAACTTTGCAAGAAGCCTCCTATTGTATTATATTGAGCAATATAAAAAATTCCCGCATCAGCATTGTCGTTTTGCTCAAATGAGCCGTATCATAGAATGAGAAAATAAAGTTCGTTTGTTCCAAAAGCATTAGCAATATCCGCAATATTGCTGATGGTTTCGGTTTGGCTTTCGGGTACACTACCTATACACTTTCTAATAATTTTAGAGTCTTGGGTTTGGGGATTAGCATGTTTTATAATGGATTGCCTCAAAACGGGCTTTAACAGCCATAGGTGCAAAGGTAAGTGCAGATTAAATGAGGGGAGAATTATGTTTAAATTCGGTTATTTAAAACAGGCCGGGTTGTTAGTCAGCGCGCTAATGCTATCGGCTTTAGCTTTGACCGCCTGTGGCGACCCAACCGCCACCACCGCCCCGGCTACTACCGCTGCGCCTGCCGCTACAACCGCAAAAGCGGCGGCAACTACTGCGGCAGTTACCACCGCCAGTGCTGCTACGACTGCGGCTGGCGCTACCACCGCCGCCGCGACTACTGCCGCCACTGCTGCCGTTGCTCCTGGTAAACCGGGCGGGACGCTACGGGTAGCACTTCAGGCTGAATTGGGTCGGCTTGACCCGGCTTCTTCGGGCCAGTTCGTTGAGCGCCAGGTTTTTTACAATATGTACGATTCGCTGGTGGCGGCTGACCCTAATTTGAAAATTGTTCCGGCCCTGGCAGAAAGCTGGGAGATTTCATCCGACGGCAAAGTTTACACTTTCAAACTTCGCAAAGGCGTTAAATTCCACGATGGCACTGATTTCAACGCCGACGCGGTCAAGTACAATATGGATCGCTACAAAACGCTGGAAGGCTCGGTTCGCAAGAGCGACCTTGACCCGGTAGCCACAATCGAAGTGGTTGACCCCTACACCGTCAAATTTAACCTCAAAGCGCCCAATGCGCCGCTATTGGCTACTCTGGTAGACCGGGCTGGCATGATTCTTTCGCCCGCCGCGATTCAAAAGGCCGGGGCTGATATTGTGCGCGCTCCGATTGGGGCAGGAACTGGCCCGTTCAAGTTTGTCGAGTGGAAGAAAGACGACCACCTGACGTTAGAGCGCAACCCGAACTACTGGAAAAAGGACAGTGCCGGAAATCAGTTGCCCTACCTGGATAAAGTTATCTACCGCCCGATTGCTGACGATACCGTGCGCGTAACCAACCTGAAAACGGGCGATATTGATGTGATTGACACCGTTCCATCCCAGAACGTCGAAGATTTACGCAAAAGCACCGACCTGAATTACAAGGATATTCCTTCCACCGCTTACGCCGGAATCCGGCTCAATGCAACGGCTGAACCATTTAATAATAAGGCGTTGCGCCAGGCCGTTGCTTATGGCATAGATAGCTCGGCCATTCTCAAGACAGTCTTCTTTGGGGTTGGGGCGCTGGCAAACGGCCCGATTCCGCCGTCATCCTGGGCCTACGACCCAACTTTCAAGCCCTATACCCACGATGTAGCGAAGGCGAAAGCTAAAACTGCCGAGGGTGGCAAGGCCAGTGGTTTTACCTTCAAATTGCAGGTAACTGCCGGGTCGCCAGTTAATCAGCAACTAGCTGAACTGATTCGGGATGAGCTATCGGAAGCGGGTATTACAATGGAAATCGAGCAACTCGAATTTGCGACCATTGTAAACAACACCAGAGATAAAAAATATCAGGCTGCTTTGATTGGCTGGAGCGGGCGCATTGACCCCGATGGCAATATGTACGCCCACTTCAAAACCGGCGGCAGCTTCAACGATAGCGGCTACAGCAACGCCCAGGTAGACGCTTTGCTCGAAAAGGCCCGCGTTACCAGCGACCAGAACGAGCGCAAGGCTGCTTATCAGGAAGCGCAGAAAATTATTATGGACGAAGCCCCCTATCCACTCTACTATCACGCTCCGTCCTTCCAGGCAGTCAACAAGAAAGTCCAAAATTTCTTGCTAATGCCCGATGCTATTATGCGCTTTACCGAGGTCTCGCTCAAATAGACTTATTAAGTAGCTATTTTTTGGAAAATGTACATTTTCCAAAAAATAGCTACTTTTTGGAATAAACAGGTACTTGATGACGCGCTATATTATTCGTCGGTTGATTTTGATAATTCCAGTATTGTTGATTGTAAGCTTGCTGATTTTTACGCTCATTCGGCTAACGCCGGGCGACCCGGTGCTGGTGATGCTGGGCGA
>JBBQXW010000352.1:0-7423 GCA_038209275.1 Chloroflexia bacterium | reverse complement strand
CCTAACCTGGCCTTTTATAAAACATATTTACTCTTTCCCACAATGCTACTGGCTCGCAACTTGGCTATTTCTCTTTCTTTTAGACCGGAAAACGTCCTATGACTGTGTTATATTCTTTCTGGGCTTCTCCTATTGCCAGTTTTGAATAGATTTCCAGCGACTGGCGGCTGGTGTGGCCGGAATATGGCTGAATTAATGCATCGTCTATCCCCTGTTTTTTCAGCCAGGTTAACAGAAAGTGTCGCAATTTATGAGGTGAGATTGGTCGGGCCAAACCGGCCAGTTGAGAATAGCGCTCTAACATTTTCCGCACCCCACGCTCACTGTATTTCTTTTTCCAACGTGACTCAAACAGAAAGGTAGCCTTCTTTTGATTAAGGGCCTGTATATGCAGCCCCATTACTTCCTTAAATGAAGTTGGGAATGGCATCACCCGGTCTTTTCCGCCTTTAGCGTGATTTATGCGTATTTGCTGCTGCTCCAAATCCACCTCAACTAGCCGAATATTGACCAACTCACTCACCCATACGCCCGTATAAAGCAGGGTTTTAATGAGGACCATGTCGCCGAATTTTTGAGATTGCCAGACCACCTCGTAGTACCGAGTAATTTCCTCATCACTCGGTACGTAGGGCAATTTCCGGGAAGAATGCGGCACGCTGATGTTTAGTTCGAGCCGCAGTTGATGAAACAACCCTTTTAGATAAGCGTAATCGGGGTGCTCGTCCCGTAAATACTTAGCCAGTTTGGAATGTTTCGATTATACCAGACCACTTGTCAGGGCCTTGTGGTATGATCCCAAAAGTCCAGACCACAAACACCCGGTTGAGGTAGCGACTTAACCAGTTGTTCACCCCGTTCCAGCTCCTTCTTAAGATATCGGGTGCGAACTTTATCAAAAATGAAGAGTTGCAGGGTCGTCCCTCGACTATTGCCTGGATGAACTCAAAGTTCTGGTCATAGCGGAATGTTTGAATAGGGTCACTCTTGTAAGGGTTACGAGGGGAACCAGCTATTTTCAAAAATTTGGTCGGAACTTCTACCATCTTTAGTTGCCCACCAGTTGTACCCATTTGGATTTGGTGCGGGCGTTCAAGATAATAAATCAAAGTACCTTCGCTACCGTTGATTTCGCTGTAATCCTGGCTCTTGCCGCTTTCCCCTCGTCCGGTCGCCAGCTTGGTACTTTCAAAAAGAGCTGTAGTTCCGTTGACAAATTCGCCCAGGCAACCTACCCAATCATCCACGTCTGAAGGATAACCCTGTCCCTGACTATCCTGGCGGACATCATAAAACCGGCGGGTCTGGGCCACTACGCGGCTGATTTGGCCGACCAGGAAGTGGCCGAAATCAAGCCGATGCGAAAGCATATCACCCAGTTCTCCTGAACCGGCCACAGCTTCCACCTGCCGCCAGGCCAGGTAACGATTGCCCCAATCTTGCAGGCGATTGGCCCGGAAGTGGAGTGGCCTACCCACGAAGCCCTGGTCTACCAGGTGCTTAATATAGCGCATAGCCGGGACAAACCGGTAAGTAAAAGCCGTCATGTGGCGGATTCCGGCCTGTTCGGCGGCCTGGTACATTTCCAGGGCGTCGGCATAGTTGAGGGCCAGCGGTTTTTCGCACAGAACATGCTTATGAGCCGAAGCAGCCGCCAGCACGATTTCTTTATGGGTATTGTTCGGGGTCGCCACAATAACCGCATCCACCCGGCTATCCTGGAGCAGCTCAAAGAAATCAGTGTAAGTCCGCTAGATGCCGGTGGCCTGGCGGGCTTGTTCGAGCGTTTGGGGATTGACATCACAAAGGGCTACCACTTGCGCTGCCGGGCTTAATAGCAGTCCCGGCAAATGATTAGCCAGGGCGATTTTGCCGGTGCCAATCAAAGCCACGCCTATTTTCTTGTAGGACATTTCCCCTCTCTTTATTCTGGAAGTTTAGTCTGCCTGCTCTTCTCGGAATCCCTCAAACAGGCTCAATAGACTCTCGGATGGATCAGTCCAGGATCTCAGGCTCATCAATAGTAATTAATTCCAGTTCAGTAAGATCTTTCCATGCTGACCGCCTTCGGCGAGTTCCAGGGCCTGTTGAATTTCAGTTACCGGCATACTTTTATCAATCAGGGCTGAGATGTCCAATTTTTTGGCCCGGATAAAATCGGTCATTTCTTCAAATTCAAAAGGAAATGGAAGGGGTACTTCAGAGACCAGACAAAATCGTGGGAGACAATTTAGAACATTTGTTTATTTCCCATACCATTAAGCCGCCAGGTCTGTTTCTAACAATATTGACCCTTTTTGAAGTTTCATCCCAGAATACCAATTGTGGAAGGTCGGCTTTAATTCTTCATTCAATCCCTTCGTTCGTACCTGCAAAAGTAAATGCACCCCTTTTTTCGTCCAGCATTGCTGCTGTTTTTTCACAAATCGCTGGCTTATTACCTGGTTTACGGTTAATTCAGCCACGCTGCTACTGATCCGTTCCCCGTTGCGCTATTTGTCTCCGTAATTTACTACATAAGTCTGGTTTCGCGTTGCACTATAATAGGAACAGAAAAAGTCGTTAGGTGTATGAATCAATATATATTGAGCGTGAGACGAGGCTATCAAAGCTATTTAATATCAGTTAATCCGCCAAATTAGCTGAAACACCCATTGTTATTTATCTCTTTGGGATAGCTTAAATTTCATTAGCGACTCTTTCTGTTCCGATTATGGTACAACCCGTATACCCATTTCATGCTTCCGACTTCCTACTTTTCCGCGGTGGTTTCTAACGGTATTTAAGCTTGCCCTGTCCCAATCTCGCGGCTGTTGATAGGCTGGACGGGACGGGCGTTATGACCAACTATTGCCCCGAACTTATCAATCTGAGCTTTGGAAGCCGTAACGGGCTTTTTCATTACAATCCAACGTACTGCCTCGGCACAATTGGGCGTGGTCAAAGAACCAGTATAAGTGTAATAGCCTTTGTCAGAGGGGAAAGTATCGTTGGCGTTGATCGAGATAGTATAAGTCTGTGTCTCTTCCTTCGTGGGCAGCTTGTCCCAGAATTTTGCCAGCAAAGGATTTTCGGCCCCTTCTGCCAGCATGATCCCGATTACTGCCAGACTCTTATCGTCGGCCTGATGTACAAAGTGAACCTCTAAAGGGAAAGATTGTCCTGCAAACTTGTGTTCGCTAGGGGTATGGAAATGGAATTGCACCAGGCTATAAGTTTTGTCATCAACGGTAAGAGTACTCCCTTTGTCATAATTTACCTGAATAGTGTGGCCGTTATTGAGAATCGTCAGATTACTACTACTGTATTTGTGATCCAATTTCTTGAGCGGGTTTTGCACCCCGCTAACAGGTAAATCAATCGGAGATTGAGTTAGTCCGGTCTTGCAAATAGCGTAAGCCGGGTCAAGATCACCCCAGGTCGCCGGACCTTCTGCCCCTTCGTAAGTCCAGTGGACAGGTTTAGCGGCAGCCGCAGTAGTGGCGGAATTAGCTGCGGCGGTGGTAGCGGCTTTAGTAAGGGTTACGGTAGTTGGGGCAATGGTAACACTGGAATCGCCGCAAGCACTTAGTAGCGCTCCAGCAGCCAAAGCTGCCCCTACTGATACAAACTGTCGGCGTGAGTGTTTCTGGGTCATGATCTAGGTTCCTCCATGCGAAATTGCTTGATTTAACTATAGCTAGATAGTTATGAACACAAAAAGATATATACTAATAAAATATACCACCCTTACATTACAATTCACCTTACGCTTCTCTTCTTACCACCAATTCCCAGGAGATCCACTTTTCGTTCCTATAGGGGGAAAAGGAACATCAGTGCAGTGAGGGGTCACATCTCGAATTTAGGGCTTTATAAAGGAAAATTATTTCTAGCTCAAATATCTGGTTTTAGCCTACTAACTCATAAATGAGATTTCTATATATTCTCATTTATCGCCTTATAAAGCCGTAAATTATTTAGCATTAAGCTAATCTGACCCTTTATTGCAGCAATGTTCCGTTTAGGCCTAAATACCGTTAGAAATCTAACGACTTTTTCTGTTCCTATTATAGTGCAACGCGGTTTAGGGTTGCACTTACCCAAAGCGCTCAAAATTTCACCAATGTGCGTGCAATCCCAACTTAGAATTGCTAAATTTCTAAAGCTTAGGATTGCTAGAAATTTAGCTTTTTGGAGTTTTATAATTTTAGCTTTCTTAAATTTTAGAATTTCAAGTTTTTAAGCAATCAGGTTTTTCTAAGTTTAGCCGTTTAACCTCTTAAGTTTTTAGAGTTTAAAAATTTTAGACGGCTGAAAATCTAAAATTCTTTCTGCCTTCCATCTTCTAATCTTAGATTTCAGATTTTCGATCATCGGTAGAGGGGAAGCGCGTCTGCTCGTCGGCCTGGGATTGACGGTAATAGGCTTCGGCGGCTTCTTCGCCTTCAGTTAGGCGGCGGTAAAGGTATTCCAGCGCCAGATTAGCGGTTTCGCTTTCCTGCACCTTTAGCACCCCGCGCCGTCGTCCGCGCCACTGCTGCATTTGCTCAACGGAGCGGCGCAAGGCCAGTTCTGCCGAGGGTGTGAGATACACGGTCTTGGGAAACCGCTCGACGGTGGTTTTGGGGCGACCTCGCTCGCGGGCCGAGGTCGGAGAAACCGGGCGCGAGCCATTGGTCAAAGGCATCAAGTCAGCCGCAACCGAAACTGGCCCGGCGAGTTGGGAGGGGTTCAGGGGGGCTTCAAGCGCCTCAATCGGGGTCGGCTCTTGCTCTTCCGCTTCGAGATTAAACCCTTTGCGTAAGTTGCTGGACCAGCCGCTATTCTTTGCTTTGGTTGCCATCGCAATCTCCTGGGGGGAAATCGAAAATCTGAAATCGAAAATCTAAGATTAAAAGGCGGAAGACAGAAGACGAAAAAGATTTTAGAATTTTAGCCGTCTGGAATTTCAGATTTCAAATTTCCCTTTACCCGCGCTGCCAGCGATTGCCAGTAGCTGAAATTATCGCCGGTGACGGGGCGTTGTTCGGCGCTGGCGTTGGGGTATTCGGTGCGGTAGGGGACTGGTTCAAGACATAGCTCGCCGAACTTTTCCTGCAAAATTGCCAGCACCTCTTTTTCGTGGGAGCGGCTGGCGTTGTACATGGTCGGCAGCACCGCCATAATCTCAAGCTGGCGATTGACGTGCTGGATTTCGGTCAGGGTATCCAGGAAAAGCTGAAGGCCGCGCATCGCCATATACTGACATTGGCAGGGGACGAGTAGCCAACGGGCCGCTACCAGGCTATTAATCGTCAGGCGGTCAAGGCTGGGCGGGGTATCCAACAGGATGACATCGAATTGGTCGGCGTACTGTTCGAGGGCTTTCTTTAAGACGGTGTTGCTGTCAACTCGTGCCGAAAGTTCCAGATTGAGGGCCGAAAGGTCAATCGTGGTGGGGATAATTGCCAGATTGCCCTGGCGGTACAGCTTGGCCTTGCCAGTCTTTAGCAGGGTAAACGAACCGCTTTCCAGCCGGGCGGCATCTATCCCCATGCTGAGGGTCAGGCTGGCCTGGGGGTCGAGGTCTATCAGCAAGGTGCGCTGTCCGGCTTCCGCCAGGGCCGCGCCCAGGTTGAAGACGGTGGTAGTCTTACCCACTCCCCCTTTTTGATTGGCGACGGCGATGGTGCTTGCCATTAAGCGATACTCCTTTAGCAGTGGTCAGTGGTCAGTGAGCAGTGGTCAGTAAATAAGTTTTGAGTTTTGAGTTTTGAGTTTTGAGTTAAAATGCTCCTCGCTAACCGGATTTTTTTCGTCTTCCGTCTTCCGTCTTGCAAACCTCAGTCCTCAGTCCTCAGTCCTCGCCCATTTTGCGCCGGAATTCCAGATTTGTCAAATATTAAAAGGCTGAAAGTTTAGGTTTTCTACATTCAAGTTTTTTAGGTTTTTTAGATTTTAGATTTTTGGACGGTTAAAAATCAAAGCGGCTAGAGATTACTCGTCGTTAGTTGCCGGACGCTCGAACAGGCTGGGTTGTAAAGCCCCACCTGGGTCAGGTTGGGCGGGAAGGGCTGGTTTCTTTTTGCGCTTTTTGGCATCGAGCAACGGCTTAATGGAAGGTTCGGCGGGCAGGTCTTCGGGCATTTTCGCCCCGGTGCGCTGGATTGCCGAGCGGATTTCGCGGCCTACGGTCTGATGGGTCGCAATCGCTTTAGCTTCGTCCAGCCCGGCGGTATCGTCCTGCAAAATCTGGGTGGTCAGGCCAATTCGCAGCGCGTTAGCGCCCAGTTCCGCCAGCCCGCTACGGTCTAGCAAATCTTCTTTGGCGGGGATACCCTTGCGGTCTTTGATTTGCTCCAGATTGAGGCCACCATACAAGCCGCTATAACCGGCGTTGTGGAACGTCCCGAAATTGGGCGAAGTGACCCCGGCGGCTTGGGCGGCTTTCGCTAAATCCTTGTTACCATCCGAAATGCGCTCGCGGAGTTCCAGCCGTTTGGTCTGGTTCTGGCGGAGTTGGTCGAGTTCGTATTCACGGGCGGCGATGGCAAAATAGGCCTGGGCTGCCGCGATTTCGGGCTTGCGCGGGTCGCCATTCTGGGCAATCAGGTAGCAAGCAAACCGGCTCAAATTGAAATCTTTGACCTGGCGCTCTGAACCTGAACCGAGCTTGACCATTTTACCGGCGCCGGTAAAATGGTCAGCGACCATCTGACCATTAGTTTCACACGAGATTTGCGCCCTTTTGATAGCATCTATAAAGCGCTGCCACTTATTGTAGCCCAAAAGCGGAGCAAGGTCGCGGGCGCTCCAATATTCCTTACCGTAAGGGTTGGTTTGCTTGATAGCCTCAAAATCGGGTTGCATCGCGGCCTGGCTCATTTTATCCTCCTGTAAAAGTGGTCAGTGGTCAGAAAGTGCTGAGTGCTGAGTGCTGAATGAATTTACGATTTACCCCAAAGGGGCGAGGACGCGATGAGGGAACTCAAAACTCAAAACTATCCTGTTCATAATGTATATCCCTGTTAAAATGTATTTAGAAAAGCTGACCCGGCAAAACCTCTGGATATAGAACATCTTAGCATATCGCCTTGTATTACATTATCGAAAAGGCGGCTTTTTGCGGCTCATCGGAGTAATTGCAAATAGCTTTAAGGGCAGGGTGGTTGCCCGGCGGCGGGTTTTCTGTTACGATGTTGAGAAGATAGCGTTTAGGTATTCCGCAAATTCCATGGAAAGGGACAAAATGCGCCAGCTAGAGCGAATATCGCCACCCCTGGCGGGCTATCCCTATCATCTGCCGGATAAACCTCTGCCCGCTGAGGGCTATGTTAGCTATGCTGATTTTCTGGATTGGGCCGACGAAGATACTTTGGCGGAATGGGTAGACGGGAGAATTGTAATGAGTAGCCCCGCCAGTTGGCGACATCAGCAAATCGCCGGGTTTCTTTATGAGATC
>JBBQXW010000351.1:0-7443 GCA_038209275.1 Chloroflexia bacterium | reverse complement strand
CGATAAAGATATGGTCTGTTTGGATGTTTGGGATAGCGGAAATGGAATGCCTGCCGATGTACGTCGCCATATTTTTGAACCGTTTTATACTACTAAAGGTGTGCGCGGCACTGGGTTGGGCCTTTCAATGGCTTACGGCATTATTTCGCGTTATAATGGTCAGATCTCGTGCGAATCCACCCTTGGTGTTGGCACGACTTTTCATATTAAGTTGCCGACTTCACGCGATGAGCCTCAAACCGAAGCCAAAAAGCCTCGCGTCAATAAAGCTGCTAATAGTCGGCTAAAATATCAGGGCCGCATTCTGGCAATAGATGATGAGCCTAATATTCGTACTGTCCTCAATCGCGCGCTCACGATGGCCGGGTTTACGGTGGAGGTAGCTGGTTCGGGAATGGAAGCAATAAGCTTGCTCGAAAATGCCGCCAAACAGCATCAACCTCCCTATGACCTGGTTTTTAGCGACCTCGGTATGCCCGAAATGAGCGGCTGGGAGGTTGCCCGCGAATTGTACCGACGCTGGCCGCAGATACCTCTGGTACTGGTGACGGGCTGGGGCGACCAACTTGATGCAGCCAAGATGAACGAGTTTCACGTTTCACACACTATTGCCAAACCGTTTAATCTCAGCGATTTGGTTAAAATGGCGACACGTTTTATTCCTCAAGCAAATAGTTAAATAAATAAGATGCGGGGAGACGAGGATGAGTGACAACTATGGTATCGGAGTAGACCTGGGCGGTACAAAGATTCTAGCTGGCGTAATCGAATTGAGTACGGGTACGGTAGTTGGAGTTGGCAAGAAAAAGACCGCACAAGGTTCTAACGACGATTTTATGAAGCGGCTCTTTGCTGCTATTGATGAGGCGGTAGCGAATGCAAATTTACCAGAGGCTAAAAAACCGACCCGGCTCGGTATCGGTATCGCTGGACAGGTAGACCGGGTGAACGGGATACTGATAGCCGCCCCTAACCTGGGAGTCAGTTCTGAATTGCCGGTGGTTAAGCTTTTGAACGAACACTATAATATTCCAGTAGCGCTGGGCAATGATGTAGAAGTAGCAACGCTGGGCGAATTGCACTTTGGGGCGGGCAAAGCTTACGATAACTTCTTGTGTATCTTTGTTGGTACGGGTATTGGCGGCGCAATTGTCCATGATGGCGCTATTTATCGCGGTGCTACTGGCACGGCGGGCGAAATTGGGCATACTATTATCAGCGCCGGAGGGCGGCATTGTGGTTGTGGCGGGCGCGGCCACCTGGAAGCTTATTGCAGCCGTACCGCTATCACGCGCACTATTTTGGGTGAATTGCACCGGGGCAAACACTCGGCGCTACGCGAAATACTGACCTTTGAAGGGCCAATTGATTTCAGGAATGCCACCAGTATTGCCATCCGCTCCAAGCAACTTGCTAAAGCGGTTGAGGTTAAGGATGAACTGGTTTTAAAGGTGCTGGAAGATGCCGCTACTTACCTGGGTCTTGGGCTGGCCTCGGCAATTAATTTTTACAACCCGCGCCGTATTATTCTTGGCGGTGGCCTGATTGACGCGGTAGATGTCTTTTTTGAAGCTGCCGCCCACAATGCTCGCCAGGAAGCTCTTTCTGTTCCCGCCGCCAAAATCGAAATTGTCAAGGCCGCACTCGGTGATTACTCCGGGATTGTTGGTGCTGCTCTCTTACCACAGCGGACACTTGGCGATTAAAAAAATCTGCTGATTCAATCAGGTGTTTTCGACTAATAAGTGGTTTAAATACGAGCCATCCCGAAGTTTGAAGGGATGGTTCGTATTTTTAAGATTAGTCAGCGTAATTTTGTTACTGATGTTAGTCTACTAATTTACTATGCCGGGGCAGGTGGAGTTATATCATCGTAGATACGTACCGCCGCCAGTTTACCCGACGGTTCAAACTCATAAACTGCCAGGCCAGCCTGGGGTGTTAGCTTTACTTGACCCCATTCGTCACAGATATATTCGACGGCAAAAGCGTGATAATCTGTCGTGGCGGTACAAGGATGCAACCCTACTCCACCTTCCAGACCACTCCCCAATACCTGTTGGTAGAAGTCGCGACGACCTTCTGCCCCACTGTGTCGGTAACGCGCCCCGCTTGGCTCTCGCACATAACCTTCCTTAACTAAACAGCGCCAGAATTAGTTCGAGTTTGTATCTTTGGCGTTGGTCATCAATATTGGTGTTATGAAACCTCTAACCACTTTTTAACGTATAACTATTAGGCTATTTTACAACCTGGTGGAAATTGGCGTGTCCATTAAAAGCAGCCGATGTGGTTAGCATCAGTTAAAGTATAGCTGTGCTAATCGGTGTCTTTATAAATCAACTTGGAAAAAGAGCTAAAAGAGCTATTTGGAGATAGATAGGTAGTCAAATGTTAAGAATATTAGCGGTAGACGACGACCCAGAAATTTTGGATTTGTTGAGTCGGGGATTGAAATTTGAAGGTTATGAAGTTGAAACGGCCCAGGACGGCGAGAAGGCGCTCACTCGCTTTCGCGAAAGCGCCCCCGATTTGGTCTTGCTCGATGTGATGATGCCGGGAATGGATGGGCTGGAAGTTTGCCGCGAGATGCGTAAATTGCGCGATACTCCCGTTCTCATGCTTACCGCCAAAGATGCGGTCAGCGACAAAATTTCGGGGCTGGATAGTGGGGCGGATGATTATGTGGTTAAGCCCTTTATTTTTGACGAGTTGTTGGCGCGTATTCGGGCGCATCTGCGCCGCACTATACCGGGCGAGGTGCAGACCCTTCAGTTTTCCGACCTGACTTTGAACACGTCTACTCATGAAGTGCGACGTAGTAGCCAGTTAATCGAGTTAACTTCAAAAGAGTTTGAGCTTTTGCTGCTCTTTATGCAGCACCCGCGCCAGGTACTGACCCGCGAGATGATTTACGATAAAGTTTGGGGCTACGATTTCGGCGGCGAGTCGAACATCATTGAAGTATATGTCCGTTATCTGCGGAGCAAACTCGAAGCTCATGGTCGCACCAAGCTAATTCATACCGTCCGTGGTGTCGGCTACGCTCTGCGCGAACCTGAACCCTTAGCAAACCCGGAGTAAGTATAATTTTGAATTTTGAATTTTGAATTTTGAGTTAAGAAACTCTAATTCAAAATTCAAAATTCGCCCCGCAGGGGTGGTCTTCGACCAAAATTCAAAATTGATGAGACAGCTTAACTTTCACATCTTTCATAGCGGTTCGATTCGGCTGCGGTTGGTGGCGGTTTATTCGGGCGTGGTTTTTATTACGCTGGTGATAGTGGGGTTGGCGATTTATCGTAGCGTTGTCACTAATCTCGATAGTCTGGTGGATGGCAATTTGCAGGAACGGGCCGATGCTGCCCGCCGTTATTTTGCTACTCACACCGAATTTACGCCTCAAGATTTAGATAACTTTGAGCGAGCTTTTGCGGGCGCTTCAGTTAGTAGACCATCGGTGAGTACGAAGCCTGGCGTTCCCCGCCCCACCCCCGCCCCAATTCAGGCCGATTTCAGCCCGGATAGCAACGATTTATCAGCTTCCCTCATTTATTTGCAAGTGACGTTCTTAAACGGACAAATCTGGCGAGTTCCCTCTCTCGAAGCAATGTTGCAAACGCCCACCCAGAACGAATTGCGGACTTTACTGGTAAACACTCCCACCTATAGCAATTTTGATACAACCCGGTTGAATGGTAAAGAGCGCGTAAGGGTCTATACTATTGCCCTGACAGTGCGTGGTCAGATGGTGGGTCATGTTCAAGCGGTGCGTTCGCTGGAAGAACTGGATGCGATTGTTAACAGTCTGACCTTGCCCTTTGTGACCGGGACTTTGGCGGCGATTGTGTTGATGGCACTGGGCGGGTGGCTGGTGGTGGGCCGAGCTTTTGGCCCAATTGAGAGGATTACCGAAGCGGCCTACCGTATTGGAGTGAACGACGACCTGACCGAGCGAATTGATACCAACATCCGTACTACCGACGAGGTAAGCCGCCTCAGTCAGGCTTTTAACTCTATGCTTGACCGAGTCGAGAAGAATTTTAAGTCGCAAAAGCAATTTATTGCCGACTCTTCGCACGAATTACGCACTCCCCTGACAGTGATTCGGGGCAATGTGGATTTACTCAAGCGCAACCCCGACCCCCAAAATCAGGCCGAATCTTTACGGGCTATCGAGCGCGAGGCCGAGCGAATGCAACGTCTGGTCGAAGATTTGTTGTTGTTGGCTCAGGCGGATGCCAAACAGAGTGTCGAAATGCTGCCGCTTCAACTTGATACTTTGGTGCTGGATATTTATATGAACACGCGCGTGCTGGCGGATGCCAGTCGCCAGACCCTCAAGTTGGGCCACTTCGACCCGGTTACGGTTCAGGGCGATGCTGACCGCCTCAAACGAGCGCTGCTGAATCTGGTAGATAATGCGATAAAGTACACGCCAGAGGAAGGCACAATCACCGTTTCGCTCTACAAAGGCAAAAAATGGGCGCGGATAGTGGTTGCCGACAATGGTGCTGGGATTGCCGAAAAAGACCAGACGCTGATTTTTGACCGCTTTTACCGGGTGGATAAAGCCCGCAGCCGGGGTAGCGGCAGCACCGGATTGGGCCTGGCTATCGTTAAGCATATTGTCGAGGCGCACGGCGGGCGTATTACGCTTGAAAGCGAAGTCGGCAAGGGCAGCACCTTTACTATCTGGCTACAGCACGCCCCTACCGATGCCACTGATTTTTCAGATGATGATGACACCGATGCTACCGAGTTTGTCAGTGATAGTGATGGTAGTCAAATTGAGCTATCTGACCAAGCTATCGAAGCTGAAACTCCTGCCGCTCCTGTTCCAACTAAAGAATAACTCGGCTATTCAGATAAAATATTCTGATTTTATAGGTACTTCGACCTATTTCAAAGTATTGCCAAAGTCTATTTTATGCCTTAAAATAAAGGATGGCTGCTGTTTACAGCCCATAGGAAGCGATGTAGAACTCTACACAAGTGGGTCAACCTCTTACCGCACCGATAAACCTGGGAGTCTGACTGGACATGATTACCGATAACAGCCTTTTAAATGGACGCTACCGCATGGTGAAAAAAGTTGGGCAAGGAGGCTTTGCCCAGGTCTTTTTGGCAACCGACCAACTTCTCAAGCGGCAGGTCGCCGTCAAAGTTTTAAATTCCGACCTCTTATCCGAAGACGAAAGCTTTTTGGGCCGATTTGAGCGCGAAGCCCAGTCTATTGCCGGGTTAGATCATTCTAATATTTTGGGGGTTTACGACTATGGTCAGGCCGAAGATACGGCTTACCTGGTTATGCCCTACGTCGAAGGCGGCACCTTGCACCACAAATTGCGCCGCGAGAAGAAATTAAGCTTTGAAGTCGCCAGCCAATATTTACAACAGGCGGCTGCCGCACTTGATTATGCTCATCGGCGCAATATTGTTCATCGCGATATTAAGCCCCAGAATATGTTATTGCGAAGCGAAGATGACCGCTTGCTGCTGGCAGATTTTGGTATTGCCAAAGTTTTAGGTTCGGCCAGCACCCACAGCAATACCGCCGTGATGGGTACGATTTCTTATATGGCTCCTGAACAACTCAATGGCAACGTGGTGACTGTTACCGATATTTATGCGCTGGGCTGCGTTTTGTTTTTAATGCTGACCGGGCAATTGCCCTATAGCGGCACAACCGAGCAAGTGATTACGGGTCATATGTTGCGGCCCATTCCTTCGATAACCGAGCGTATTCAGGGCAATTTGCCGCCCAAACTACAAGATGTTATCGAGCGCGCCCTGGCAAAGCGGCCCGAAGACCGCTTCCAGACCGCCGGGGAGTTTGCCAGAGCTTTTAGTGCGGTAGTGGCAAGTACCCCCACGATTGTACAGCCGCCCTCGGATAACGACGCTACCCAAATTAGCGTGCCAATGAGCTTTAAGACCAATCCGACCCCGCCTGCCTTCGACTCGTTAGACCGTCCCACCGAAGCAATGACACCCAGCCAACCGCGCCTGCCCGAACAGACCTATCTTAGCGGCGGACAAATCAATTCGATACCAGCCGTTAGCACCGGGCCGTTCAACCAAACTGCTCCCGCCAACAAAGCCCAACCACCCGCGTTGGATAAAACGCTTGCGCCCAATATGCCCGCGCAGTCGCAATCGCAAGCCCACTCGCACTTCGAGCAAACGGTAGCTACCCAGACCCCGCCGCACCCAATTTCCTCGTCAGTTGCGCCTTTTGTTGGGTCGGAAGCCAGCCCGAAAAAATCGAGAGTGCCGCTTTTCGCCGCCATTGGAGGTTTAGTGCTGGTTGGGCTAATTGCTCTGGTCGCCATTTTACTATTGAGCGGCGGCAAAAAAGATGATTTGCGGTTGGCTACCCCAGGACTGGCTGCTGTTAGCGCAACTGCCGCCCCTAGTACAGTAGCGGTGACTAATATTCCCGATACCGTAAAAACGGCAGTGGTGGTTGTCACCACCGAAGCAACCGCGACAACCGTACCGACTTCGACGAGCGCCCCGACTGCCACTACTGCGCCCACTGCTACTGCTGGGCCGAATATGGCGGTGTTTGCTAGTGGAGCAAGCCGCAAAGGTGAGGGCGACGATGTAGACAAGCAAGCCGCTACCGAATTTACGCCCGGTGAAGATGTTTTTGCCTTTGTAATTTATGGCAACGGCAGACCGCAGCTAGATAGTGTTGATACTGTGCTGGTGGCAAACGGCAACGCCCAGCCTTCTAAAACTTACAAGGTTGAGAAAGATGCAGGTATTCTGGTCATGCCTTTGGGCAAACTGGAAGCTGGAAGTTACAAAGTTGAACTGCGCTACAACGGTAATTTGTTGCCTGGCTTGCCTGAGTTTAAGGTCGTTGCGCCTACGACGGTAGCAACCCAAGCACCAGTAGTAACGACCTACGCGCCGCCAGTTCAAACGACTAGCGCACCACCGCCACCCAGAACAACCGTACCGCCAGTGCCGCCTACACCAGTACCAAGAACTACTCAGGCACCGCCACCACCAAAAACGACGGCTCCGCCACCCTGCCAGCCAGGACAGTGTTAATAGGAGAGTGAAGATGAAAAAAAGGCAGTCTCAACTAACTCGTTGCAGCATTTTCGCCGTGACCCTTCTGGCGCTCAGTTTCTATCTGGCCCAGTATACTCCGGCACTGGCCCAAACCGAAAGCCAGTTTTTCCCCGAAACTGGCAAAACGGTCAATGGCAAGTTTTTACAATACTGGCGGGCTAATGGTGGTCTCTCCGTCTATGGCTATCCAATTACCGATGCCCAGGACGAAGTTGACCCTGAAACTGGCAAAACCTTTTTGACCCAATGGTTCGAGCGCAATCGCTTTGAATTACATCCCGAAAATGCTGGAACTAAATACGAGGTGCTGCTGGGTCTGCTGGGCAAAGATTTGCGCCGCGAAGCTCTGGTCTC
>JBBQXW010000350.1:0-7460 GCA_038209275.1 Chloroflexia bacterium | reverse complement strand
TACTCAACATTACTTCTTGCCTTTTCTAGTTTCCTTCGGCTCTTACTAAAGCAGCGTTAAAGATTAGGATGCCCGTTTCGGTAGGGGCGAATCGCATACGCCCTTTTTGACCCGGCCTAGTGTTCAAGGGCGTATGCGATTCGCCCCTACCACTTGTCCTACCTAACGATTTCCCAGGGCTGTATTATACCATTTTTAGGAGCGCCGTCGGTAAAGCCAGTACAATTGCCGTCCGTCTTTCCCGGTCATAATCCGCAAATCGTAGCCTGCTGTCAGCGCCTGTTCCAGTTCGGGCGACCAGCGCCGAAATTCCGGGCTACCCACCAGAATCATTTCGTAGCGCCGCGTCTGCAAATCGGTAAGCAACGGCGTAATATCGCGGTGACCATTCCCGATTAAAATCCAGTATATAAAGTAATCGCCGATTAATTCCGTCTGCCCGGTCTCAATCAAGAAATTGTTCTGAAACACCAGCGCCTCTCGCCCGTTATGCTGGTATTCTTGCACAATCACTTGCGCTTCTTTATAAACCTCGCCAAAATTATCGTTATCGCGCCACTGATTCCACGCCACCAGCATCCCCGCCGCCACCAACACTTGAATGAGGAGAAGGAGAAGAAACGAGGAACGAGGAACGAGGAACGAGGAGAAGGGAGGAATTGACAATTGACGATTTTGGGTAGGAACGAGGAACGAGGACCGAGGACCGAGGATTTTCCGACGACTGAAAACTGACGACTGACGACTGATAACTTTTCTTTGAACTTTGAACTCGGCCCGAAGGGTTGCCCGGTGGGTTGAACTTTGAACTAACGCAATGCCAACCTGAATCGAAATTAAATAGGCCAGTTCGTTGAAGTAATAATCTACCGCTCCATCTTTTACGATGCTGCTACAGGCCAGCGCTGCGAATAGAAAATACAACGACCAGAAACGTTGTCCGCGTTTCCATTGCCAGAATAGTGTTCCTAGCGCGATAATTATCATGGCGGCGTGGTCGAGCAGGAAAAAGCCGACCATCGCCGGGGCAAGATGAAAAATAAAGCGCCCGGCCCGCTCCGGCTCGAAAATACCGACAAATGTGCCGTTCGACCAGAATTGCCACAGCCCAAAGCCAATTAGACCAAAGGCGGCATAGCTTACGCCAAAGAAAATCGCCTGAAGCCGCCACCCTCGCGTCAGAAGCAAATCGAAGCCGATTGCCGCCGCCGCCGCCAGATAAGTTTGCTTTGAGTAAAACGCCATTACCAAAATAAACGCCACCAGCACCAGCCGTCCCAAATCACCCCGACCATAACGCGGCGGCTTCACCAACCCCTTTGTCGCGCCATCTGTGAGACATTGCTCCGCCAATGGACTTTCCTCAGCCTTCCCCTCCCCCGTGGGACATTGCTCCGCCAATGGACTTTCCTCAGCCTTCCCCTCCCCCGTGGGACATTGCTCCGCCAATGGACTTCCCTGCCGCCCACTTCGGTAAACATAAACGCCGAGCAAACTTAAAAACAGGGCCAGTGGGTCGGGTCGCGCCCCGTTAATAAAAATCAGCACGCTCCAAAAAATAAACGGGAAGAACGCCGCGATTAATCCGCCTCGACGGTTGCCCGTTTCTCGCCAGACCAGCAGGCCAACCATTGCCCCTGCCGCCGCGTAGCCCGCCCAGGCCAATAACCGGGTCGCTAAAACTGGCCCTAGCCCGCTTGCTGCCATCAATAAACTGCTTAGTCCAATAAAAAGCGGCGGATACTGTACGCCGGGCATTCCATAAGGCGCATTCGGCGGCGCGTAAATATATTCGAGCCGCCCGGTTGCCAACCACTGCTGCGCCATACCCGCCACCATCATCTCGCTGTAATCGTTGGAGACCGGAGCGAAAAGGGCCGAAAAGCCGCGTAGCAGTTGCAGCAACCCAAAAAACGCCAGCGCTACGCCCGCAAAAAAAGTCAATCGTTCCCTTGTTATCCTCGATTTTAGCATGAGGCTATTTTACCTTAAATCGGGGATAGATGAGAAGGAGAAGGAAATTGTTCAACTACTTGCTTCTTTTGCAAAAATTTGTTACTATATACAGGTGAGCAATCATGAGGTGGGTAACTCTTTCAAAGAAAGCAGTGGACTTTTGAAAATACCGCTTAGACAATACTGGAACTTGCTGGTCAATTATTTAAGACCGCAAAAGGGCCGGGTCGCATTGTTGGCCCTGCTAATGTTGATTAATTTGGGACTACAACTGATAAATCCGCAAATATTACGCTCTTTTATTGACCAGGCTATTGCCGGGCGTGGGCTTGACAAGCTGTTGCCCACCGCCTTGCTGTTTATCGGAGTGGCCCTGGTGACACAGGTGCTGGCGGTAGTGGCAACTTACGTCAGTGAAAATGTGGGCTGGACGGCCACCAACGCGCTGCGAATTGACCTGGCTGACCACTGTTTGAGGCTGGATATGCCTTTTCACAACGAACACACGCCAGGCGAATTAATCGAGCGGATTGATGGTGATATTACCGCGATGGCGACTTTCTTTTCGCAATTCGTCATTCAGGTGCTGGGCAATTTGCTTTTGCTGAGTGGCGTGCTGGTGGTGCTATGGGGCGAGGATTGGCGCATCGGGTTGGCCCTGACCCTTTTTTCAGTCTTTGCCCTTTTTATCCTCAATTACACCCGCAATCTGGCGGTTCCGCCCCTGACCGAAGAAAGCAAGGCTAAAGCCCATCTTTTCAGCTTTCTCGAAGAACGGCTGGGCGGCACAGAGGACATTCGCTCTAGCGGCGCAACCGAGCATACCATGCGCGGGTTGCACAGTGCATTAGGACAGCTTTTCAAGCGTAGTCGTCGCAGCGGAATAATGTTCTCGACCATGTGGGTTATCACGACGGCCATGTTTATGGTCAGCTACGTACTGGTTTTTTCCGCCGGGGCGTATTTGTTCAGCCTGGGGGCGATTACGCTGGGGACGGTCTATCTCTTTTTTCAGTATACCGAAATGCTGCGTACCCCACTAGAGCAGATGACTCGGCAAATTCAGGATTTGCAAAAAGCCAGCGCTGGAATTAACCGGGTGCAGGAGCTTTATTTTACCCAGAGCCGTATCCAGGATGGGCCGGGCGCGCCAATACCTTCTGGCCCGCTTTCGGTTGAGTTTGAGCGAGTTTCGTTTGGCTATAACGAATTGGATTTAGTCCTCAAGGATTTGAATTTTCGACTTAAACCGGGAACAACGCTGGGTTTATTGGGGCGCACCGGCAGTGGCAAGACCAGCACCAGCCGTTTGCTCTTCCGGCTTTACGAGGCCAGCCAGGGAACTATCCGGCTAGGCGGCGTGAATATTCGCGAAGCTAAACTGGCAGAATTGCGGCGGCGCGTGGCGATGGTGACGCAGGAAGTTCAAATTTTTCACACGAGTTTGCGCGACAACCTGACCTTGTTTAACCCGGCGATTGAGGATGAGCGGATTCTGGCGGTGCTGCGCGAACTTGGGTTATGGGACTGGTACAGCAAGCTGCCACAGGGATTGGATACCGAATTAAAGGTAAGCGGCACGGGCTTATCGGCGGGCGAGGCGCAACTATTGGCTTTCACCCGTGTTTTTCTGGAAAATCCCGGCCTGATTATTCTGGATGAAGCCAGTTCGCGGCTCGACCCCGCCACCGAACAGGTAATTGAGCAGGCCGTGAACAAGCTGTTGACCAATCGCACCGCCATTATCATTGCTCACCGATTGGCGACGGTGCAACAGGCCGACGAGATTATGATTCTGGATAACGGGCGGATTATCGAATATGGCCCACGCGAAGAATTGGCCCGTGACCCGCGTTCGCGCTTTTATCAGCTTTTGCAAACTGGCATTGAGGAGGCACTGGCTTAATGAAAACCTGGCAATCTATCGGACAGTTGGTGCGCTATCGGCCCTGGCTCTTCGGCTTTAACTTTGTCATCTGGACTTTGATGCACGTGATACCGCTTGCTACCGGGCTGGCAATCCGCGAGTTTTTCAATGTGTTGAGCAACAGCGCCCCGGCGGAGCTAAATATCTGGGGCGTGTTGGCCCTGATAGTCGGTAGCGACTTGACTCGGATGTTTATATTTTTTGGCGGCGAATATCTCTGGCGTACCTACTATCTTTCGCTGGAAGCCCTGTTGCGGCGCAATTTGTTGGCGGCCCTTTTAGACCGACCCGGCGCAGCCGCTTTGCCCGATTCGCCCGGCGAAGCGATTAACCATTTCCGGGATGATGTAATCGAAACGGTGCGCTATCTGGAGTTTTTCGTGGATAGCGGCGGGGTGGCCCTGTTTAATATTATCGCCCTGATAATAATGTTCAGCATCAGCCCGCTAATCACGCTGACCTTACTGATACCACTGGCATTAATTGTGGTGCTGGCTCGGTTGCTCAACAGCAAAATCCGGCGCTATCGCCGCCTTAATCGCAAGGCCACTGGGCGGATTACCGATTTTATCGGCGAGATTTTCGGGGCGGTGCAGGTGGTCAAGGTAACTTCCGCCGAAGGGCCGGTCATCCAGCGTTTCGCCAGCCTGAACGAAACCCGGCGCAAAGCGGCTTTGCGCGATAGCTTGCTGACCGAAATTTTGAAATCGCTCACCCAGAATATCGCCAGCGTCAGTACCGGCCTGATTTTGCTGCTGACCGCCCAGGCTATCGAGGGAGGCCGTTTTACCGTTGGTGATTTTGCCCTTTTTGTAGCCTATTTGCCGCGTATCAGCCAGGGTTTGTTCTTCTTCGGCGGAATGTTGGCCCAGCACAAACGGACGGGAGTTTCGTTAGAGCGAATGGCTGGTTTATTGCAGGATTTGCCGCCGTCGCGAGTGGTCGAGCATCATCCGCTTTATTTCAAAAGCGAAGCGCCCGCCGTAGCCGCGCCTGTTCCAGACGAAACGGAGCGATTGCAACGGCTGGAAGTACGCGATTTAAATTATCACTATCCCAATACCAGTGCCGGGATTAGCGAAATTAATTTGAATTTGCGGCGCGGCTCGTTTACGGTTGTCACTGGGCGGATTGGTTCGGGGAAAACTACGCTGGTGCGGGCGTTGCTCGGCCTTTTGCCCAAAGATGGCGGCGAAATTCGCTGGAACGGGCAACCCATTGAGCAACCCGCCGAATTTTTCACGCCACCGCATAGCGCCTACACCGGGCAAGTGCCGCGCCTGTTCAGCGAATCGTTGCGTGACAACATCTTGCTTGGCCTGCCCGCCGAGGCTACTGCCAGCCGTTTGCAAACCGCTCTGCACCTGAGTGTGATGGGGCGCGATTTAGCCGAACTGGAAGATGGGCTGGATACGCTGGTTGGGCCGCGAGGCGTGAAATTATCGGGTGGGCAAATTCAGCGTAGCGCCGCCGCCCGTATGTTTGTGCGCGAAGCCGAACTGCTGGTCTTCGACGATTTATCGAGTGCGCTGGATGTCGAGACCGAACAAACGCTGTGGAAGCGCATCTTTGAGCAACAGCATAACGCAACCTACCTGGTAGTTTCGCACCGCGAAGCCGTCTTGCGTCAGGCTGATTGGATTGTCGTCCTCAAAGATGGTAAAATCGAGGCCGAAGGCACACTTGAGCGGTTGCTGGCAAGCTGCGAAGAAATGCGTTACTTGTGGAGCAGGAAATAACTTGAATTTGACTTGGCGCGTTATTGTCTATGCCGCCTTGATGAACATTAATTATTAAATCGGTGTATTGGCAATGGTTGTGGTAGGGGCGAATCGCATACGCCCTTGAACGCTGTGCCGGGTCTAACGGGCTTATGCGATTCGCCCCTACCACTATACCTAGTTTGTTTTGTTAAAGTTTATCACGGTAGTATAGACATCATTTATTAGAGCTTTAAGAATTAATTTCTTCATTCTCATCTTTACTAATAAGCGGCCCATTATAGGGAAGTCTCATATTGTAACTCTGTAGCACTTCTTCATAATGGGCCACATATTTTCCTAAAAGCTCTACAAGCTCAAAAGCCAGGTCTAATGGCCCGTCGGGGTCATCGAGCGTCTGTACTCTTTTCAACCCGCTTGCTTCACACAAGTCATATAGTTCTTTTGCTCTGTTGTATAGAATACTTAAAGAGTCGCCTTGAATAAGTACACCTGGAAAACTTCTTGTAGGCAATTTCATGACGGGCATATTACTTGCTCTGGAAAACACATCCAACTCAATTTTTTCCATTTCTGGCTCATCTCCAATCTGCTTAAAGTAGCCGCCTGTCTTGGATGCCCAGCAACTTGCGGCGCAAGAGCGGGACGGGCGGCGCACCGTTGCCGACGCAGGCGTTGTGAAAAGCTTTCAGGTTGAAGTCAGCGCCATCGCGGGCCTGCAAATCTTCGCGCAACCGCAGTAACATGAGTTTACCGAGCGTGTAGGCCAGATAGCCGGGTTGCCAGGTGCCGCGCAAGGAATAGTAATTTTGTTGTAACCGAACATCATAATAAGCTATTATTGCACCTGACCTTCAGACGATTTAAAGACGATTGAGTAATCAAACATAGTGGTATTTCCCCTTGACTGAAAACTGACGACTGAAAACTACTTCCCCTTCAACTTAATCGCCCCCGACAATTCCGGCTGCCAGTTCAGGGCCGCGTGCGAATTGTAAAGCTGTTCGAGGCGGGCAAGAATTTCAGGCTCGAACGGAGTGGATTTGCGGGCGGTCAGGTCAATGTACATACCGACACGCTCGTCAGTGGAGGCTACGCCGGGGCGGGTCAGATTAACCAGATAGTGCATCAGATGAAAACGCTTGGTGTCGTAGGCCACCAACCCCGAATGTACCGCGACGGTCTCGCCTAGCTTCAATTCGTTCAGGTAGCTTATCACCTGCCGCAAAGCGAAAATGCCACGCTGCTTGACCTGAAACAATTCGCGGTTCAGCCCAATTTCGCGTAACAAATGGCCCATCCCCTGATTACAAATCATTGTGTAATACATCATATTCATGTGACCATTGATGTCAATATAATCTTCCGGCACTTCCTGCTCGAAAGTGCGCGGCAACCGTAGCGCCTGCTCCAACACACTATTTGCATCCGCCATTTTTCGTGTTTTTGACTGGCTGTAGGCTACCAACTCTCGCAATTGTCGGTTTTTCAACTTCTTGAGACCTCGCCCGGCTAGAAATTGTTTTAGCGCTTTTCGCCCTAAAAGTTTAAGTTCGCGTTCAAAGCCCTTATGGCTGACCACTATTTGCTCATCCCGGCGCTCGGTCCCTGGTTTGCCTTGCCAATAAGCAATAAATGGAAGGGCTTCGGAGACATAGTAGATTTTCCCGGCTGCATTTCGCTCAGTCTGTAGTTGGGGGTCTAATTGATGTTGATGTTCCTCAAAGGTTTGCCGGACGGTTTGGAGTAGTTCCCTCACCGGCGGGCCTAAATCTTCCTGCTCCTCAGAGTATACCATCAGCTTTTACCCTTAAGTTTCTTTCGCTCCATTTCGTATAGCTTTACCAGCTACGCTC
>JBBQXW010000349.1:0-7511 GCA_038209275.1 Chloroflexia bacterium | reverse complement strand
ACTGGCCTGACTGGTTTCTACTGTGATCTGGGCGAGTTTTCGACCTGAATGCCGTAGCGCCACCTCTTTATAACATTCGCTCTACTTTCTGCCCGGTTCTGGGAACTGTACCTTTTAGAACATTCTGTAAATTCATTGGTTGACCGAAGACTGCTCAACATCAGGGTTAGACTTTCGGTTAGTTCTTTAGTCTATTACGTCCTCGGCGGGACGTGAAGTGAAGTAGCAGGTGGTATTATGGCAACGAAAGCCAGGGTATCAGCCTCTTATTTAAGTATGCCAATTTTTTTAGTAGACTAAATTTGACTAGATTTGATGGAAAGAAGGCATCATGGAATCTGGCTCAGTATTTGACCCTAATTCGCCCCTGGCGAAGCCTATTTCGGATGTATTTACGATTGTATTGCTGCTCGGCCTGGGAGTATTTTTGCTGATTGCTGGTTTGGTAACTTTTGCAATTATACGTTACCGCCGCCGACCAGGAGATGATACCGAACCAATACAATCGGCAGGAAATTTCCGATTGGAGGTGGCCTGGACAGCCGGCCCGTTGCTATTGGGCATCGGCTTGATGGTGCTAACTTTTACCACAATGGGTGCATCCGACCCGGCTAAACCGACAGGCCAGGAAGTTGACCTGGAAGTTATCGGGCATCAATGGTGGTGGGAATATCGCTATCTAAAAGATAATGTTGTAACCGCCAATGAGTTGCATATTCCAGTCGGGCAAAGGCTGTATGTGCGGTTTAAGTCCAGCGATGTAATTCATGGCTGGTGGGTGCCACAGTTGGGCCGCCAGATGCAGATAAATCCCGACCATGTTAACTATACCTGGCTACAATCGGATAAAGCTGGGTTGTTCTACGGCGCGTGTACCCAATATTGCGGCGGGCCGCACGCCTGGATGTTGCTGCAAGTAATCGCCCAACCCCAAGACCAATACGACCAGTGGCTGCAACAGCAAAAACAAGCCGGGCAGTCGGTAGCGACCGAGGCACCCGGCGACCCGGCGAAGGGCCAGCAGGTCTTTTTGAATAATACTTGTGTAAACTGCCACGCCATCGCCGGAACGACTGCCAACGCCCAGGTCGGGCCTAACCTGACCCACTTTGGCGCGCGGAAAACTTTTGGCGCGGGTGTTTCTACCAATACGCCGGAAAATTTAACCAAATGGATTAAAAATCCTCAAGCCGTCAAGCCGGGCGTTTTGATGCCGGGTTATCAATTTAACGATGAAGATATGCGAAATCTAGTTGCATACCTGGAGAGTTTAAAATGACGAATATTCCGTTAGTACCCGAAGCAACAAAACCACTACCCAAAATAACTGACCAATCCGGGCTGCTGACCTGGGTAGCTTCGGTTGACCATAAATTGCTGGGTATTCTCTATATACTTACTTCGGGCTTTTTTATGCTGGTAGGTGGCATTGAAGCCCTGCTGATGCGAATCCAGCTTGGTTCAGCCAATAATACCTTTCTATCGCCTGCCGTTTACAACCAGCTTTTTACGATGCACGGCACCACCATGGTCTTTTTGGTGGTTATGCCACTATTAATCGGGTTTGGCGTGTATCTGGTGCCACTGATGATAGGCGCAACCGATATGGCCTTTCCCCGGCTAAATGCAATGAGCTACTGGTTGTTTTTGTTGGGCGGTTTGCTGCTTTACTACAGCTTTGTATCGGGTGGCGCGCCGGATGTAGGCTGGTTTAGCTATGCCCCCTTGAGCGAAAAACCTTACGCGACTGGCCTGGGAGTAGATTACTGGGCGCTCGGTCTGCTGGTAACGGGTATCGGTTCGCTGGCGGGTGGTATCAATTTCGTGGTCACCATCATGACCATGCGCGCCCCTGGCATGAAGTTGACCCAGATGCCGATGTTTGTCTGGACGACCTTTATCAACGGCTTTCTGCTCATTCTGGCCCTGCCGCCCCTGAACGCGGCCCTGGTTATGTTATTGGCAGACCGACAATTGACCGCCCACTTCTTCCGACCACAGGGCGGCGGCGACTCGGTGCTATGGCAACACTATTTTTGGGCTTTCGGGCATCCCGAAGTGTATATTATGGTGCTGCCAGCCTTCGGTATGCTGTCCGAAGTAATCCCGGTTTTCTCGCGCAAGCCGCTTTTTGGCTATTCGTTTGTAGCGGGTTCAACCGTAGCGATTTTGCTTCTGAGCTTGCTGGTCTACGGACACCACATGCTGACAACCGACCTCGGCCCGGTCTGGAACTTCTTCTTTGGAGCTGCCAGTATTTTGATTGCCGTACCAACTGGCATCAAGATTTTCAACTGGTGCGCCACGATGATAGGTGGGAAGATTCGGTTTACCACTTCAATGAAGTTCGCAACGGCCTTTCTCCTATTGTTCACTATAGGCGGCATTACCGGGGTGAGTTTTGCGGTAGTGCCGATTGATTGGCAGTCGAACAATTCTTATTATGTAGTTGCACATATGCACTATGTACTTTTCGGTGGCACGTATTTCGCGGTGATGGCAGGCACGTACTATTGGTTCCCAAAGATGACCGGACGGATGTTATCCGAAAAGTTAGGGGTATGGCATTTCTGGCTGACCTTTATCGGCTTTAACATGACCTTTTTTATCCAGCACGTTCTCGGAGTGGCAGGGATGCCGCGCCGGGTCTACACTTACCCCAAATTCGCGGGCTGGGAACTAATGAACCTGATTTCGACGATTGGGGCGTTTATTCTGGCTTTCTCGGTGCTGGTGCTGATTATAAACGTGATAATTAGTCTGGTACGGGGCAAAGAGGCCGGAGATAATCCCTGGGATGCCTGGACGCTGGAATGGGCCACCACTTCGCCGCCACCAGTCTATAATTTTGATCAGGTGCCACCGATTCGCGGACGGCGGCCTTTGTGGGACTTGAAACATCCCGAAGACCCCGACTGGAAACGGCGCGAACCTGACCGCCAAAGGAGTACCGAAGAATGAGTGAAGCCAGAATGCAACCGGCCCAGGTTAGCACTCAGCCCGAACAAGCCGGGTTGAGTGCCAGAGACCGTGAGGCGATGGACTCGAAAAGCCCGGAAGTACCGCGCCTTTTGATGGACAGGACGAAGCTGATGATGCTGTGCTTTCTAGGCTCGGAAGTAGTTTTCTTTGGGCTGCTGATTATAGCCTACATCTACTATCAGGTTAAGGGGATTCAAGGCCCGAACGCCAAAGAAATACTGAACGTGCCGCGAACCTTCGTCTTTTCGCTTTTTCTGTTCGCCAGTAGCGGCACTATCTTTATTGCCGAGCGCTTCCTGGCCCGCAAAAACCACCGTATGTTCATCACCTGGATGTGGATAACGGTGCTGTTTGGGGCTATCTTCATCGCCGGACAAGTCTGGGAGTATACCGAGCTACTGTCGGATAATATTACTATGACCCGCAACTTGTTCGGCACGACCTTCTTTACCGTGACGGGTTTTCACGGTTTGCACGTTACCGCCGGGTTGATTGTTCTCAGCATTTTCACGGTTTTGGGAATGTTGGGCGATTTCCGGCGCGGTCATTCGTCGGCGCTGACCGCCGCATCCTGGTACTGGCACTTTGTAGATGTAGTGTGGGTAGTAATTTTCTCACTAATCTACCTGATACCATTCTTCTCTCAGTCTTGAAAATTTTTGCAAAAAATTTTCAAGACTCGAAAGTTCCGCTTCTCCAAATTTTGGTTTTTTGCAAAAAACCAAAATTTGGAGAAGCTCAATCAATTAGGAAGGTTTAGAACGTGCTGCTAAAAGAAGCGAAAGTGCCGACAAAATTTAATCTGCTACGGGCAGTAATGGCATGGCGATTGCCGCTACGCTGGTATCAGCGTTTGACGCTGGCAACGGCGGGCGCAATCTGGCTGCTGATTGTGCTGGGCGGATTGGTGCGCGTGACGGGGTCGGGGCAGGGCTGCGGCGCTTCCTGGCCGATGTGTCACGGACAACTAATACCCAATCTGGAATATCACGAACTAATTGAGTGGAATCACCGACTAATTGCTTTTCTGGTCGGCTGGCTGATGGTGATTACGGTTGGCACAACTTTATTATGGTATCGCCAACCGCGCCGCCTGATGTGGATGGCGATATTAGCGGCAGTAACCTACATCGGTCAGGCCATCCTGGGCGGTATCACCGTCCTGCTGCACCTCGACCACACCTGGGTCGCCGCCCATATGGGCAACTCGATGCTGCTGTTAGCCTCGGTTGTACTGCTGGCGCTTTTCTCAAGAGTTTCAGTTTCAAGTTCCAGGTTTCAGGTTTCAGGTTTGGATGGAGAAACTCAAAATTCAAAATTCACCCACAGGGCAACCCTTCGGGCCGAAATTCAAAATTCAGAGCGGTGGTTGAGGGGAGTAGTGCTGGGAGCGCTGCTATGGACGTATGTTGGATTGTTCACCGGGTCGGCAGTGATTGGGGCGGACGCTAATCTGGCATGTTCGGCCTGGCCGCAGTGCGGCGAGAACCAGTTGTTGCCGGAAACGGCGGCACAATGGATTAACTTCGGACACCGTCTGGCGGTAGGGCTTTCCGATGTGCTGCTACTGGTAGTAGCGGTAATGATTTGGCGCAGCAACCGCCGCCAAGACCGCCGCCTGATGAACACGACGCGCATCCTGGCAGGTATTTATATTTCACAAGTATTTGTAGGCGCATTTACCATCTGGCTAGGCGCGCCGCCATTCATGAAAGGCGCACACCTCGCACTCGCCGCCGCAACCTGGGCCACCCTGGTCGTCATGACCGCCTTCGTCTGGATTGGGCCAGCGAAAAGTTCCAGGTTCCAGGTTCCAGGTTCCAAGTTGGATTCGGGGTCGGGGTCGGATGGTGGTGACTCTGGAAAAGAATTAGAAGTAGAGGTTGAAAAGCCAGAGGTACAAAGGCCCAAAGTCGGCGTATTGAACGCGAGTTCGGTGACTAATAACTTAAAACTCAAAACTCAAAACTCAAAACTTGGAATTTATCTCGGCTTGATGCGGCTGAAGGTGATACCGCTACTGCTGATACCGACGCTGTGCGCGATGCTGATTGCGGCGGTGCAGCACCCGGTTCAGGGGACGCTATTGCCTTTAATTGGCTGGACGCTTTTGGGCGGTACGCTGGCAACGGGCGGGGCGCACGCGATTAACCAATACCTTGACCGCGATATTGATGCCCGAATGAGGCGCACCCGGCGACGAGCAGTAGCCAGCGGCCAACTTGCGCCGGAAAACGCCTTAATTTTCGGTATTGCCTTAACTATTGTGGGGGTGTTGCAACTGGCCCTGACGGTAAACTGGTTGGCGGCAGGATTGGCGCTTGCAGGCAACTTGTTCTATGTCTTTGTCTACACTATCTGGCTAAAGCGCACCAGCACCCAGAATATCGTAATTGGGGGCGCGGCGGGCGCTGTACCGCCCTTGGTCGGCTGGGCGGCGGTAACAGGCCGCTTAGACTTACCAGCGCTGCTGTTTTTCGCTATAATCTTCTTCTGGACTCCGGCCCATTTCTGGGCGCTGGCTCTGGTACGGAAAGAAGATTACGAGGCGGCGGGCGTACCGATGTTGCCGGTAGTGCGCGGCGAAAAAGTGACGCGCTGGAACATTTTGCTGTACGCGGTGTTGCTGGTAGCCGTAACAATACTTCCTTTTGCGGTTAATGCTCTTAGCTGGCTCTATCTGGTGACGGCGGTTGGCCTGGGTACGCTATTGGTTAGCCGGGCAGTCGGATTATTACGGAAAGGCACGGCGATTCGGGCCTGGCGCTTGTTCAAGTTCTCGAATACATATCTGGCGGTGCTATATCTGGTGATGGTAATTGACCGAGTAGTCGCGCTAGGCTGGATTTCGTTCTAATGGACACCGGGCAACTACTGACTCAAACCTGGCAATGGGACTGGACGGTGCTGGCGGGCTGTGCCTCGCTAACGATTGGCTACATGGCCTTTCAGCAGTTCCGTCCCAAACGCAGGTGGTGGTGGTTCGGGGCAGGGATAGTAGTGCTAGTGCTGGCGCTAGTGTCGCCGTTGCACACGCTGGGCGATACTTATCTGTTCAGCGCCCACATGCTGCAACACATGCTGCTGGTGCTGGTTGTGCCGCCCTTGCTGATAAAAGGCTTGCCGCCAAAACTGATGCGACGGGCTTTGCAAATTCGCTGGGTGGGACGGACGGAACGGATATTGGCTTATCCGCTAGTAGCATGGCTGCTGGGGATTGGCACGATTTGTCTGTGGCATCTGCCAGTGCTATACGAAGGCACGCTGGAAAGCCATCTGGTGCATGTCATCGAGCATTTGAGTTTTCTGGTGACATCCACGATTTTCTGGTGGCCCATACTAAACCCGGTAGCGGAGCGGCGGCTCGACCATTTTCGGGCCATCTTTTACCTTATTGCCGCGACAGTAGTCACCAGTTTGCTGGGCGTTGCGCTATCGTTTGCGCCGCCGCTTTATCCGGGCTACGCCAGGCCGATAGATTTATATGGTCTGCTGCCATTTTTGCGGAACGAGTGGGGTCTATCGGTAGCGATGGATCAGCAAATCGGCGGAATGTTTATGTGGGTTTTAGGTGGCCCATTTTATCTGTGTGCTGTTTTTGGAATTTTAGCGCGCTGGTTTAGTGAAACCGAAGCGGAGACCAGCGCAAAATATAAAAATGAAACCACCCGCAGTGATAGGCTAAACGGCGCGGTTAGTGCGCCAACGGAGGAGGCTTGATGATTGATGAATAATAATCAACCACAACAGGTTAGCAAAATAGAATCAACCCCAACTGTACCAGATGTTACTTCAGAAGGGGAAGCGCCCACGACAACTGAAGCATTACCGACCATCGTTTCAGTACACGGGCATACTTTTCAGCCCAAACCAGGCTGGCACGTTTACGACGAAGAGTTACCGCGCCCGACCTACTGGCCCGTCGTGATGGGCGTGGCGATTACATTTTTAGCCTTCGGCGTAGTGACGAGTTTAATTATATCGGCGGTGGGCGTGTTAATGTTTATAGTTTCCCTCGTCGGCTGGATTGGAGAGCTTCGGAATGAGCAGCAAAGACACAAACATTAAAACTGCCGATGAGCAGAGCAGCTTTCAGGCGACTGCCCCTGAAACGACTGTGGCGGGGCATTATGAGACTAAAGGCGAGGAGCAGCAAGAATCGCCGGAAGTGCTGTCGCGGCGCAAATTTCTTAACAAAATAAGCCTTGCGCTGGGCGGCGTAAGCGGATTATTGATAGGCGCGCCGGTAGTAGCCTATATTGTTGCGCCCTTGTTTCAGCCCACCCCGGAGGTATGGCGCACGGTCGGTGCAGTTACCAGCTTCCGGGTCGGCGACACCACTCAGGTTTCTTTTGCCGATGCCTCGCCGTTGGCCTGGTCGGGCGTGACGGCACAAACGGCGGCCTGGTTGCGGCGCGAAAGTGAAGATAAGTTTATCGCTTTTGCCGTAAACTGCACCCACCTGGGCTGCCCGGTTAGCTGGATTCCCGGCGGAAAATTGTTTATGTGTCCCTGTCACGGCGGGGTTT